>DATFQZ010000342.1:0-2670 GCA_035263765.1 Candidatus Angelobacter sp. | reverse complement strand
ATCTGCGGCAGAGGCGCTACCAGATCCGTTTCTAAGCGAACGATTTGAAAACTGTCGGCGGCAATCCACGCTCGTCCCTTTAAATCCGCCATAAAGCTGGCCCCGTTTGCACCAAGCCGGTAACTGCGTATCGTGTTAGGGCGGTCGTCCCTTTGCCGAAAGTGCACCTGCCAGGCAGATCTGCCATTCCATCGCGCCAAGCCCTCGCAAACCATGTCGAAGTTTCCCGAGTAGTAGGGATGAAAAATCAGCATTAAAGCTGGCAGGCCGGATCTCTCCACCCCATCGGGAAACCTCGTCGAAGAATAAGCATGCGGCCGGTATTCGTCGACATCCAGCAATCTCGGGCCTATCTCCCGGATGGACACCAGATAATCAAATTTGAATTTTTCCGGTTGCGAGGCAAATCCCCATTTATTGATGCTCTCGTGTGTGATGGATTCCGTGGCTGTGAAGCGGTCCACATCGCTGACAAATTCCTGCACGCGCTTTCCCGCCGATTCCAGGACTTGCTCGAGGGCGCAACTCACGCCCGGTTCAACCGGTGGAACGTTTTCATCTACGTCCGGAGGCATCCAGGCTGAAGGTGGGGGGAGAAAAGCCAGCTTGGTAAGCGCCGGCGATAATGGGAGCGCGGCATCTACCTGTCCTTTAGAGTCGCTGCCGGCAGTTGCTTCGGGCGCCGTTTGCAATTCGGCGAGTTGCTGTGCCGCCGCTTTGTCCGTGGGGTGGCTCTGCAAATAGCCTTGCAGAACCAGTGCCGCGCGTTGCATATAACCGTGCTTGGCAAGCGCCTGGGCAAGCAGTGGTTGAAGGATCGCTCCCTGCCCCGATCCCAGCTCCGCAGCGCGCTCTGCCTCGGATAGCCCTTCATCAAGCGAGCCTTGGTTCAGGAGTGCATCCGCCAGCAGTGCATGAGCGCGCCACGACGAAGGTTCGATCTCCACAGCATTCCTATAAAAGGTGACGGCCTCGGCGACCTTGTTCTCCCGAAGATAGAGGGTCCCTAGGGAAAGCATCGCACCGGTGTGTTTGGGATAAAGGTTGAGCGCCCGCTCCAAGTGGGACTTGGCGCCGGTCCAATCTTCGACACGCGCGCAATAGAGGCCGAAAATGTAATTCACATCCGGGTTTCCAGGAGCGAGTCTGAACGCCACTTCCAGATGGTTGTGCGCTTCAGGCAACCTCCCGGCGCGCATCGCTTCCAGGGCTTTGCCCAGTTCTTTCTTCGCTCCCGGAGCGAGAATCGGCGGACCGGTCTGGACGGGCGCCGGTTGCACGCCTGACGCCGGCTGCAACCGGACCGTGGCGAAACTTGCCTCGCCGCCATTTAACTGCAATTCCTCGGTCGCGGTTTTGTATCCTGCCAAAACAACTCTGAGCGTGAAGCTCCCGGCGCCCAGGAACGTGAATTCCACTCGACCACCACGCGTCGTGGCTTGTTGATTGAACTGGCCGGCCACGTTGCTTAACTCGACGTTCGCGATTTGGTCGATGGGATCCCCGGAAGGCCCTTGCACCATGACCGTCAAACTTCCGCTGACACTTCGTGTGAATTGAGCGCTTGTGGCGTTGGCGTCAGGGAAGAGCAGAATACAGGCGATTGCCAGGCCAGGGAGAAGGAACTGGGAAAACTTGAAACGCATCTCGCCCCCGCCAAATAGAAGGGCCGTAATCTTGACGCATATCCTACACCAATCACCACTTTCCCCAAACGCTTGTTGCGGAGATTTGAGGATACGGTTTTTTTCTTCTCTCTGCGTCTTCCGCATTCCTCCGCGACCTCTGCGTCAGTCCTTTCCCTCTTTACTGACCACCGGTCGCTGGCCACAAGCCACTTCTGCTAAACTATCCGTTCGGTATTCGCTCATGTCTTCCGCCCCTTCCCATCGTGTCTCTTCCGGCGAACGCCTCAATACTGCCGAAACCACCGGCCGCCTCCAGAAAACTCTGCGCGAGAAGGGCATCCGCCTCACTCGCCAGCGCCGCGTCATCCTGGAAGTCATGGACAACGCCGAGCAGCATCTTGATGTCGACCAGATCCTCGCCCGCGCGCAGAAAATTGACTCCGCCGTGCACCTGGTCACCGTCTATCGCACCATCGACCTCCTCAAGAAAGAAGGGCTCATCGACGAACTCGACCTTCTCCACCTTCGCGGCGACCGCCACTACTACGAAACCCATGGCCCACGCGACCACATCCACGTAGCCTGCCTGCGCTGCGGCAAGGTCCGCGAATTCGAGTCCCGCCTTTACGAGCAACTCAAGGAACAGATCGCCCGCGACTTCGACATGCAGGTCACCGTCTCGCGCACCGAAGTCGGCGGCATCTGCAACGACTGCCTCGCCGCCTCCAAGAAATAATCCGTAATGCGTAATCGGCAAGAAGTGGCACAGGCATCCTACTTGCCCTGAGGGGTCTTACGGGCCAAGGACTTTCACCTCTCCATGCATTTCGATTTTGAGCCCACCCCTCATGCTATTCTGAGCATCGAGGTCCTTCCTTTGCGCTGGCTCTCGCTTCTTCTCTTCCTGGTTTTCGCCGCCTTACCATCACCGTGCCAGGTGGTGGGCACCAACTTTGTTCCCTACGGTCTCTGGTCTGCCGCCGTACTTGCCGGCGATTCGACCGCCCTCTCGGCTCTCTACGCCGGTCCTGCTCCGCGCATC
>DATFQZ010000341.1:0-3915 GCA_035263765.1 Candidatus Angelobacter sp. | reverse complement strand
GACGATGGCAAATGTGGCCAGGCGCAGGTGGTCGAGACTCGTCGCGGAGAGATCAAAGAAGCGTCCCAGGCGCCACATGGCCCAACTGGCAAGCTGCGTGGGGACGACCATCCAGACGGCGACGTAGAACCAGCCTTTTTCCGCGCCTTCACCGCGCGTGGAGCGGCGCGCCCGCGGCGTGATGTCCAGTACTGTCGCCAGCAAGACGACGGCAGCCAGAACGTAGTAGAGCTTCACGTAGAGAGAGTTGATCACCCATCGCCCGGTAAGGAAATTGGTGACCAGCCCGATCAGGTTGATGGTGAACGGCACGAGAAGATCAATCCAGGCGGTGGTGTAGCAGATCACGCGATACCAGAGGTTCGGCTTCTCTTCCCCGTAATGCGTGATGTACGGGCGAGGCTCGACGCCGGGCAGTCGTCCGGCAAATCCGCGCCAGGCGCAGACCGCCATCACTATGGCCAGCCACACCCAATGCCGACGGTCGGGGCCATGCGCGTAAAGATCAGCCGTCAGATGGCCGGGCAGAATCCAGAACGCCCATATCCAAATGGGGACATGGAACACGCGGTAGTAATTCTTGTTCCGTTCGCGCTCGACGACCTTCTTCATCCGTGGGCTCCGAAGTTAGCATTGTAAAGGATGGGGGATTGGACCGCCGCGATGACGAAAGGCAATTTCCGGCTAAGGCTTTTTTCTGAAATCCCGATCCCGCATAGCGGGAGAGGGATCCATACGCTCTTCGATACCGTAATCCCGGGTAATTTTGTTACGTTGCGCTGGTCATGAGTCGTCACCCCTTAGGTCCATCGCTGCCATATGGATCTCTCTCCCGCTATGCGGGATCGAGATTTCAGGAGGAACGCTGAGGAGCAAGGTCCGCTCTGGCTTGAAACGGGCCGCGTTCCCTGATTACCTCCGCTAATTCCCGAACGGCCTGAACCACCAACTCCGGCTGGTCCAGGTGCACCCAGTGGGCGCCCTTGTCGGCAATCACTTGTTTTCCGCGCTGCGAATGGGCCGCGATGGCCGCATGTTCCTCGAGACGAGCCGGCGGCTGGTGCGCCCCGGACAGTACAGTCACCGGCACTTGAAACGGAATCACGCAGCCCTTGAGTTCAGTGGCACAAGCCGGCAGCGCGCGAATATAAGCAGCCATGGTCCAGAAGAACTTGGGCGTACTCCAGCGCGCGCGGATCACGCGCACGACGTCCGGTGGCAATTTGGCCAGCTCGCGCAGAATGCGCTCCACGGTCACCGTGGCTTCCTTGCCAAACATCCGCAAGACGCCACGTGGCGCTTCCCTGCTGCCGCGCTGCAGCAGCCACAAGCACGCGCGCACCACGCCAAGCGACGCCAGCACACCGCCCGCACGCGAAAACCACACACCCCCGCGGAGCTTCCAGCGCTGCTCGCGATCGGGCTTGATCCACTCTTCCGGGGTAATCGGATCCACCAGAACCACACCGGCAAGCTCTTCCCCGTAACGCTGTGCGAAAGCTGTGACGATGTATGCCCCGAAAGAATGTGCCACCACGATGTACGGCCGGGGAACGCCGAGGGCGGTTACCAGGTTGTGCAGATCGTCGCTCATCCTGGCCAACGTGCATTGCCGGCTCTCAGAAGTGCTCCAGCCGAAGCCCGCGCGATCATAGCTGTACGTCGTCGTAAATCCCGCAAGCTGCGGTTGCAGGAGGCTCCAGTTCAAGGAAGATGCGGCAATGCCGGCTTCCAGCACAACCGCGGGCCGTCCGGCGCCAGCCTTACGAACGTGGATCTCGCCGCCAGGAACCTTAATCAAGCTTCCCGGCGGGGGAAATTTGCGCGTGTCTGCCCGGGCGCAGAAGAATTGAACCAGCGCCACAACAGCCAGAGAACCGAGAAGTACGATAACCGAGGCGAGCAAGTGTCAGGGATCCTCAGGCTTTATCTTAAAGACTTTTCCGGGATCTCAGGCACGGCATTCGACGTCACATTGCGAAAAAGGCGGGCAGGAGTTGGCCGCGAATGAACACGAATCACAAGAATCACCTCGAATCCTTGTTAATTCGTGTGCTTTCGCGTTGATTCGCGGCAATCCATCTGCGTTCTTCGGAGCGAATCTGCGTCGGCGCCGCTGCTGCATGAGCCTTATTTGATCACCCCAGCCCCAGCATTGGCGCATTGGCCATCCTGGTCGCTGTTGGCGCCGGAGACTCCAATGGCGCCGATGATCTTGCCGTCAGAAATGATGGGCACTCCACCTTCTACCGGCACCGCGCCTTCCAGGCTTAGAATTCGCAAGCCGGCACCGCCCGCCGCCAGCCCATCCTGAAAGGCCTTTGTAGGGCGCTTGTACAACGCCGCCGACCGCGCTTTGTCAACGGCCACTTTGGCGCTGCCGAGCTGTGTGTTGTCAGCCTTCTCGTAGTAGATCAATGTACCGTTGGGATCGACGACGGCCACGGCCATCTTCCAGTTGTTCTTGACCGCTTCCGCCTGCGCGGCTGCCGCGGCTTTCTTCGCGCTCTCCAGGCTGATCGGCGGACCGTAAGGGTTGGGCAACATTTGCGCCTCCATTTGTAGGAAACCAAAAACCAACATCAGGGCGACCCGGGCCTTCATCTTGCTCGATACCATGGTGACGTCCTCCTTCTGCTGACTGCGGTTGCTGGAAGTCACAGAGTCTAAGTCCTCAGTTGATGTGCGTCAATCGTTGTGTGACAGCGGCGCCCGCGCCGGTGAAAAAACGCACAGCCGAGGGCGGCTGTGCCACAACATGCTATTAGAATGAAGTCCGACATGGAACCGATCTCCCACTTCTTCTATTCCGACCGTTTGAAACTTCAGTTTTGGGATTACGGCTGCGACGGCAAGCCGGCGCTGGTGCTGGTGCACGGCGGGCTGGACCACGCCCGCAGCTGGGACTGGGTGGCGCGGGCGCTGCGCGAGCGCTATCACGTGTACGCCCTCGACCTGCGCGGCCACGGCAACAGCGCCTGGGCGCCGGGCGCGATGTACAGCTTGGTGGAGCACGTGCTCGACCTTTCGGCGCTGCTCGACATCATCAGCGAATTTCCCATCCGGCTGGTGGGCCATTCGCTCGGCGGTTTGATTGTCCTGCATTACGCAGGAACGTATCCGGAGCGCGTGGCGAAGGCGGTCTCGATTGAGGGCATCGGCTTTCCGCCCACGCACCGTATCTACGGGCCGGCGTCGGGCCGGCTACGGTATTGGATTGAAGCGGTGCGCGGCCTCGAAAAACGCACGCCGAAGAACTATCCCACGCTCCAGGCCGCGGTAGCGCGCATGAAAGAAGCTAATCCCCGCCTTTCAGACGAAGTGGCGCAGCACCTCACGTTACACGGCACCAACTGGAATACTGACGGTTCGCTCGGCTGGAAGTTCGATAATTACGTTCGCGCATTCTCACCGCTGATCTTTAATGTGGAAGAGAGCGCGCAGCTCTACGGCCAGATCACTTCGCCGACCCTTCTGTTTTGGGGACTGGAGAGCTTCGCGCCTGTGCCGGACAACGACCCCCGGGTGACGGCCATCCACAATTGCCGGATGGTGAAGGTCGCCAAGGCCGGGCACTGGGTACACCACGATCAGTTGGAACTTTTCTTGAAAGAGACTACGGCCTTTTTGGAAGGATGAAAGGAATCTACTGGCTCCTAGCTGCGGGCCTCCTCGCCCTCGGCTGTCTTCGACAGTGAAGGAGAACGGAATATGCAGAAAATCAGCCCATTTTTGTGGTTCGACGACAAGGCCGAAGAGGCAGCGAATTTCTATGTTTCCATTTTCAAAAACTCAAAGATTGGAGCGATCAGCCGCTATGGGGAAGGCAGTCCAGGCCCCAAAGGCAAGGTCATGGTTGTGACATTCCAACTCGATGGGCAGGAGTTCATGGCATTGAACGGCGGCCCGGTTTTC
>DATFQZ010000340.1:0-3466 GCA_035263765.1 Candidatus Angelobacter sp. | reverse complement strand
GTTCCATGACATCGCTACTGGTCGGCGTACCACGCACAAAACTAATGAAATCCGGGAACGGATTCCGCTCCGTGCTCTCTGAGCACAGAACAACTTCCATGCCACTGGATTGCTGGTCGGCGATCAATTGCCGAATAAGCGCCGCGGTCTCAGCGCCGCGGTTGCCGAAAATGACAATGTGGTCCTTCATGCCAGACCTCGCAAACCCTTTTTCTCTTCGCTTGATGAGATTTCCAATAGAACTAAACACATTGCCCAGAGCCACCGCAGCCGCGCCTATGCCGCCGACGGCGATGCCGCCGGCCACCAGCCGACCTAGCCACGTCACCGGAACTACGTCGCCGTACCCGACGGTGGTTATGGTCACCAAAAAGAAATACGTATAGGTGGGTAGCGAACGGATGGGATTGCCGGTAGGCTCGGACCAACGCATCACGATGTATCCGATGAGATATAGCGTGGCCAGTAGCGCCCCCAGCGTGACCCACGGAGCTCGGCTCCACCACTTTAGAATTGTCCGTTTTAGGAGTAGAAACACTGAACCGGCACCGCCAAGGGCAAGAGTTTAGCAGAGACCGGATGAAAGCCTGTAAAGACTCGGCATACCACTTCCTTCAGACGCAACGGTGTCGCGCCTCTGCCGACCAGAAGGTGAGTTTACACAGCCACTGTCTGCTTCGTGTGGTTCTTGACAGGTACCTTGGTGAACCAGTGGTGGCGATCTTCCTTGGTCCCGTTGACAATGCCGAAGAACTCGCGCTGCAGAGCCAACGTTACCGGGCCTGTCACGCCCTTGTTGACGGTAATCTTGTCTATGGAGCTGATCGGCGTGATCTCCGAAGCCGTGCCGCAGAAGAAGACTTCGTCGGCGATGTACAACATCTCGCGCGGAATCATCTGCTCCACCACGGTCACGCCGATATCGTCGGCAAGAGTCAGAATGGCGTCGCGGGTGATCCCTGGCAGCACGGAGTTGCCCAGCGGAGGTGTCATCAGCTTGCCCTGGCGGACGATAAAGATGTTGGCGCCAGACGCCTCGCTCACATAACCATTCACGTCCAGTGCAATGCCCTCTACATAACCGTTTACGATGGCTTCCATCTTGATGAGCTGGGAATTCATGTAGTTGGCGCCGGACTTGGACATGGCCGGCATGGTGTTGGGCGCAATGCGCGACCATGAAGACACGCAGGCTTCCACACCTTCGGTGACGTCGCCGTGGCCGAGATACTTGCCCCACGGATAGTTCACCATGTAGACCTCGGTGGGCGAGTTAAAGGGATTGACCCCCGCTTCGCCGTAACCGCGCAGGACGATCGGTCGCAAGTAGCAGGGCCAGAGGCCGTTCGCCGCCACCACGCTGACGCCGGCTTCGCACAGCTGCTCGAGAGAGTAATCAATCTCGATCCGGTAGATCTTGGCGGAATCGATGAGCCGCCGCATATGCTCACGCAGGCGGAAGATGGCCGGACCGCTAGGATGCTTGTAGCAACGGATGCCTTCAAAGACCGAGGAGCCGTAGTTGATCACGTGGGACATCACGTGGAGCTGGGCCCTTTCCCACGGGATCAGCTTGCCGTTGTGCCAGATCTTCTCCGTCGCTTCGATGGCCATGCCAAAGCTCCTTCCGCCGAACCCGGTCGTTTGACTTGATGTCTCCAGCGCCGTTCCGAATCCGCCGGACTCAGGACAGGCGCCTATCACTATTGTAGATAAGTCTTCAAGGCGAACGCGACATTATATCTGACGAAATTCGCCCCGGCCACTTCACATTGTGAAGAATTTTCGCCGACCGCCGGGTGATCGGCCGGAGGCATTCACGCCATCCCGATTAAGACGTTCAGGAGATTCGGTAGTGGGTCAGTTTGGCCTACAGGACTCGTGTGGCACAGCCGCCCCGGCTGTGCGATCTCCTAAACATTGAAAAGCCACCGGCGAGGGCGCCGGTGCCACACGATTCTCGATAAACTGACCCACCACCGGAGATTCCTATCGGCGCGTGGGGCCTGGAGCAGAAGGCTGGTCCTTCTCTTTGTTGGCGTCCGGCGGTACAGGCGTATTTTGTGCGACGTCGGTGGACGCCGCCTTCAGATACTGCTGAGGATGGGCCATGATCACCGGCATGGCAGCCAGCGGCTTGGAGTAATCATTGGCCGCATTCCAGAACAGGAACCCATCGCCGTGATGCTGCTTAGAAGTACTCACCTGGGTCAGGATGTATTGCGGTGAATACGTCTTGGTCCGCCAGCGGAAGGCCTGCAGCCAGGGCCGCAGTACTACGCCGGAACCGTTGGTGACCTTTTCGAAGCGGTCCATGGAAATGCTGATGAAATGCTCGGGGGCATCACCGGGAAGCTTGTAATTGTCCATCCCGAAAAAGTGGGACGGATAAATCATGGGCGAGAGCACGTCGCAGTACTTGGCCATCTTTACAATGTCCTGCCCGGTATGACGGAGATCAACCTGCCGCTGCCAGGCCATTACGCCGAAGACGTCAAGCGATAGCAGGACACCCATCGGATGCAACTCGCCGTAAGCACGCTCCAGAAAACCGGCGATCACGTCATCACGCTGCCGCTTGGGATCTTTTTGAAACACGAACTGGGCGTCGGCCTGGTTGCCTTCCGCCGGGAAGCGCACGTAGTCGAACTGGATTTCGTCCACGCCCGATGTGGCCACATACTTGGCCAGGGCGATGTTGTAGTCCTGTACCTGCTGGTTGGAAGGATCCGTCCACACCAGCTTTCCATTCTCACGCCAGGGCTGCTTGAGGCTGCGCGACTGTACAGCCAGCGCACCGTGGTTCTTGGCAATGTTGTCATCGCGGAACAGCGCCTGCCGCGCGATCACATGCATGTCCAGCGAATGTACGTAACGTACAAATTTTGGAAGATTCGTGATCGGGTAATTCTTGATCTTGCGCGCCAACGGATGCTCAAAAGGAATGTTGATGGTGCCGTCACTGTCCTTGATGTCGAATACCACGGCATTGCCACCGGCATCGTGCCAGCGGCGGATGAGTTGGATTCCCTTCGCGCTGCCCGCCGTCGATCCGGTCAGATAAATGGCCCGCACCTCTCTGTCTTTGGGAAAGGGACGGCTCTTTTCCACAATAGGCTGTTGCTCCATGCCGGGAATCAACGCCGTCTCATCCTTCTTGAACGTGGATTTGCCCCCGTTAGCGTCGCGGATCGCCCGCTCGAACTCCGCCACGGTCATGTAGGAAGAGTTGGTAAGGTTCTGGCGCGCAAGAAATAAAGCGGTGGTTGTGGCCTTGGCGGTGTGGACAATTGTGCCAGGCGGCAAGGCCGCCGGTTCCGGGGTTGCCTGCTGTTCTGGCTTTTGGGCGGCATAGACGCGTTCTTGTGCAATAAATTGCAGATGCCGCGCCAGGGGAATTGCTGCGAGAACCAAAACAATTGCCAGGGCTAAAGAGGAAATAACGCCAAACTTCTTGGGGAACATG
>DATFQZ010000339.1:0-58240 GCA_035263765.1 Candidatus Angelobacter sp. | reverse complement strand
TTTTTCATTGTAGTCGTAGTAATTCCAACCCGCCTTGTAAATCAGGTTCTTGGAGATCTCCACCGCGACCTGGGCGGTAGGCAGATGGTAGTTGAAGCTCAAGGGACCGGTGGGCGCGATGGGATTGAGAATGAGAGTGTTGCCGCTGGTGCTGGTGATAGCGTAGCCGGCGCCAAGGGTTACTCGCCTCCAGGGTTTCACCGTGAACGATCCGGAAGCATAGTTCGATATATCCGTGTAGGTCGAGATCCCTGAGAGGAAGGGCGTTCCGCAGGTGATTGCGCCCGGCGGGGCAAAATTAGGCGTGGACACAAAGCAGATGTTGGTCTGGGAGAACACGTCGTTGTAGTCGTAGTTGAGGTCGAACGACCAGCGTGCTTCCAGCGGCGCAAACGAAGCAGCGAAGCCGTAGCTGCGGTCGTGATTGAGGCCACCGATATCCAGCGCGTTGTTCCGGCCTTCCAGGATACGGATGACCGCGCTGAGGTTAACCCAGTCTTCGGGCTTGTACGTGGCGCGGATTCTGTAATCCTGGCTCTGGCGCGGCGTGATGCGGAAGAACTGGTTATCGTTCCAATTGAACTCCCCGTCCGCCATGATGCGGAGCTTTTTGGTGTTCGCCGCGAAACCAATCAGCGCGCTTTGGGTGTTGATCTGGGCGAAGTCATCTCCTACGTCAGGGGCAGGCACGATGGCAGTGCACGTGCCATTAGGGTTGAGAGGCACTCCAACGCAGGCGCCGCGATTGGCCAGCGCTGCGGTCGGGCCGGGGAAGAAGGTTTGAATCTGGCTGCCGGCCACTTGCTGGGTAATCTCTCTCCGCATAAAGCGGTAGCCGATATGAGCGGTGACCTGCTTGGTGAAGTCATATTGCAGATAGATGGCGTTCGACGTGAGGTCCTGGCGTAGCGAGTCGACGCGGTTATCGACAATCACGTCTGCGGACGAGGCGGCCAGATGCTGCGGGCAGGTGGCTGCCGTAAACGGCGGCGGGCACGTTGCTGGCGTGAAGACGTTGGGATTAATGAGCAAGCTCGCCGCGAAGAAGTTCGCGGTTACCAGGCTCCAACTCCCGGGATTCCGGAACGAGTCGTAACGGAACTGATCCACAATTCGCAACTTGTTGGTGACGAAGAAGGTCGCGGCCAGATCGCCGGCGAGCGACGTGCGGTTCGCCAGGGCCGAGCCGTTCAAGCCGAAAGCCCGCAGCCGGTTGCGCGACAGCCCGTTAAACATCTCGCTTGTGGCAGGCGTGTCAGCTTCAGCATCCGTGTAGTTCAGCCTTCCCGAGAGGTCCAGGAACTTCCAGTAGTTACTCTGAAAACTGAATTGCTCGGTCGGGAAGTTATTACGGTTC
The DNA here is from genome assembly GCA_035263765.1 of Candidatus Angelobacter sp. Lineage (GTDB taxonomy): Bacteria > Acidobacteriota > Terriglobia > Terriglobales > Acidobacteriaceae > Angelobacter. The sequence continues at coordinate 56,883 of DATFQZ010000339.1, read as the reverse complement.
CTGCCATTGCGGAAATAGCTTAAGTACGAGCTGCACGTGGGATTGAAAAAGCCGGTCGCGAGCACCGGAGCGGCGCAAGGCTGTCCGGCCACCGTGTTCCAGGGAATTCCTCCATTCACGGGAAAGCCGCCGACGAGCGTAAATCCGGGTATGCCAAAGATGCTGTTGGTGGCCGCCGTAGGCATGAAGCCGTAGGTATCGCCTTTGTAGAAAGTGAAGAACTGGTTGTAATTCAAGCTGGTCCGCGGGATGAAGCGCGCGGAAACCTCGAAGTTGTAGACATCCGTGGCGTTCGAGGTCGGCTGCTGCACCAGCGTCTCCGTGCCCTGGTGGTCGCTCGAAAAACTGGTTCCTTCGTTCACTACTCTCGTCCATGCCAGCTTCACCCTGATCTTGCCCACCGGAAATAAAGTGAGGTTCGCGTCGCTCATTCTGCGGGTGAGCAGGAACTCATGGGGCGATTGGATGATCGGCACATTGGGGTTCGATGTGGTCGGGTTCAGCGGATTCACAAACAGGTTGTAGTCAAAGACATTCTGATCGCGCCGGAAGCTGGCGTTAAAGGTGTAAGTGTTCCCTTTCAGCGCGTGGATGCGGCTCACGTTGTTGGGATCGCCGCCGTACCCGAAGTTGCTGAACAGAAGATCGTCAAACAGCAAGCCGGTGTGGGTGGGTGAATGCATATCGAGAGTGTATTCAAGGAGACGAGGGCCGCTGCCCAGGTTGACCATGCTGTCCCAGGTACCGGGGTTGCCGGTGAAATCGGTGATGCGTCCGCCGAACTCGCCCGACTGCTTGACAATCCAGTTCGAGGTCGTCTCACCGGGGTTGTGCTCCGTGGTCACCCAGGTGGCCAGCACATCCGACTTGCGGGCGGAATCGACAGCAACGCCCAGCACCGGCTGGCGGGACTCATCCGTCTTCTGGGCGGCTGGGGTCGGGCTCGGAGCCGGCTTCTGGGCTGGAGCCGTTTGCGCTGTCTGTGCGTTTGCCGCAGGCGGGGGCGCCTGCGCTCCATCAGTGTCACTCGGAGCTTGCGCGAACAGCGCCGGAGCCAACAGGCCTATGCCAGCCAAAACGAGACGCGGTAGCCACGTACCGAGAGTGTGCAGTTTTCTGTTCATCTCATCACCTCTACGTCTACGGCTTGAAGAAAGTACGGTCCGAGTTGGAACCATGAATCGCTGTGTGACACATGGTGCAAGCCTGGTATTTCTGGGCCTGGTTGTGGAATGACGGAATTCCGGGGGCCGGGGCGTCCACCGTGAGCGTGTGGCATTCAAGGCAAACCAGGTTCACCTGGCTGCGCTTGAGCAACCTTGGATTGTTGGAGCCGTGCGGCGTATGGCAGGCCATGCAACCTTCGGTCTTGACGGGAGCGTGCTCCCAGGCAAAGGGACCGGCTTTGTCGGTATGGCAGGTAAAACATACCTGGTCCTGCGCCGCGGTAGAGCGCAACTGTTTGGGCAGGAATCCGCCGTGCTGGTTGTGGCAGTCTGAGCAATTAATCAGGCCTTCGTTCACGCGGTGGTGATAGGGCTTGGCGAAAGCCGGCTTCACTTCCAGGTGGCAGCTATAGCAAAGCTCAGGTTGCGCGGCCTTTAGCAGTTGCCGGTTGACCTTCGGAGCGTGTACCGAGTGGCAGTCGACGCAGCCCACGTTGTTCAAGAGGTGGGGAGAACGGAGAAAATTCGAGTGCTCCTGGCCGAATTCATGGCAGCCCAGGCAGCGCCGTGATGATTCCTCGCGGGTGAGACTTCCGAAGCGGATGATTTTCTCAGGATCCGCGGATTCCGCGTGGGCCTTGCCTGGACCGTGACACGCTTCGCAGCCTTGCCACTCAGGGCCGGTATGTTTCGGGAGCGTGGTCTTCCAGTGTGGTCCTTGCTCATAGCTCGCGGCCTCCTGCTCGTGGCAGGTCTTGCAAGTATCGGAGCCCACGTACAACGAAGGGTCCGTGGGACGATCCACGACGTTCTGATCTGCCGCCGCGCTTTTCTTGGGGTTCTTTTGCTGGCCGGCGCTTGGATCCCCGGAACACCAGGCCAGGGATGTGATCGCCAGCATCGAAACCGCCAACCAAAACCACATTTGCTTTCGTTGCAGCATGGCAAACCTCACAGGTGACTCAGGCTAAGGCAAGGCTCCCGCAAAAATGATATTCAGCTCGGTTTCACCGCGGAGGAAAAAGCCCCCAGTACCAAATCTGCAAAACCATCTGCCAACGTCCGTTGGACAGCGGTCCGTCTCCGGCAGTCGATGACGTCTTGTCGAGCTGAGTTGCACAATCACATTGCGATATTAGGGCTCCCGGAAGGAGCTAGCCTGTGATGCTCGTCACAGATGTTAAGGCATGAAAGCGAGAGGTGGTTTGTACTGCCGGCAGGTTCGGTTCAGGCCGGTTTTGCCTGGGCTGGTGCGGAGGCATTGCCGCATCGCACACTTAACCCCACGACGCTTCTAGAGACAATTGAAAGGGTTTTGAGACGCCCCTCGGAACCAAACATTCTCTATGACCGGCGCACTGAGACGTGGCGGTGCCACGTCTCTACGTTAGGTGGATTCGAGGTTAGGTGGATCTCGAGCGATTCGGATGAGCCCTCGAGACCGCCCGCCGCGTACAATGATCGCCGTCGTAGAGACGTGGCATCGCCACGTCTCACTGTTTACGCTACAAACAGCGTGTCCTTCCGCCAATTGATGGGATTGTCCCGGATATATTGCCTAACTGCCTTCAAGGAATTCTTGCCACGAATAATCCGATCATGAAAACGAGGCTGCCAGCCAAACTCACAATTGTGCGTGCCGCACCAATGCGAGACTGCAGCCTTAAAAGACCCAACTACGGCGCCTAATGACCCTTGCTGAGGGTGGACCGCACTCAACTCCGTGATCCGCTTGATCTGCTCACGACGGCGCAAGGCCGGCAGCCGCTCAGGTCCCGTGAGCACGATGATGCCATGCACGTGGTTGGGCATCACGATGAATTCATCGATCTCGACATTGCGGTGGTGCGCGGGGATCTCTTGCCAACAAGTAGTCGCGTTACCGCCGACTGTCGACAGGTCGACTGTGTCATCAACGACTCTGCCAAAAAAGGGCCATCGATTCCTCGTGCAGACGGTTACGAAATACCATCCAGGGCATGAATAGTCCCAATAGGCCTTACGCGCGGATTCGATTCGATATGTTTCCCGGAACAGCGTCATGGGGTTAAGTGTGAGACGCGGCGATGCCGCGTCTCTACGTCTAAATCCTTCCTGGCAGGTGGATCATTGTATCGGACGCGGTGGGGTTTCATGCCGAATCATCGATATGTCCTGGACACTCAGACGCGGCGGTACCAGGTCGCTACGTCCAAGGTTTTTCACCTTGTGTCGTTTCTAGTGAAAATCCGTCGCGCTCGGTCGAGATGACAGCTTTCCGGCGGCACGGCAGGGACATGACAGCCAACAGCGCTTGAAATGATTGGGTGACCGGCTCTACCTGCGCCGCGTTCGCGAGCCTGAGGCTAGCGGCAGATTGCCGGCCTTTTGACGCAGAAAGCTGTCAGCCTTTCTCAGATCCCCGCTGAGGACTTTCACCACCGCCAGATACATCTCCGGATTGCGGCGCAGGACATTCAAGAATTCTTCCGCGGGCAATACCGTCAAGCTGCATTTTTCCAGCGCCGTGATGTCCACCTCAGCGGCTTCACCGGCCACGATGGCGCGCAGAGCAAGGACTTTGCCGGGCCCGGCGGTGCCGAGCGTAAGCGTCTTGCCCTCCGCGGGCACCGTGATCTCCACTTGTCCCGAGTTAAGGATGATCAGCTTTTCCGGACGCACGCCCTGACGCACCAGCTTGCTGCCCGACGCCACCGTCGTGACTTGAGCGAGCTTGGCCAGTTCTTGCCGGACTTCTGGGGAAAGGCTGGAATACAGTTCGTTGGTCGGATCCAATGTAGATGTCATGGTCAAACGGCTCATGGTCAGCCTACAAACTGCCCAGCCGTTTGTATGTGACAGCTGTCACTTTCCGGTTGTGAGATCAGGTGGTAACCAGGTTCTCCAGGGCCCGCTTGTTGGTAATGCTCCAAGTCGCCCCCTTGATCCGGATCCATCCCTTCTTCTTGAAGTCGCCGAGCACGCGGGAAACCGTCTCCCGCGAAGTGCCCACAAATTGGGCAATCTCTTCCTGGGTCAGCGTGACGCGGATCGAGATCTCGGGAGGTTTCGTTTGCGGGCCGCTATACTGCAGTGGGTTCTTGGCCCACCCCAGAAGGAGTTTGGCGATCTTCTCCGGCACGGAGTTGGAGAGCCCGAGTGAACGGATTTCAGTGTACGCGCACTGGCAATTGTGCGTGAGTTGCTTCGCCACCTTCATGCCGACTTCGGGATGGTCCTGCAGAAAGCGGACAAAGTCGGGATGAGAAATGAAGTTGGCCTGAGTTTGCTCCAGGGTCTCGACGGTAGCCTCATAGGGCGTATTGGAGATCGCCGCGGTCAAACCCAGCACTTCCCCGGGCTCCGCAATTCTCAGGATGATGCTCTTCCCTTCCGAAGACGTGGTCGAGATCTTGGCCTTCCCCGTACACAATACATAAACCCCGCGCGGCGCCTGCCCTTCCAGACAGAGCATCGTCCCTTTCGGATAGACCGACGTCGCCTTGATGCTCTGCAACCTGACCAGAGCTTCGCGCGGCAGATCACAAAAAACACGATTCTCGCGAAAGGTGCATCGTAAGCAATCTTCAATGATCGGAAAGTTATAAGCCACGGCAGCCAACCTCCTGCCTTTCCACCTCTATTAGACAGTTACAGGCTAACCGTTGGCAATCACAAGCGAATGTGACTTATGTCACAGGTGAGTTGTGATCGGTTTTGTGGCACCGGCACTCCTGCCGGTGCAAGGTGTACTTCTTCGAGAAAGCAAGCACAGGCAAGAGTGCCTGTGCCACACAAGATGGCCTTAGCCAGTGTGATGGCCGTCACGGAAAACACCGGGTGCCGGAGGGGAAACTGAGGTTGTTCGCGAGGAGTCTTTATGGGAGCCGCAAAGAGCAAGTCCAAGCCCTGGATGCTGCTCGCCGGTTTTGCTACCAGCGGTGCAGCGCTGTATTTCCTGGACCGGTCGCAAGGTCCTGAACGTCGCGCGAGGTTCGCCAAAAAGGCGTGGCGCGTGGCCGACGCGGTTGGCGAGAGCCTGGTAGACACGCGGCATCGCTTGACTGGGTTGGCGCACGACGCATGGTCGGTGGTCCGCACAGACCAGCCCAACGATCGTGTGCTCGAGGAGCGCGTGCGGTCGCGAATGGGGAGGATCGTGGCTCATCCGCGTGATATTCACGTGGCCTCCGATGATGGTGTTGTAACGCTTTGGGGCATGGCTTCAATCGTTGATGCGCGGAAGCTGGTGCATGCCGTGACGGCATTGCGCGGCGTCAAGGAAGTACTGGACCACCTTGAGCTCCATGACAAGGCGGAGCCTGCTGCATCCGAGCCATGCCCCAACACCCAGGCAGCCTCGGATGTCGTCGCGCGGGCACATCATGAAACTCAGCTGAATTGGAGTCCAGCCAAGCGCATGCTGCTGGGGACGGCCGGTCTGGTCACGGCAGCCTACGGACTCAAGCGCAGAGGTCCTCTCGGCTATTCGGTCTCGTTGCTGGGCGCCGGCTTGGTGGCAGCCAGCACCATGAAGAAGAACGTCCAGTCGGTATTGGCGTTGAAGGAAGATTCAGCGGGGTTTGAGCTGGAAGAGACGATCAGGATCAACGCTCCTGTTTCCGATCTATACGATTTCTGGGTCAATCCGGAAAACTATCCCAAAGTGTTCTCGCATATCACCGCGATCGAGCGCCAGGGCGAGAACCTCTACCGCTGGACACTCACCGGACCCGCAGGAATCCCGGTCCACTGGGAAGGGATCATCACCCGCGCCGTGCCCAACACGCTTGTGGAATGGAAAAGCCTGCCCGGCTCAACCTTAGGCAACTTCGGAGTCGCCCGCTTCGATCCGAACTACGACGCCAGCACGCGGCTGCATGTACGGATGTTCTATCGCCCGCCTGCCGGATTGCTCGGTCGCTTCTTGGCTGAGCTTTTCGGCGCCGATCCGAAGAAGGTTCTCCAACAGGACCTGCAACGACTCAAACATCGCTTCGAGACGGAGGAAGGATTGATCAAGCAACTCCACCAAGGAGGTCTTACGGGGGAACTGCTCAAGACTGCCGGAACTTGAGCTTCGCAGCCGGGAGCCCGCATCTCCCGGCTAGAAGCAGAGGATGTGGGGCTGGTCCCCACATCCTTTTTTTTTACCAGCCGCTGATCTACGCAGATAAGCGCAGATTGAAGAGAGCCGCGAATAAACGCGAACCAACACGAATGAGGCACTGGTCTCACGCTGGCCTTTTTCTCCGGATAATTGAAAAACCCTGGACGTAGAGACGTGGCACTGCCACCTCTCAATGTCTACGCTTAAAAAAACGTGTCCTTCCGCAAACAACACGGGGGTGTCCCGGATGTGCTCACGCATGTTTCTAAAATCGTCTCGGGGTTGAGTGTGAGACGCGGCAATGCCGCGTCTCTACGATCGAGATCAATCTTTTTGCGCCCTCTGTAAAGCTGTTCTATCGGCGTTTCTCTGCGTGCATCTGCGGCCGTTCCACCACTGAACTAACCACCGTGACGCAAATCACATCCCGCATCCTTTCGCCGGAGGATACTCAGGAGTGAGAACGCCCGCCGTGCGTTGGGCTGTTGGAGAGCGCGGCACGAAACACCCCCCGCGGCAGGACGGATTCCTCACAGGGATGACCTGAAGGTTCAATGTAGAGGAGGTCCTTTATGCAAGCCCTGCAGACCGCAACCGAAATTGGATTCAAGAACATTCTCTTCCTTACTGACTTCACCGAAGCATCGCAAGCCGCTCTCTCCTACGCGCTGGGGTTCGCTCGCCATTACGGCGCTCAGCTGTATCCGGCGCACGCCTGCGATCCGTTGATCCTCACGGAAACCACATCCGCGGACGTCATCGATAAAGTGGTTGACAACAGCAAAAAAGAACTCGAGAAGCTGGCCAGAGACAACAAGATGACCGGCCCTGCCCTGTTCACACGTGGCACCGTGGAGAACGCTCTCGCGAAGTGGATCGACGAACATGGAATCGATCTGGTCGTGGTGGGCACACACGGACGCCGTGGCCTGCAACGCTTCCTGCTCGGCTCGACCGCGGAGTTCATCTTCCGCAACGCCACTTGCCCGGTACTCACCGTGGGCCCACACGTCGCGCTCCGGCCTTACAACGGCTTCACGGCCGACAGCGTCCTGTTCCCCACCGACCTGGGCTCGCATGCCGAATTTGCAGCGACGTATGCTCTCTCATTCGCGCGAGAGACGCATGCCCGCCTTACGTTCATGCACGTGGTTCCACTGCAGGAAGTTTTCCAACGCAACCGCACCGAAGTAGTCGACGCCGCCAAGGTAAAACTGGCCAACCTCATCCCGTCGGACGCTCAGGCGTGGTGCCAGCCGGAGATGGTTGTCGAAATCGGCGATCCGGCTCTGGAGGTGGAAGGCTATGCGGAAAAGGAGCGTCCGGACCTGATTGTTCTGGGTCTGCCTGCGGACAAGGAATTCAGCGCGCACTTCCGTACCGGCGTGACTTACAAGCTGGTGAGCTCGGCGCCGTGCCCGGTTCTAACGATTCGGGATATGGCGAGCAAGTAAAGCATCGCCGGAATCGCACGGAATCGCAGCGAAATCGCCGTAATCGGAAAGGCCCGGATAGAAAGCATGGGGTTCGACCCGATTACGGCGATTTCGCGCGGTTACGTGCGGTCTTTTGTGCGGGAACGGTCAAAAAGCATGGACCTCTGTGTCAGCGATCGCCCAGCGCCGTCAGGCGCGAATGAAAGTAGCCCGGCAGGAACTGCCGGGTAAGGGAGCAGAAGATGAACAGTCCCGGTAGGGACGGCTGACGCTACAATAGCCAGCCTATGTCCTACCATACCCGCACCAGCCTCTTGTTTCATTGCGTTTTCTCCACCAAGAGGAGGGTGCCTTCGATCCCGAGCGAACTCAAGACACGATTGTGGTCATATGTCGGCGGCATTGCCCGGACTAACCACATGAAGGCCCTGGCAGTGGGTGGCATGCGCGACCACCTTCATGTCTTGCTGTCATTGCCTCCGACCATGGCAATTGCCAAGGCCATCCAGCTCATCAAAGCCGGATCCTCCAAGTGGATGCACGAGCAGCGTGTAAAGGGATTTGAATGGCAAGTTGGATATGGAGCATTCACCGTCGGCATCTCCCATATCCCAGCAACAGTGAATTACATCCGTAATCAAGAAAAGCATCATGCCAAGAGAAGCTTTGCTGAAGAGTGGAAGCTATTCATGAAACGTCACGGGCTTGGTGAGGACGAAGATTAATTTCAGCCGTCCCTGCCGGGACTCCGCGTGATCCCTCCTCGCACCCGGCAGTTCCTGCCGGGCTATTTTCATTCGCGCCTGTCGGCGCTTTTTCTATGTTGCTTTTCACGTTAACTTTCGCTTGACGTAGACGAAGAGTGGCGCACGGCTAAAACCGTGCCGCTTCAAATCTCCGGATGTGAGTTCTCTCACATCCTTTTTTAATCACGAGGTAGTAATCTAGTCCAAGCAATGACCACCAAGCCTGAATCCGCGCGTCACGAGAGCGAGTCCACGCAAGCTGTTCTGCCGCCCAGCCCGCTGACCCCGATCTTTCACCCGCGGACGGTCGCCGTGATCGGGGCGACGGAGAAGCAGGCCAGCGTCGGCCGAACGGTGCTCCGCAACCTGCTGGACCAGCCCTTCGGGGCCACCATCTTCCCTGTCAATCCGGGCCGCGCCAACGTTCTGGGCGTGCGCTGTTATCCCAGCGTAGCCGCGATCGGCGAGGCGGTGGATTTGGCCATCGTGATCACGCCTGCGGCCACCGTCCCCGCCGTCCTGCGGGAGTGTGAAGACGCGGGCGTGCTGGGCGCGATCGTGATCTCGGCCGGCTTCGCCGAACTCGGAGAGGAAGGCAAAGAGCGCGAGCGCCGGATCCACGAAGTCCTTGCCAAAGGACGGTTGCGGCTGATCGGCCCCAACTGCCTGGGCGTGATGAACCCGCGCACGGGGCTCAACGCCACGTTCGCGCAAGCCAATGCCTTGCCGGGCAACATTGCTTTCCTCAGCCAGAGCGGTGCGTTATGCACGGCGATTCTGGATTGGAGCCGGCGGGAGAACGTCGGGTTCAGCGGATTTGTCTCTGTCGGGTCCATGCTCGACGTGAACTGGGGTGACCTGATCTACCACTTCGGCGATGACGCCTACACCTCCAGCATCCTTATATATATGGAGTCGATCGGCGATGCGCGAAGCTTCCTCTCCGCGGCCCGCGAAGTCGCGCTGCGCAAGCCGATCATCGTGATCAAGCCCGGTCAGTCGGAAGCCGCGCGCAAAGCGGCGTCGTCGCACACCGGCGCCATGACCGGCGCGGATGAAGTTTTTGAAGCCGCGTTTCGACGCTGCGGAATCCTCCGCGTGGCCACGATCGGCGAACTGTTTGATATGGCGGAAGTGTTGGGCAAGCAGCCCCGTCCGCGCGGCCCGCGCCTGGCCATCGTGACCAACGCCGGCGGCGCCGGCGTGCTGGCGACCGACGCTCTGCTCTCTAACGGTGGCCAGCTTGCTTCGCTCTCCGCGCAAACGCAGGCAACGCTGAACCAGCTTCTCCCCGAAGCCTGGAGCCACAACAACCCCGTGGACACTCTCGGCGACTGCGGGCCGGAGATATACGTCAAGGCTCTGGAAACTGTTGCCGCTGACGCCAACTGTGACGCGGTACTCTCCATCCTCGCGCCGCAAGGAATGTCAGAGCCGGAAAAATCGGCGGGACTGCTGAGCAAGATTTCCGATTCCCTGCAGAAGCCGCTGCTCGCCAGCTGGATGGGCGGCAGCCGCATGCAGATGGCGGCCGACGTCCTCAACGAACACCGTATCCCCACGTTCGAATACCCGGACGACGCTGCCCGCAGCTTCGCCTACATGTGGCGCTACAGTTCGAACTTGCAGGCGTTATATGAAACCCCGGTCTTCGCTGGCGACCTGCCGCAGGGCGGCCGTGAGCGCGTGAAGGAAATCCTGAGCCAGGCCCTGGCGAAAAACCGTACGATCCTCACCGAGCACGAATCCAAAAAAGTTCTCGAGGCCTACGGATTGCCGGTGGTCGCTTCGAAGATCGCCGTCTCGGCGGCGGAAGCCGTGGCCGCGGCGCGGGAGATCGGCTTCCCGGTTGTCGTGAAACTCAATTCGGAGACCGTGACCCACAAATCCGATCGCGGCGGCGTGAAACTGAATCTCGCCGACGCGGCTGCCGTGCAGGCCGCCTATGCGGAGATCGAAGCAGCCTTTACCTCCGATGGAAGTTTTCAAGGCGTGACGGTCCAGCCGATGATCACGAGTCGCGGCTACGAATTGATTCTGGGCAGCTCCAGCGATCCTCAGTTCGGCCCGGTGATGGTCTTCGGCCTCGGCGGACAACTGGTGGAGATCCTGCGCGACCGCGCGCACGCCCTGCCGCCGCTCACCACCACATTGGCCCGCCGCGTGATGGAGTTCACGCGTATTTTCCAGGCGCTGAAGGGCGCGCGCGGGCAAAAGCCGGTGGACCTGGAGAAACTGGAGGAACTGCTGGTCCGTTTCAGCCAGCTGGTGGTCGAGAACCGGCGCATCGCCGACGTTGAGATCAATCCTCTTCTGGCCGGTCCCGACGTCCTGCTCGCGCTGGACGCGCGCGTGATTCTGCATCCGGCGGCAGTGAAAGACGCTGATCTGCCGTGTCCGGCTATCCGTCCTTATCCAGCACAGTATGTATCCCAATGGCAGCCGGCCGGCGGTCCAATCTTCACGATTCGGCCTATTCGTCCCGACGACGAGCCGCTCATGGTCGACTTCCATCACCAGCTCTCCGAGATGAGCGTTTACATGCGCTTCTTCCTCCCGATCAAGTTGGACGTACGTACCGCTCACGAACGGCTGTTCACCAAATGCTTCATCGACTACGACCGCGAGATGGCGCTGGTGGCTGAATACACGGACGCTTCCGGAGAGCGCCACCTGGCGGGTATCGCCCGGCTCGTACGCAAGCATTCCGATAACTCCGCCGAAGTGGCCTTTCTGGTGGCCGACAAATTTCAGAACCGCGGCCTGGGAACTCATCTTCTGGAGCAGTCCATGGACGTCGCCCGCAAGGAAGGCATCCGGGCGCTCGAAGCGTCAACTCTCTCCGACAACTTCAACATGAAAGACATGTTCGCAAGAGCGGGTTTCAGGTTCTCGCCGCCGGAAGATGGCGTGGTCACGGCGTCGTTGGAGTTGTGAGAGGAACTTCCTGAGCACCCAGGCATTTGTGGCATCCGCGCCCTCGCCGGTGCTTGCCGTGCACAAGGGCTGATAAGTCCCCCAAGTGGAGTGAGAGCGGGAAAATTTAGGGCGCGTCGAAGGACGTCTACGGAGAAATGGCGACGAAGCGCCGGAGGCGCGACCACAGGGTAGCCCACGGCGACAGCCGTGGGTACTGTGCGAGTAAGACTGAGAGCCCCGGAGGGGCGGCAGATCTCTCACAGCTACCTGCATAACCCGGTTCATGTTGTGTTCAGCACGAAAGAACGCCGCAAGCTGATTTCCAACCAATCACAGACCCACTTGTGGGCCTATCTAGCCGGCGTTTGCAAAAAGCAAAAGATTTTCGTGCATGAAATCGGAGGTATGGAAGACCACCTTCACATGCTGGTCCAGATTCCCCTCACCTTGGCGTTTTCCGAGGCAATGCAGGAGATCAAGACCAGCTCATCCCGCTGGATGGGCCGCAACTTCGCATGGCAGCGCGGATTCGGCATCTTTGGCGTGAGCGCTTCCAATGTGGACGCGGTGGTTCGGTACATCCGGACACAGGAAGCCCATCACCGAAAGATGACGTTCGAACAGGAGTTCATTGCTTTGTTAGACAAACACGGCGTGGCCTACGATCCACGATACGTATTCGGCTGAAGAGGTGTGCCGCGCCTCCGGCGCTCGCACGTTTTTACACCTTACCCACGGCGTTGCCGTGGGCTACCTTCTGGTCGCGCCTCCGGCGCTCAGGCTCAGAACGAGTGTCCACATGAACGTCAACCGCGAGCCTGCAGTTGAAGTGAGGCCAGACACAACTGAACTGCGGAAAGCACGATAAGCAGCCCGATCATGGCGCACTTTTTCATACTTCTACTCCTTGCGTCTGACGTGCACGATTTTTGCGCGTTGGGGGTGGTTGAAACGAAGCGTATTTGCCACAGACGCTTCGTTCCGCCCCCTCGTCCCCAACGCGCAAAGATCGAGGGCACCGAGCGGCCCTTGCTTGTGTGGCACCGGCACTCTTGCCGGTGCTTGGTGGTTCACCTTTAAGCTCGTGTCACCTTCAACCCCCACAGCCGAGGGCGGCTGTGCTCCATCTTATGGTTTAGCTCAACGAACCCTGCACTCGGGGAACTGATCATGGTCTCTTATCTCAATATCTGAGTTAACACAGCCAAAGAAGCCCATGAGGCCGGGCTGTGCGGCGTAGCCGAGATGTTCGTCGAGGTCAAAGATGTCCTCGATGGTCTTCAACATCGAGTAGTGGTTGAACGGAATATCGGAGACGGTTCCCTTCTTCAGGAGGGGAGAGAGCAGCACGGCGCCGGTGCGATCGCCACCGTAACTCTTGAACGTCAACGTGAAGTTGGCAATCTGGCTGGACTGCGGAAACGCGGCCAGGTTCGGACCGGGCTGCTCGTTGCAGCAGAATGCACCGTCGAAGTTCACCTGAAATCCTCCGGCTGGGTTGGGCAAGATGGTGGCTCCGCCTTCGTCGAAGTTGATGATGAGCAATCCGTCGCGACGATACGCCTCGGACGCCATGATCATCGGCACCCACTTCTGGAGGAACAGATCGGCGGAGACAAGTCCGCCGGGCTGCCCGTTCTTGCAGGGCCCGTCGTGGCCGTCATCGCACAGGTTGGGCGTGATGAACACGAAATTCGGAGTGGTGGATTCGGAAGCAAGGTCCTTGGGAAACAGATTGAGGTTCACGACGTTGCTGTCGCAGTCCGGCGAGTCGATGATGGAATGAAAGTAGACGAAGGGATTGTGCCGAGCCGCGTATTGGTCGCCGAGCGGAACCGTCAGCGAGGGCGCTTCGGCAGATTCGGTGTTATCAACCTGGTTAAGTGGCGCATGCCCGCAGGTCGCCGACTCGCGCTGGGGGTCATTACCCATGTCACCCATGTACGCGCGCCACGTCTTGCCCGCGGCCTTCAGCTGGTCGGCCACCGTCTTGATTGAGGCCGGATAAACACAGCCGTTGCCGATGGCCTGCCCGTCCGGCGTGATGCCGGTGAGGTTGAAGTCAGCGAAGATGAAGCAGTCGTTGCGTGTCTCCGGCGTTGCCGCCTGGCCGCTGATCATGGCGATATAGTTGTCCAGGCTGGCGTGACCTGTGCCGAAGTACTGGCGCAAGAGGACACCTTGGGACGTCAAGGTTTTGGAGAGAAACGGAGCCTTTGAGTTCGGGCCAAACGTCACGTCAAAACCTTCATTCTCAAGAACGATCACGAAGACATGGCGAATTCTACGATCATGTCTGTCGTCTCGATCATCGTTGAATCCGAATGAAGAGCCCGCGCACATTCCCAGCAAAATTGCAATCATGCATGACTTGGCGATGAATCTGTTCATGTTGCCTCCCGACAAGCTTCGGCGCGAGGCTACTCGTGCGCGGTTAAGGAATTGTGAAGGGAGGAATAAAGTTGTGTTGTTTTGGCCGTTGGCTCTTGCCCTTGGCTCTTGGCTTTTTGGCGAGTGTGGATCGTAAGCAACGAAGTGTTTGGTAAACAATACAATGAACTCTTGTTCGAAACAGCATCTTCCGGTGCCACATGTGCCGCCCCTCCGGGGCTCTCAACTTACATGCACATAACCCACGGCTAGTGCCGTGGGCTACCTCTGGTCGCGCCTCCGGCGCTTGGGCCCAGCACGAGGGTTCACATAACCGTGAACCGCGAGGTTGAAGTTTGGGTGAGAGCAATCTCAGCGGCTAAAGCTGAGACAGGTTTTGCTTTTACGGCACTTTTTCGCTGCGGGTCAGCCAAGCCTGAAGGCCTGGGTAGGGCTCGTGCTCTGATACGAACTGCATCTACCGTTTCGGCCGCTTGAAGAATCCGACCAATTCCGTAACGTGGCCATTCTGTCTGGTGATTACGCTCACCAGTTCCCAGGAGTCCTGCCCTAGATCATTGGCCTTGCGGTCAAACTCTTCCGGAGTCTTTGCCACCAGCACATGGTGTTCCCAGATCTGCGCGGGGCCTGCTGGAGCCGCAACCGGCGGTGGAACCACGTGCGTTACAGGTGCCGGCGCGGGACGCTCCCTGACGTTCAAGACGAAGGTTTGCACCTGTTCGGTATCGCCGGCCAGAACGGTTACGTGAACCGGGAAAGACCCTGCTCGAGCTTCGGAAGAAGCGCTGATTGAGATCGTATTAGCGCCAATCCGTCCTGCCGCTGTCTGAGCATTCGTGCCGTCAGGAAAATCGGAGAGATAGAAATCAAATTCGGGCCGGGCGTTGCAATCCGCGAGGGCAATGAAAGAGGAAGTGTTGCATGTGATGGTGACGGTGAGCGATGCATGCTCGCCCTGCACAACGGTGACGACCGAAGGAGAAACGGCAATGAAAAATTCAGGAACCAGGCTCTGGGCTGCAATTGGCTTCAGCCCGGCCAGGAAAAACAGAAGCGCAGAGATATATTTTATCGATCGGGGCATAAATCCCTTCACGGGCAATAGAAAGCCCTTTTTTCAGTCATTCCATGGCACGTTCAGCATACATTTTTAGCATACGGGCTCTCAGTAAGACATGTCACGGCTCGGCTTGAGCTGTGAGGTCGGGAGACGCTTCGACATAACACCATACCGCTGATTGGCGCGGAACTACGCGGATAATGCTTTGGCTCTTGGCTTTTGGCCAGGAGTAGGGATTTGAGCGCCGGAGGCGCGCCGACAGGGTAGCCCACGGCGGCAGCCGTGGGTAGATGTGCGGTATGATTTCGAGCCCCGGAGGGGCGACACATTTGTCACAGCCGGGCGCATGAAGCACATCATGGGAAAATGATGTTGGAACAGTAGTTCGTTGCCTTCTTAGAGAAGCACGGCGTGCGTATGATCCGCGATGCGTGTTTGGGTAGAACCTGTGCCGCGCCTCTGGCGCTCTCCGTTTTTTTCACCCTTACCCACGGCTATCGCCGTGGGCTACTCCCGCATTGCGGGATCGCGCCTCCGGCGCTCGAAGCTCAGACCGAGTGCAAACGTGCCTTGATACGAAGCAGGAGCTCGATACGGCACGGTTTCCCTTTGCTCGCCTGGGCCGAAGCCCTGAGCTGCCCCTTCAAATCAGTCTTTGCTTGAACCGCACTCAGCGGCCACTTCGCTTGGCAGCGGCCTCCACGTTGGCCAGGATCCTGTCCAGCGCGGCACGATCGAACAGCCGGCCGTGGGCGATCACCGCGCTGATTTGCGTGGTGTTCCGGATGTCTTCGAGCGGGTTTGCCTTCAGCAACACCAGATCAGCAATCTTGCCGGGTTCGATGGAACCCATTTGCTTTTCCATGCCCAGAAACTTTGCCGGGTTACTGGTGGCGGTCTGCAAGGATTCCATGGGCGTGAAGCCGGCTTCCACGAAGTTGGCGAGTTCATCGTGCAGGCTGAACCCCGGCATGATGTAAACGCCCGGAGCCGCGTCGGTCCCGGCCATGAAGGGCACTCCGGCATGATGCATGGCTCCGACCATTTGCAGATTGCGCGTGAAGTACTCCTGGCGCAGCGGCAGCGGGTCCTTGAGAAGATCGGCCATCATTTCATCCGTGAAGCGGCGCCAGGTTACATCACGCCAGTAGGCGGGGACATACTTGTCCAGCGGTTGGTGCTTCAGGTCGCGTTGGTCGAGAAATGTTCCGCCACGTTGCCAGGCCAAGGTAGGCACTTGCCACGTCTGGTTCTGCGCGAGCAGCCGGGTGAGCGAGTCACATCTCCGCCTGTCCTGCGTGGTCAGCAGCAGCTTGAGATTTCCCTCGCCCTTGATGAATTTGTCCTCTTCCGTAGAACAGCCTTCGAAGATCCCCATGAGGTGCTCGATACTCTTTTGCCCGGCTTCTATAACTTCTGCCAGACGAACTTTGTCCGGTACGTGGCCCACGATGGGCAAGCCTTGTTTGTGAGCTTCCGCTGCGGCGGCAAGATAAGAATCATGGGAAATGACGGATTGAACTTTGATGAAATCCACTCCCTGCTTCTTGAGCAAGTCGACGGCAGCAACCGCGCTGGCGGAAGAAGTGACGGCCACAGAACTGGGAAAGCGCAGCTTGCCGTTCGGCAGATAGCCGTCCAGCATGGGGCCGGAGATGACCATGCGCGGGCCGATGATTTTGCCGTCCGCGATCTCTTGGCGCCATTTCGAGAGGACTGGAATGTCTCCGCCCATATCCCGCACGCCGGTGACCCCATTCGCGACAAAAAGCGGGAGGATGATGTCGCGCCCGCCAGGGAACCAATCGCCGAACGCGGAGTGCACATGCATGTCCCACAGCCCGGGAATGAGATATTGGCCGCTGGCATCGATCACGCGCGTGCGCGCGCTCTCAGGCAACTGAAATTTTGCCGAATCAGAAACCGCCGTGATGCGATCACCGGTGATGACAACCGTCTGGTCAGTACGCACCGATGAGGCGCCGGGATTGATGACCGTGGCATGGTTTATCACGATCGAGACCGGCGCAGCCTTGCGCTGCGCAATAGTGAGCGGAGTCAGCAAAAGACAGAAAGCAATTCCCGCGAACATCCGGAATTTGGCAAGAATGCACATGGCTGAAGAGATTACTACGGATCCCGGGCAAAACAATGAGAGCCAAGTGGAGCCTTGCACCGGAGCCGATCAGCGCCAGAGGCGCATTGGCAGGGTAGCGCACGGCGACAGCCGTGGGTGGTGTACGCATAAGATGAAGAGCCCTGGAGGAGCGACACAGGTTCGGCGTTGCGCACGCGTGGAACGCATGGCTATCGTTCAAAGTTTGCATTCCAGACTAAGATGAATACGGAGCAGGGTAAGAACCTGTGTCGCGCCTCTGGCGCTGTTTCTTTTGCTATTCCTACCCACGGCTTTGCCGTGGGCTACCTTCTGGTCGCGCCTACCGGCGCTCGGAGCGTCGAAGAAGGGGCCGACCTGTACCTCAGGGGTTGAAGCCGGAGATCGTTGTGCCTTGCCGCAGGCCTGTAAGGCCTGCTCCACCCCGTGACAGGACACGCCGCAGCCGCCCCTTGGCCTCTGTCCACTTTTGACTTTGTCAAAACACCTCGATGCTGGCTCGATGGCCCGAGGCCGAAGCGAGCCGGCGGTCACGGGTGAGCAATGCGGCGCCGAGCTGCTCGGCGAGGACAACGTAGGCCGCGTCATAGGCGGAGAAATTGTGACGACGCCTCCAAATCTCGGGCAGCAGCAGAAAATGCGGGTATCGCGTCATACGCAAGGCCAGGAGATCGTCTACAGCCTCATCCGCACGTTGTGCGGAGATCGTTCCTTCCCGCACCAGACGCCGAAGTACTTGGGCGACCTCGAGATCGAGGAGGTGCGGAGCATGTAAGGATTCCTTGCGGGCATAAATTCGCTGTTCGATGCGCAACCCCGCCGTGGTGTGGAGCAGCCAGTCCACGGCCGCAGACGCGTCCAAGACGATCATGGAAGGTTACCGCGCTTCCCTTTCTTCACGAACCAAGCGTGCCGTATCGACCCGGACCGCGACCGGCTTGCGCTTGCTGAGCCGCTGGCGCAATTCCTCGAGGGTAGGGCGCTCTGCGATCTCTTTGATCTCAGCCAACAAATAATCGGAGAGCGACATGCCAGCCAAGGCAGCGCGGGCCTTGAGACTGCGGTGCAACGCATCCGGCACGTTACGAAGCTGAATCATCTTCGACATGCTCTGAGCATACTTTCATGTGGAGAACATGTCAATGGAAGACTCAATGAATGCGGAGCCTGGTAAGAAGCTGTGTCGCGCCTCCGGCGCTCTTTTGCTTTGCTATTCCTACCCACGGCTTCGCCGTGGGCTACCCTGGGGTCGCGCCTAACGGCGCTCGGAGCGTCGAAGAAGAGGTGGAGCTGTACCTCAGCGGCTGAAGCCCGTATCGTTGTACCCTTACCGCAGGGCTGGAAGGCTGCTCCACCGCGTGACACAACACGACTGAAGCTCGTACCCCTTCGACAAGCTCAGGGCAGGCTCTGATACGAAACGGGATTCTCCGGGAAGAGAAGGATCATCAGGTCCCACCCTCGCGATTTTACAGACGGTCTCTGGGTAGAACTCCCTGAATCGGCATCGTGACTAAAAGCATCCTCGGGGTCTCTCCACTCGTACTCAGTCGCCCGCCGCGGCGGGCTTCTTCGTCGTCGGTCGAGATGACAGCGTCTAAAAGGCAGACACATTCAAGAAACGCCACATCGTTCAAGCTACTTTTCCCGACGACCTCTGGTACTTTCCCATGAGCTCGGCCTGAGCGAGCACATGACCCTCCATGGCTTTTTCGAGGTCGGCTTTGCTCTTGCCGGCGGCGGGAGGCAATTCCACGTCGAGGGCGAAGAGCCGGAAGTAATAACGATGCGTTCCCGAGGGCGGACAGGGCCCGGTGTAGCCGTAGGTCCCGCTGTCGTTCTTGCCTTGCAGGCCGCCGCCGGGCAGGTGGTCCTGATTGGGGGCTTTTTCCGCAATGTGGTTTACCGTGGCGGGGATGTTATAGACGATCCAATGCGTGTATCCGCCGGCGATAGGGGCGTCGGGATCGTGCATGATCAGGGCAAAGGATTTGGTTTGCGACGGGGCGCCGGTCCAGGAGAGCTCGGGCGAGATGTTGCGCTCGTCACATGAGAATTTGGAAGGGATATTCCCTTCAGCCTGAAAGTCACTGCTCTTGAGTTGCATGGTGGATTGCTTCCTTTCCGTGGGCTGTGGAGCGAGGGGCGGGGTGATGATGGACAATGCCATCGCCAGCAGTAATAAGGTGGCGCGGTAAGGTGAGCGAGAACAGAGCCTAAGATTCAAGGATGACGTCCTCCCTGGATCCAGCACAATCCATCTTTAATTCTATGCGAGAAAAGAGGCGGAGGATGTTTGTCAGTTTCGGATTCCATGAGATT
This sequence comes from Candidatus Angelobacter sp., assembly GCA_035263765.1. GTDB lineage: Bacteria > Acidobacteriota > Terriglobia > Terriglobales > Acidobacteriaceae > Angelobacter. The sequence goes on along the minus strand of DATFQZ010000339.1, from coordinate 37,638 downwards.
GTGGCACCGGCGCCCTCGTTGTGCTTAGGGTTTTAGCGCCGACAGGAGGGAAGATTTTCATGAGACGGCACGGGCTCAGCGGGGATGAAGAATAATTTCAGCCGTCCCTGGCGGGACTTTCATCTTGTTATTCCCTACCCGGCAGTGCCTCCACCCCAGCAAGCCAAAACCGGGCTTGCTAGGGACCCCGGTCCTGCCGGGTTATTTTCATTCGCGCCTATCGGCGCTGACGCGGAGCACACTTCGGTTCCTCGTCGAGATAACATTTCTTTACGTTCGGTCTTTACGGTACGCGCTAGCGGTTTCGCCTGAAATGACTTGCCGACCCCCTTCGGGGCTGGTGAAAATGTTAAAATTTTGTCACACGCTTTCGTCGAACCCGAATGAAGATTCTCCGCCACGTTGCACGCCGATCCAGCCAGAGCAAACTCCGGTTTCCATTAATATTTTGGGCGTTAAGCAGCTTGTTCTTCATCTTCGTCGCGGCAGACACTTTTTGCATCACGGCCTACGCGGGGCAAGCGGGTCCGGCGGCGCGCGAGGAGCAGACTGAGCCGGCGCCGGTTGTGGTCCAGCCAGGCGCTCCCGGGGAGCCGACCCGGAGACTGCCTTCGTCCACCACGGCCAAGCTGCCGCCGGCGTCGCCGGCGGAAGCGGAGTTCATGCGGGGCATGATCATGCATCATGCGCAAGCGGTGGAGATGACGGCGCTGATCGCATCGCATACGGAGAACCAGGCGTTGCGGTCGCTGGGAGCGCGCATCAGCAGCTCGCAGACCGACGAGATCAAATTCATGAAGCGCTGGCTGACGGCTCGAGGAGAACCCATCTCCATGGCCATGCCGGGAATGCCCGACATGGACCGGTCCGGTCGTCCCATGGCGTTGATGCCCGGCATGCTCACGCCGCAACAGATGGAGGCGTTACGCAAAGCGAAAGGCGCCGAGTTCGACCATTTATTTTTGACCGGGATGATTCAGCATCACGGCGGCGCGTTGACTATGGTGAAGGACCTGTTCGATACCGCAGGCACGGGACAGGATGCCGAGGTGTTTGACTTTGCCAACGATGCGGACAATACTCAACGGGCCGAGATCAGGATTATGCAGACTATGTTGGAGAAAGAAACTGGGGAGGAGAAAAGATGAACCGAGTGTCGAGTGTCGCGATTCGCGTGGCGATGGCCGCAATCATTGGATTTTTGGGCGTGAACCTGCTTCAGGCCCAAGGGCAGGGGCCTGCGCCGCAGGCAGCTCCGCAAGCCTCATCGCCAGCAGCCCAAGAGCCAGCGAAGCCGGCGGCGGAGGAAGAACGGGACCCGTTTGCTCCGGAGCCCGCGCCCGCGCTGCCGCCGGGCATGACGGGGTCGGATGTCAACGACCCGCGCTTCAAGCTGAGTCCGGGCCTCTACGACGCAGGGGAAGCAGCGTCGGGGTTGAAGCACGTCATGCTGTTCAAGAAGCCTGACGCATTCCAACTCGGCACTACGAACTCCGATGATCCCAAGGTGCAGAAGACGTTGGGCATGCTCGGCATGGGCAACAACGCAAAAATGCCAAAGCCGACGCAACTGGTTCTTGCGCAGCTGGCTTTCGCGAACTCCGATCTCGCGTTCCAGGGCCACCACCTGTTTCAAGGGAATTTTTACGGCGTGAATATCTATGACATCTCCAACCCGGCGAAAACTACGTTGTTGACTTCGCTGGTGTGCCCGGGCGGGCAGGGTGATGTGTCGGTGTACAAGAACCTGCTGTTCATGTCGGTGGAGATGGCGAATGGACGCCTGGATTGCGGTGCGCAAGGATTTCCGCCGGAGCCTCCTCCGCCACCGGACGCTCCAAGGGACAGACGCCGCCCGCCGGCAGCGCAAAAAGACCGCTTCCGCGGCGTGAGAATCTTCGACATCTCCGACATCAGGAACCCGAAGCAAGTCGCGGCGGTGCAGACTTGCCGCGGGTCCCACACGCATACCCTGGTGATCGATCCCAAGGACACACAGAACGTTTACATCTACGTCTCGGGAACATCGTTCGTGCGCCAGCCTGAAGAACTGGCCGGCTGCTCGGGCGAGAAACCGGACAAAGACCCGAACACAGCGCTGTTTCGCATCGAAGTGATCAAGGTGCCGGTGGCGCGGCCGCAGGACGCGAAAGTGGTGTCCAGTCCCCGCGTGTTTATCGATCCCCGCACAGGAGCGATCAACGGGCTGAATAACGGCGGCACGCACGGCAACGAAAGCGCGCAGAAACCGCGCGACACGGACCAGTGCCACGACATCACGGTGTATTCGGCGATCGGTCTGGCGGCGGGGGCGTGCTCCGGAAACGGAATCCTGCTGGACATCAAAGACCCGGTCAATCCCAAGCGCGTGGATGCGGTGAACGATCCCAACTATTCGTACTGGCATTCGGCTTCGTTCTCGAACGATGGCAGCAAAGTCGTGTTCACCGACGAGTGGGGCGGCGGCCTGGGAGCGCGGTGCCGTCCGAACGACCCGAACAAGTGGGGCGCGGATGCGATCTTCGCTCTGAACAACGACAAGATGACGCTCGAAAGCTACTACAAGATGCCGTCCGCGCAGAGCGACTCGGAAAACTGCGTGGCACACAACGGCTCGCTGATTCCCGTCCCGGGGCGCGATATCGAAGTGCAGGCGTGGTATCAGGGCGGCGTCTCGATCATGGACTTTACGGACGCGGCGCATCCGTTTGAGATTGCCTACTTCGATCGCGGGCCGATCGACGCCAAGACGCTGATCCTCGGCGGCGACTGGTCGGCATATTGGTACAACGGCTACATCTATGCTTCGGAGATCGCGCGCGGTCTGGACGTGTTTGAACTCACACCAACGCAGTTTCTGACGCAGAACGAAATTGACGCGGCAAAGACAGTCCGGGTCAGCGAGCTGAACGTGCAGAACCAGCAGAAGCTCGAGTGGCCGGCAACGTTGGTGATCGCGAAAGCCTACGTGGATCAGTTGTCACGGTCGCAAGCCCTGCCTGCCGACAAAATCGCAGCGCTGCAAAAAGCGATTCAGGACGCGGAGAGCTCGCATATGAGCAAGGGTAAGGTGGCGGAGTTGAAGCGTATGGCGCCGTCGTTGGAAAAAGACGCCGCGGGCGCGAAGAGCCCGGCGGATGCGACGCGGCTGAAGGCTTTGGCTGCGATTCTGGAGAAGCCGGCGGCGTAGAACAGCTGCTAGCTTCTAGCAAAGGCAAACCCCTTACCGCGGATTTGCGCGGATGAGCGCGGATTGAGGGAATATCCCACCTGATTTGAAGGAGCATGGTGTTACAGCCATGCCGCTTCGTAGAGACGCGGCATTGCCGCGTCTCACCGTTGGTCCCGAGACGCTGTTCAGGGGGAAACATCCCTCGTAACTCCGCGTGAGGTCGCCAAACTGGCGGAAGGATAGGCTCCTTGCGCTGTAAACATTGAGACGTGGCCGTGCCACGTCTCTACGTCCAGAGCGTTTCAGGAATCGAGGCTCACTGGCCTTGCTCCTTGTCTTTCGGCTTGACGGGCAATCGCTCTTTAATCTTTGTCCAGGTATTCGTCGGGGACGTCGTCCTCGGGGACTTCTTGTGTGTGAACCGGCCTTTCGTCGGCGCGTCCAGCTTCTTCCACGCCCTCGACCACACCGGCTTCAAAGGGGTTTCCTTCTTCGAGCAATTCACTGACACTCTCAGAATCGGCGCCTTCTCGTGTGGACAGTCCCTGCAGATCGCCCGATTGTTCTCCGGAGCGGGCCGCCTGGCGTGGGACCACTCGAGCCTCGGTCGGCCTTCCTTCCCTAACCGTCTTTCTAACAACTCTGGCGGTCTTTCGGGCGGCGGTCTTTCGGGCTGCCATCTTTCTGGCGACTCTCGCGGTCTTCCTGGTGGCAGCCTTTCTGGCGGCAGCCTTCTTTCTCGCAGTCTTCTTGGTTTTCGCGCGCTTTTTCGTCTTCCTCTTTTTAGCGGGCATACTCGCAGTCTACCACCGGGGAGAGTTGCAGCGGTTTCCGCGGAAGGTCGTTCGCTCCCGACGGAAAACCCTACCGCCGATTTGCGCGGATGAACGCCTTTCTTAAGGCTGTCATTCTGAGCAAGCGCGAGCCGCGGCGCACGCCGGGTGAGCTCGCATCGAAGAACCCCGAAGGTGTTTCCTCTGCCATGCGGTTCCAGGGAGTTCTTTAGACGCTGCTTGGGGAGAACGCTCTGCGGCCGTATTCATGGTGCCAGCATTCTCGGGGTCCGGGCTCCCTCGGCTCCGCGCGGGATTTCGCCTGCGGGCTCAGACGCCCGCAAAACGATTCAACTTCGACTGCGCGCCTCGCATTCACGTAAGGACAAGCCATTGCGGCGCTCCGCTCAGGATGACAGGGGTTGGGTGGCTGGTTTTTATCAATGCTTTTCTGAAGGGGACACCTTTGCACCGGCAGGAGGCCTCCACCCCGATGCCGGTGCCACACAAACAAGCCGATCAGGGCGCCACAACCGCTAATTCACGTTAAGCGTGACGGTTGATGGGTGGCTGTTGGAGCCGGATGTCGCGGTGACGGTGACCGAACTGGTGCCGGGCGGGGTTCCTGGGTCGTGATGGCCACCGCCGCCTCCACCTCCGCCGCCGCAGCTAGTCAGTGACACCAGAAGACACAGGGCGCCAGCCAGCAACAGCAGTCTTGATCGAACTCTTCCTCGAGTGCGAGGGGAGCATGCGATCCAAAGCATGCCCAGCATAGCGCCGCTGAGCGACGCAACCAGCGGCAGATTGTTTTTGGGGACCGGCGGCGCGCCCAGTACAGCCGAGGCCGCGGTGGTGGTGATGGTCAGCACGCTGGTCGCCGGACCACCGTTGGGAGTCACCGACGCAGGAGCAAATGTGCACTGAGACTCTGCCGGCAGCCCGGAACAAGAGAAGTTCACCGTCTGATTGAATCCTCCCAGGGGCAACACGGTAAAGGTGAAGGTTGCGCTTTGCCCGGCGCGGATGGTTGCGCTGCCAGGGGAGGTCCCGATCGAGAAATCCGGACTGATCTGCTGGGAAATTGCCGCTGAGGACGAGCCGGCAAAGTTGGGGTCGCCGCTATACGTCGCGCTGATGGAATGAGAGCCAAAGAACAGCGAACTGGTGGTAAACGAAGCAGAACCACCGCTCAGAGCGACAGCACCAGACATGGCCCGGGGACCATCGAAGAAGGTCACGTTGCCGGTGGCAGTGTTCGGCGCAACCGTTGCGGTGAAAGTGAGCGGCTTGCCGAAGTTTGCGGGGTTGGTTCCGGCTGTCAAGGCCACCATCGTGGTGCTGCCGTTTTCCCGAACCACGGTGACGTTCACCGGCGCAGAAGCCACGGGCCGGCCGGTGGAGTCAGTGGCCAGAGCGAGCAATTGATGGACGCCGGTTGGTGCCTGGCTCGTATCCCAGGAGATGGTAAACGGAGGCGTGGTGACCGGCGTTCCGAAATTCGCGCCGTCAAGTTTGAATTGCACCGAGGCGACGTTTCCGGTTGTGGCCGCGGTGATGGGAACCGTGGCGGTAACGCTCTCGCCGTTTTCCGGTGAGATCAGGGCGAGGGTAATGGCGCGGCGCATGACTGCGGTGTTGCGCGGATTCTGGTACACCAGGGGCCAATCGTTCACCGCGGCGTTGAACGCCGTTCCGGTGGTAAGCACCATCCCCGTTCCTGTTCCCAGAAACCCGTTGTTTCCGCCGCCTAGAACCAGTTCGTAATTGAGAGCAATGTCGGTAAACCCATCCTTGTTGAAATCTCCCACGGTGATCGTGGGACCGGTGGCGGACGGTTCATTGCCGTTTATGCCCAGCAAGGTCCAGTTCCGGACGATGGTGCCGTCGCGGCTCACGGCAGTCAGGAATTGAATGGTGTAGAAGGTTCCGGCGGCGGATTGCGGGGCGACGCTGGAAATTGTGCTGGCGACGGTCCCTTCAGGAGACAGAACGTTGTGTACAGTCGCGCCGCTCGCAGGAGAACTTGTCGACGAATCGACAATTGGCGCTGCGACGACTCCGTCACCCGCCAGAGGCGGGCGTGCCGGGGACTCCGGTCCATCCACCCCGTCACGCGAAGCGCGTGCCGGGGACCCCGGTGCCGGTGTAAATGTCGGGACCTCGTATCGGCCCAGAAGGATTTCCGGAAATCCATCGCCGTCGATGTCCGCGAGCGCCAATGTGCCGGTCGGGGCGCCGTTGGAGAAGACAGGGGGCTTGAACACGGGGAATGGGGTCCCGTCGGGCTCAAGGACGTGCAACTGGCCATTATGGTGCAGCTCGATGATCTCCTCGGTGCCGTCGCGGTTGAGATCGCCCACCACAATCTGACTAAACGTGAAATCGTCAGGATTGACCTGACCCAGGTCGATGGGGAAGCCTGGCCGTTCGCTTCCGTCTGGCTGGAAGACATGCATGGTGAGATCGTCTTCGCCCGAGGGCAGAGCCGAAGCCAGGGTCAGGATGGTTTCCAACGCGCCGTTGTGGTCGAGGTCGGCCAGGATCATGGCGGCAGGCGTGGCGTTGAATTGAGGGACGGCCCAGGGAACCGGCGTACCGTCGTGAGCGAACTGCAAGAGCGTAAAAGTTGTGGAAGATGTGCCGGCGATCACCACGAATTCCTTGGAGCCATCACCGTGCAAGTCGCCCACAAGAACCCGGGGTTTGAAAGTAAGGATTAGGTTGCTGTTTTGGTCGGGAATCACAACCGGGAAATTTCCGCTCAGGACGGAACCGTCAGGCCGCAAAGCCAACAAATAGGCGTGGTCAATTCCGTTAAAGCCCGCGCTGGGCGATGCCGCCAGGCTTACAAAATCCAGTTGCCCTGTGCCTTCCATGTCTTCGAGCACGGGCACTTGAAAATCAAAAGCGAAGCCGCTAATGGTTTTAGCCACGTTCGCGGGGAGCTGAATGGCGGGGGCGCTGTTGTCGCTGTGAAACAGCTGCACCTGGGGTGGATCAAGGCCGGTCGTGGACTTGTCGGGCACCACGGCATCACCACCAGGAGATCCGTCCAATGGCCCCACGGCGGGGTTGAGTTGGCCGGGTTGAAAGACCAGAATGGATGTCTTCGAAGAACCATCCGGAGAAAAGGTCACGTACGAAGGGGGAGCCTGGGTAAAGAAGGAGGGAGGCGTTACCACGAAAAGCCGCTGGTTGCCAGCGCCATCTGCCAGTGATTGGAACCCCGCATAGAAGAGCGGGCCGCCGTCGAGCAAGACCGGCCAGTGCTGCGAGATCAGACTGGGCTCAAGATAGACAAACGTGACGAGGCTGTTGGAAAACCCAAAGTCGTCCACAGTGAGCCGGATGCTGTAGAAGTCGGCTTGCGTGATGGCGGATGTATCCCAGGTGCCGAGAGGTCCCTTGGTGACCGGGGAGCCTCCGCCGGCGAGCGTGATCCCTGCGGAACTCCAGCCCGTGGCGGGATTGATGCCTTCCGCCACCTGCAACTGAAAATCCTGGAAGCTGGGGCCGGTCGCGGTGCCGGTGATTGCGATCTGGACGCCGGGTTTGAACTCAAGAGCAACCGATGGGACGAGAGGGATTGCCGGATTGGTGAAGGCCAAGCCCGGCGGCAGAGCGACGACAGTCGCGGGATCGGTGGCGGTGTTGTTGAGTGGATTGACGTCGCCTCCGCCGGTCAGCGAGGCAGTATTCACCACCGTGGTGAACGTGCTGACGCCCACGCTCACGGAAACGGTAATCGGCGGATAACTTTGGTTCGAGGGCAGCGGATCGTTGCGGGTGCAACTCACGCTAGCTGCCGTCACGGTACAGGTTCCCCAGCCGGTACCGACGGCTGCGAGGGCGGTAAGCCCTGCGGGTATGGTGTCCGTCACGGTCAGGGGATCCGTTGTGGTGGTGGTGAGTCCGCGGTTGGTCACGGTGATTGAATACGTTGCTGTCTGATTCGCGACCAAAGGCACGTTGGTCATGGCGATGGCCGGGTCGGGGCCGGTCTGGATCACAGTGGTCACGTCACTCGCCGTATTGTCGGTGGTGTCTTTGTTGCCGCCTCCAGTGACGGTGGCAGTGTTGGTCACGAGCCCTGCCGCGTTGGCCGCCACGTTGACGGTGACGGTAATGGCTGGGTAAGTCTTGCCGTGCGCCAACACGTCACTTCGGGTACAACTCAACGTGCCCAGCGTGCAGACCCAGGTTGCATCCGTACTGCTGATGGCAGTTGCCGTCAACCCGGCAGGCAAGGTATCAGCTACCGTGACTGCGGTTCCGTCGGTAGGCTTACTGCCGATGTTGGTGACGACAAGGGAGTAGGTTGCGCCGGATTGTCCTTGAGTAAAGTCGCCGGAATGGCTCTTGGTCATGCTCAAGGCAGTGGCACCGCAGCCCGGGAATTTGAAATTAGCAATCCTGGTGTTCCAGTTGAACGAGCCGTTGGCTTTCATGTATTCCTGGGTGTACCAGAATGTGCAGTCGTCTGCAGGATCCACCTGCATGGCGCTGTAGTCGCCCCAGCGCGTGAGACCGTTGATTTGCGATCCTGATCCCGCGACGATCGTGGTCTCCGATTGCAGGGTGCCCGGCGGATCGAATGCGAGGCGCGCCGCAAACGCGATGGACGGGAAGACGGGGGGGTTGCTCGTGGCGTTAGCCACGCTGTAGCCGACGGCGAGATTGCCGCTGGCGTCCATGGCAACGCTTCCCATCCAGCGATACCCAGAGTCGGGAGCCAGCGTTGATTGCTGGGCTACCGCGGGGGATGAGCCGCTGGGATTTTGGATTTCATACCAGCGTATGCCGGAGTTTCCTATTGTCCCATCGGCCACCACGGAGTGATTGACGACCAGAGATTCATGGTCGCCGAAATTGCGATACGCCAGGCGGTACATGAGGCGGTCGCCGAGAGAATCCAACATGGTGCCGTCGCCGGCAGGCTGCGGAACACAGCTGCGCACCTGGGGACAAAAGGGCGTGAAGGCCGCCACCGGGATGTTCACCGGTCCGGTGAATGTTGAATTGCTGGGTGTCTGAAAGTCAACGTGAAACTTATAGAGGTTCAGAGAATTAACGTCAAAGTCCACCATGTAGTTGGGTGAACCGGCGGGTGGACTAATATGGCCGTCGAGGTCTGAGGGCAACAGACTGCCTACTGTGGAGGCCTGCTGGAAGCAGATCTGAGTCGCGGGGAGACCTTGGAGCATCGACTTGCGGTCGTAGGCGCAGGCGTCAGCGCCGATGAAGGTTGCACCTCCCTGAAACATGTTGAAGGTAATGTAGTAAGCGTCAGGCCACACGCCTACCTTGGGATAGTCACCGAGGGCGGGATACTGGAAGGCGTAACGGAAGTAAGGTCCGGTAGCGTCAGAGGTAGTGGAAACTGCAACGCACTGCATGAAAGGCTGGTTTCGGAACACCAACTGGGTGAAGACCCAGCGGTCAGCCAGCTTGTCGTAGGTGATGATGGGGTCGCCATCGTTGTTGGTTTCGCAGAGGCCACCAAAACCGGTCCAAAGTGTATTGCCCAGCGCAGGTCCAAAGGTCATCGCGCCTGAACTTTTGTCGAAAACCGCGAAAGAGACATTGACCCACTGAACGTATTGCGTGGCCCCGACAGCGCCATTGGTATCGGGGGGCGCGGCGAGGATATTGAAGTTGGGAATTCCGCTTCCTAGTCCCTCAAAGTTGAGGCCGGCGACCGGGCCGAGAGTTGATGCAGCCTCCGCGCTGGTCTGAGCGATGGTTCGCTGCAGAACCGTGTCCGGTTCGCTCACCGGCTTGTAGCCGGGACGCAAGGGAATCACTTTCACTTCGTCCACTTCCCTCTCTTGCGGAGGCAGCGGAGCCAGGGCCCTCTGGGCGGCAAGATCCCGCAACGGCAGAGACACGTCATGATGCAGCGTTTGCCGGGTGACGATGACTGGGCCATCTTTAGAGGCTGCGATGGGAGGAGCGACCTGGCTAACTGCGTAGGACGGGATGATCAACAACAAGAAGGCAGAGGAAAGCGGGACGAAGTCTTTCAGCATGCGCCAACCTTAACTACCGCTATGTATGAGACAACAACTATACGCCGGATTGTCTTTAGCGGCTATTACCATTCGGAAGCTATTTAACGTGACGGAGATATAGATAGCTGCTTTCTCCTTCTACCTGAGAGACCTAGATAATCGATTAGATTATGGAGATCGGGAGGTAAACAAATCTTAATGCAGTTCTGTGCCGCGCCTCTGGCGCTCCTTGCTGTTACGCACGTTACCCACGGCTCACGCCGTGGGCTACCCTCTGGTCGCGCCTCCGGCGCTTAGGATTTGAAAGGCATGGGCTGGGCTCGTGCCCTGATAAAAACCGTAGTTCGGAAGCCGGAAGGCAAGGGCTAGATCGCGCCCTGATACGAACCAGGGTCGATTTTGCTAGCGTCTCGCAATCTGCGGCATGTGCGAATCGGGTTCTGGGGAGAACTCCCTCAGGCTGCATGACAGCGGATGACTCGTTGGGATCCAGCTCCCTCGGCTTCGCTCGGGATTTCGCCTGCGGGCTCGGACGCCCGCAAAGCGGCTCAACTTCGACTCGCCCTCATATCGCTTCGCTCATTCGTGCTCGCTCAGGATGACAGGGGTTGGGTGACTGGTTCTCATCGATGCTCTTCTGAAGAGGGACGCCGCCGCACCGGCAAGAGTACGTCCACCCCACCACGCGAAGCGCGTGTCGGGGACCCCGGTGCCGGTGCCACACAAACGATGATCGAAAGCGACATTCAACGCTACCGCCAGACTGCGGCGGAGCAGGTCCCTCACCCACTTCGCCCTCTCCCGCTCTGCGGGATCGGGCTACGGGGTTCGGGATGGGGTCTCGTGGGGGTGGGTGGGATCGCGAAATTTCCACCGGCGAGGGCGCCCGTGCCACACGAGCATGGCCTGGGCTCGTGCAACAACACTTCTCACTTCCGCCTCGCGGAAGCGGCTCCGGGGTTCGGGATGGGTCTCGTGGGGGATTCGATATTTAGAAAGTCCCCGCACGCAACTGGTCACAGTTGAGCGTCACCGGTTTGGCTCGCTGCAGTGCTCCCTTCTCCATGGTGAACAGGAACGGCTCGGCGCGGTACGCGGTCATGGCGCCCACCACGTCGATGGTCGCACCCGCCGCCGGCGGATGCAGGACGGGTTTTTCGAAGTTAACCGCGAGGTCGGCTTTTTTGGCACATTGATTCTCGAGAGTGACCGCCACCTGCATCGTCTTTGGAGTTGCCGAGAGCACCAAGACACCCGGTAGTTTGAGCATGGGCCCGGGTGCCGGCGAGGTCTTCTTTTTGTTTTGCAACTTGACCGCAGCTCTCTGCGGGGGCTTCTGCTTGTCCAGGATTGTCTGCCAGATGATGCCGGCAGCTTCCTTGTTGGCGGGCGAGCAGTTGGCTTTCGAGAGAATGAATTCCCAGTCGCTCAGGGAGAGGTCTTCCGGCTTGTTGTCTTTGACAGCGCGCACAGCGAGGTCGCACGGAGTCGGAGCCGGAGGAATCAGTTCAGCCATGTTGGCGGGCGGAGCTTTCTGGGAAGCCACCGCGGCCGCAAACTTGTCCCAATCTTCTATTTTGCCGTGATATTTCTTGTATTTTCCTTTGATGTAACGCGCGATGGCGTCGCGCGTGTCATTGTCCGCAGCCAGGCGAAGGGCCTTGGCGCCATACCAGAAACCGTCGAGATCAAGCGGCGTCGTCTCCAACTCCGCGATGGCGAGCTGGTAAGCATCGAGCACGTTGTCCGGGTCCTTCGCGAGCGACTTCAGATAATGCTCGCGCGCGGCCGCGTAATCCTTGGATTGCAAGGCGGCAAACGCAGAAGCACCGTCAAAGATCTCCGCCATGCGGTTCTTGAGGTTTTCAAAATCCGTGTCGGACATTCCTTCGGGTTTGGTCCATTTCGCGAGCGCCTGCAGACCTTTTTGCGCATTGGCGCCTGCATTGGCGATCGACTCCGGTGTCCCCTTCGACCGCTCGATGGAAGTCGCAACGGCCAGAGCGCGAAGATTGTTGGGATCGCCGGCCAGAACCCGCGCCGCCGTTTGCTCCAGCATGGGCTGATTGTTGTTGGCGCCGTAGGCGGCCAAGAGGAGCTCCAGAGCGTCGCTTTTCACAACCGTCGCGGGATATTGCTGGATGAAGCTTTCCAGGGCGGCGGCCTTCTGGGCCGGATCTTGCAGGTTGATCGCTGTGATGTACGCCTGGTATTCGGCTGGATCCGCGATGACCTTTGGCTGGGATTTGTCTTGACCCGCCTGGGCCTGCGCCAAGGCCGCCAACCCTACCACCATGGAGATGATTAGTTTCCTCATAGCTCATGGCTCCTTTTTAGTACACCCCGATAGATCGATTAGACACCGCGGCGGGAAAATCGGGTCGGAAGAAAGAGAAAACCTGACCGCGGATTTGCGCGGATAAAACGCAGATTAGCGCTAGGTAGCGCAAGAGGAAGCTTTCAAAAGTGTCGAAGCCTGCGTACCTCAGCGGCTGAAGCCGATGTCTACTACTTCCTTGCCGCAGGCCTGAAGGCCCATTCGGCTCCTTCACTTCGCTCAGTTGCTCAGGGCTGGCTCTGCTCCACCCCGTGATCCTCGGCAGTTATCTATAGTGAGAGGCCGAAGACTCTGTGCCGCGCCTCCGGCGCTCCTCGCTGTTACGCACGTTACCCACGGCTAACGCCGTGGGCTACCCTCTGGTCGCGCCTCTGGCGCTTGGATGGAGAACGGTTGTACAGATTGGTCAACCGAGAGAGTCGAATGGCGTTGGGTATGTGTCACCAGCGCTAAAGCGCGCATTCTTGAAGCACACTCTTTTCGCAGCCATCAATGGCCGTTCTTCCACCGGGCTTCGCGCTGAAGCACGAAGAATGCATTGGGGACCCAGTGATTTCTACGGTCTCTCGATTTTCATGACAGGCGATGTTTACCTCAGCGGCTAAAGCCGATGTCTACTACTTCCTTTGCCGCAGGCATGAATGCCCATTCGACTCCTTCGCTTCGCTCAGTTACTCAGGGCAGGCTCTCCGGCGCTCAGGCTCAAAGTGAGTATTTACATGAACGTCGACCCAAGGAGTCGAGCCGGGCGCCGGAGCGCCCGGAGCTCTGAGCTCAACCTTGTACGAAAACACTCTGACAGTACGAAACTGCTTTTGAAAGAGCGGTTAGGGATGGAATTCGATCAGCGTGGAGTAGTTGCTCTTTGACGAGGCCGTCACGCCGACAGCCCACAGTCCGCCTCCGGGAATGGCGGTCATGGCCGCGAAGCCGCTGTCTGATCCTGCGGCGAAGGCTGGGCTCGAAACAAGCGACCACACGCCGTTGATCCCCTGCAGGATAAGCGGATCGTGGTTGCCGCTCGTGGTATTGATGTCCCAACCCACAGCCCACGTCGATCCGTCAACTGCAGTGGCCGCAGCGAAAAGGTCGTTCTCGCCGGCGCCGGCGTTGGGAGTGATCTGAATGGACAGGGAGCCGGGCGCGCCCGCGGTGACATAGGTGGTATAGGGTGCGGTGTCAGTCTCCTGCTCGCCGACGGTAGTCAACGACGTGGCCGTGGCCGTGACTCCCAGAGGCAAGGCTGAAGCCGCATCGGCAGGGCTGGAGACAACGGTCCAGGTGGAACCGTTCCAACGTTCGATGAGGGACTGGTTAGGGAATCCGGATCCCGCCTGCTGTCCAACGGCATAGACATTGTTGGAAGCCAGGGCTTTGACAGCATAGAACTGATTTCCGTTGGCGCCCGCGTCAAACGCCTTCACGACCGACCAGACGGAGCCATTCCAGTGCTCGGTGAGTGTGTGCCACAGACCGCTCGAGTCCTGCTGAGCGCCAACGGCCCACACGTCGGAGTCGGAGATGGCTGCAACACCATAGAGGATGTTCTCAAGCGTCCCGGGGCTCGGGCTTGGGACAACCGACCATACGGTGCCGTCGAAGTGTTCAATCAGAGTCTGCTGCTGGAACTTGCCGTTCACGAAATAGCCAACGGCCCAGGCGCGCCCGAGTGAAGGCATGGAGACCGCCATGAGGCAGTTCTCCTGCGCGCCCACATTCGGCAAAGGAAAGGCGGTCCAACGGGTTCCATCGAAGTGTTCCGCCAGCGTGGCGAGCACGCTTCCGGCGGATGGGACGTAAGTGCCAACAGCCCAAGCGTCAGAGATGGAGGCTGCGGAGACTCCCGCGAGGACGTTGTCTTGTGATCCAAAGGTGTAACTAGGCACGATACTCCAGCCGCTGCCGCCGAGTGAAGCCGCGGCAGCCTGCTTTCCCGCGCCCTGGGCGGAAATGGTGTCGGAGCTAGTCGGGAAATTGAAAGGCGGCGGCAAAGTGGGAACCGTGTTGGTGCCGGTAATCGCAAAGAGGTTGGTCATCGGGCTTGCGGTGCAGCTATTGAGAAGGCAGCCGAGACTGAACGTCTGCTGGAGCGAGGCGAGCAATGAGAAGTGATTGAAGCTCGTCTTATCGGTGACGCCACGCGGTCCATGACTGGTGACGACGATGGTCACGATCTGGCTGTTGGCCGTGTTCCCTTCGTCGAAGGTAATGACAATGGCGTTGTTGCCGGTCTGCCACATGGAAGACGAGGTGATCTCGTTGACCACGCCGCCAACAAACTTATCGCCTTGGGAGATCAGGAAATTCTGCTGGACGGACCCCGTGCCTCCGGAGTCCACACACCACGGCGGAGCTCCGTGCATGTCATTGCACTCGTTGGGGACGATGTAGCTGAAGTTGGGAACCGTTCCCGCGGCAAGATCAGCCGACAGCTGCGGTAGAGGAAACATCTTTCCCAGTTCGGCCGGCGTTTGCAGATTGGCAAAATTCACGATGCCGTTGTGCTTTGTAACGTATTGGGTGTCAGCGTCAGGAATGCCGTTGCACTTGTCCGGATAGCAATAGCCGCGATAGCCGGCATAGGGCATGCTCTGGAAATAGCCTCTCCAGGTCTTGCCTGCGCCTTCGAGCTGCGACATAAGGTTGGCAGCGTTGACGGTATGTCCCGGGAACCAATAGGGGTCATCGTCGCTGATACCGAAGAAGTCTCCGCCGAGCATGGCGACGTAGTTGGGCTCACTGGGGTCGGCGACACCGGTGTAGTTCGTAGCCAGCCCGTAATCGTGTGCCAGCGCATTGAGAATGGGGGCGAATTGGCTGCCGAAGACCTGATTGAAGTTTTCGTTCTCCATGATGACCAGGAAAACGTGGTCGTACTGCGGGAACGTCGTTTGGGCCTCCGCCTTCGCCGTGGGTGTTGCGAACGCCAAACACAAAGCCAGCACGCCTGATATAAGACGGGCTGCTCGATGATGTTTCCAGCTTTTCATACAGGCTCCTTTCTCGATTTCCGACTCGCGCTTACCGAGCGCTCGATGAAAGTGGCGCGGGAACACGATATCGAGGCCATTGGAATCGCGGGTTAGGTACAAATGAAGATTGAATGAAACTCTTGCGACGAGAGGTGGGCCAATTTGAAACTTCGATTGGACCGCGCGACAAGCTCAACCTCAGCGGCTAAAGCCGATGCCGTACTACTTCCTTACTGCAGGCCTAAAGGCCCATTCGGCCCCTTCACTTCGCTCAGTTGCTCAGGGCAGGCTCTGCTCCACCCCGTGATCCTCAGCAGCCTTCTGATGGTGAAAGGCTGAAAACCTGTGCCGCGCCTCTACCACCCCGTCACGCGAAGCGCGTGCCGGGGGCCCCGGCCTCTGGCGCTTTCGTCTCTTTTTTCACCCTTACCCACGGCTATCGCCGTGGGCTACCCTGTGGTCGCGCCTCCGGCGCTTAGATGGAGAACGGTTGTACAGATCATCTAACCCAGGGAGTCGAATGGATTCGGATATTTACCCACCGGCACGCACACGGCTACCCTGTTCTTACGAGTGAAACGCCGACGGAGGCTCTGTCGCGTCCTGGCGGCGATCAGGTATTCTGTTCATTTTCTGCCGGAGGTCTGCGATGAATGAGTTCGAGAAGTTGATCGAGGCCGCGAAGCGGGGTGATCTGGCCCAAGTCACAGGCGTCCTTGACGCCGATGGCGAGCTGATCGACCAACGGGATCAGGCCGGCGCTACAGCGCTGCATTACGCGGCGTTGGGTGGACATCGCTCCGTGGTTAAAGAGCTAGTGAGGCGCGGCGCGGAGATCAACGCCAGGGATAGCCAGTTCGGTGCGACTCCCACAGGCTGGGCGATTGAATACCTGCGCGAAATGGGCGGATTCCTTGCGATCGAACTGGGCGATCTGGCTTTTGCCATCGGACGCGGTGAGGTCGAGTGGGTGCGACGATTCCTTCGCCGCTTCCCTGCCCTTCGCGCCGCGAGTGACACACAGGGGAAACCTTTCAGGCTGCTTGCCCGGGAGTCTGGGAATCAGGAGATCGAGAAGTTGTTTGGGGTGGAGTAGGCTGGCGACATTCAACGCGACCGCTAGACTGCAGCGGAGCAGGTCCCTCACCCCACTTCGCCCTCGCGCGCTCGGGCTGCGGGGGTTCGGGATGAGGTCTCGTGGGGTGGGTGTGATCGTGAAAACTCCACCGGCGAGGCGCCGGTGCTTCACAAGATTTTCGTAAGACTATTGTTTCGCCGTGGGAAATGGCGTATAGAGTACGCATGCTTTCACGAGTTGCTAGTGGACGCGGAGACGGCACAACGCGAGAACGAAGCCGGGCACGGATATGAGATTCCATTGCATAACGGTCGCAGTGCTGGCGGTCTGTCTCGCGCCGGTCGCCCACTGCCCTGCTCAGGCAACGGGTCAAAGTCCCGGGAGCGAGGAACACCTGAAAAGATTCCTTCAGAAATATGATGGGAATCCGAGCTCGGCCGGTGAGCGAACCACACGGTATGCTGCCGCCTTCCTGGACCTGAAGGATGATGGAAAGGAGCAGGCGATTGTGTATCTCATCGGCCCACGCTGGTGCGGCAGCGGTGGTTGTTCATGTCTGATTCTTATGCCTGAGGGCGAGTCGTATAAAGTGGTTACGAAGACGACTATTACGCAACTGCCAATTCGTGTTTTGGCCACCAAAACAAATGGTTGGCACGATTTGGGTGTCTGGGTACAAGGCGGCGGCATTCAACCAGGATATGAGGCGAGACTTAGATTCAACGGCAAGAAGTATCCCAGCAATCCTTCTGTTCCACCGGCGCAAAGGGTGCAAAAAGGTACAGCGGGAAAAGTAGTGATCCCTGACAGCGCACAGGGAAGGCCTCTTTTTGGTGATTGAGTCCGATACGGCAACGCCAATAGATACCTGTGATCCGTTTTTTGAGAAGGGATAGAAGCACAGGCAAGAGTGCCTGTGCCACACGATCAAGGGGAAAGAGACGCGACGGTGTCGCGTCTCTAGGAAAGGCGTCCGTGTCAGGAGCGTTTGTGGATGGTAGGAAGTGTTCCCTGCACCAATCGTGGAAGGATCTCGCCGATGGAGCCGCGCAGGACGGCGTCAGCCATGTCGTCCATGGGGGTAGGGTCGGCGTTGAGAATGATCACGCGCGCTCCAGAAGATTTTGCGAGAGGCACGGCGTTGGCGACCGGGTAAACGTTGAGAGTAGTGCCGATGGCCAGCAGCAGATCGGATTCCTGAGCTGCACATAGGGCGCGGTCGATGACTTCGGGCACCAGCGGCTGACCAAATGAGATGGTCGCGCTTTTGAGGATACCGCCACAACTCCGGCACTCGGGATCTTCTTCTCCGGCGCGCACGCGATCAAGCGTGGCTTGCATGGGTCCGCGCCAGCGGCAGGACATGCACATGACCTGGTGGATGGTGCCATGCACTTCCACCACTTTCTCCGGTGAGTTGCCGGCGAGCTGGTGAAGCCCGTCGATATTCTGCGTGACCAGGGAGTGCATGCGTCCGGTGCGCTCGAGCGAAACCAGAGCCAGGTGTCCGGCGTTGGGTTTCGCGTTCCATGCCGGGTGCGCAACGCGTTGTTGCCAGGCTAGCTTGCGAACTTCAGAGTCCGCCATGTAGTAGCGGATGTCAGAGAGCTTTTCTGCCTTGGGGTTTTTCGTCCATAGGCCCTGCGGCCCGCGAAAATCAGGGATACCCGATTCCGTGGAGATGCCGGCGCCGGTCAGGGCCACGACGCGGCGGGCTTGCTCAACCCATCCGCGAGCGTTTTCGAGATTGCGGTCCATTGAAATTAATTTTAGCTGCTGTCCGGCTGCCAGCTTTGCTTGCTGCTTCCCTTCTACAAAGCACACATGCACACCGGCAAAGAGTGCCGGTGGCAGACATGTTTTGCGTTTCCGCGCAAACCACGGCCGATCGCGAACGAACACCTCCTTATATATGCATCGGGAAGGATAGTCAGGCTGGGTAGACAGCACTGCCATATAGTACACAATATTTTCCATCAATCACTATTAGATAGTTAACTTGGTGAATGCACTGCAATACATAGAAAATAAAGATAATAAAACTATTGTAATATGCCATTACTAGTGTATAGTGCAAGCTATACTGTACGATAGTTAGTGCCAAAAGGCTTTTAGAGCCGGAAAATTGGGCAGACCGTCCAGAAGCCAGCGGCCAGCGTGATCGGAAAACCCATTACGGATACGAGGCTCGAACATGAAGAGATCGGCGCAAGACTCTATGAACACGTTCGACCAAGACATTGTCGCGCTACCGAGAAATCAGTTTACCGATCGGGCGCGTGGAGTGCCTGCAAAACCTCCATTAGGGCAGGCTCCCCCCGACGGTAGCCAAGCAGCCTGTCTCCACCGCCCGTTGCGATCACCGACCCGAGTAGAATGGCTGCCCCTAAGAGAATCTTTTGCCAGAGTTTCATAATGGGCCTCGTTCCGCGCGTTGCGGCGATGCGTGGAATTTATCGCGAGCCCCAATATGGAAGTGCGACTATTCGCAATTTGTTTAGAGGTCATCTGGTTAGCCGGTTCGTCGAAGTTGAGGAGTTTCGCTTTTTGTTCGCTACACGAGAGTTAGAGTGTAGATGCCGGCGCCGGGAGGGTCAAGACACAAAATGTAGGGGCCCACAGATTGTGGTCGGAATGGGCGGCTGGCACAAGACCATCGTAAAATGCGCAGATTCATGAAGAATAATAGTTTGCGCGACACGTCCTGTCGCCTTTGCGCCCCCTGGAAGTCCACGTAGCCAAGGCGTATCTATATAGTTCCAATAGTGGCTGCCGTCGCCATTGCATGAAATGAGAAACAAGGATTTCCTCATTAGTTTTCTCCCATTCTGCTGTAAGGTTCGCAGCTCGAGGCGACTTCACAGCCTAGTGGCCTTGACGGCAGTCCGGGTTTATCTGGTCGAGTCCAAACTACTTTCTCGCACCATAAATCCAAGCCGTTAAACGCGCCAAGTCCAAGAATGGGAATGGCATATGCCTTACAAAATTGTCCGGAAGAGATTTCCATTTTCGGAATAGAATCGATTCCTCGATTCATGGCGGAAGAGCGAAACCGTGGGACCGGCAACGTCAGCAAATACGATTGATGAATGACATGCGCGCGCAATTGGCAATCGTCTTACTCTTGATCGTGAGTTCGGTCTGCCTGGCTCCGGATCGCGCCCAGCCCGATTTATTGTTGTTCCATGGGCACGTGATCACCATGGACCCGACCGCGCCTTCTGCACAAGCCATCGCAATTGCCGGCGATCGGATCATCTGGGTCGGAACCGATGCTGCGGCGCAAAAACTCTTTCCTTCAGTCAAAAACAAAGTCGATTTGCACCGAGCAACGGCCCTTCCCGGGATCATCGACGCGCACACCCACCTTTTCGAGCTGGGCAAGAGTCTGTTGCGTCTGAACCTGAAGGGCGTGGCGACCGAAGAAGAAGCGGTGGCCCGCGTCCGGGAGCGCGTACGCTCCGTCCCTCCTGGCGAGTGGATCCTGGGCTGGGGTTGGGACGAAGGCAAGTGGGCTGCGCACTACCCTGACAACGATGCTCTGAGTCGCGCCGCGCCTAACAACCCGGTGTACCTGGTAGGACTTCACAGCTTTGCCGCCTGGGCCAACAAGAGGGCCTTGGCCATAGCCGGGGTCACTGCAACTACGAAAGATCCTGACAACGGCCGGATTGTGCGCGATGAAAAGAGCGGCGAACCCACAGGCATCCTGCTGAATCGCGCCCAGGAGCTGGTGGAAAGCCACGTGCCGGCAATGTCGCTGGAGCAGACGAAGAAAGCTATTGAGCTGGCTGCGCAGGAATGTGTCCGCAACGGTCTTACTTCAGTCCACGAAGCGCGCGTGTCGCCGGTGATGATCCAGGCTTACCGCGAACTGCTGCGCGAAGACCGCTTACCGTTGCGCATCTTTGCAATGCTCGATGGCGCCGACCCAGCGCTCGTACAGGAATGGCTGTCACGCGGGCCTGAGATCGATCCCACCCACCGGCTGACCATCCGCGCCTTCAAGCTCTTCGCCGACGGTGCGCTGGGATCGCGCGGAGCGGCGCTGCTGGCTCCCTACAGTGACGCTCCCCAAACCAAGGGAGTGGTCACCACCCCGCAGGCTGCGATCTACGACCTGACGCGGCGCTCGCTCGAAAAAGGCTTTCAGGTATGCACTCATGCTATCGGCGACGGAGCCAACCACTTCACACTGGATGCCTACGCGCAGGCCCTGCGCGAGACGCCTTCCGCGCACGATCCGCGGCTCCGCATCGAACACGCCCAGGTGCTCGCCGCCGAAGATATTCCCCGTTTCGCCCAGCTTGGCGTAATCCCCTCGATGCAGCCCACGCATTGCACCTCAGACATGGGATGGGCGGAGAAGCGCGTGGGAGCAGAGCGCGTCAAGGGCGCGTATGCATGGCAGTCGCTTCTCAAGACTCACGTCCATCTGCCGCTCAGTTCAGATTTTCCCGGAGAGACGCTGAATCCGTTTTACGGAATCTACGCCGCCATCACCCGGCAGGACATCCAGGGAAATCCCGCCGGCGGCTGGTACCCGGAGCAGCGGCTGACTTTGGACGAAGCCCTGCGCGGCTACACTCGCGAAGGCGCTTATGCGGAATTCGAAGAGAAGGAAAAAGGTGCTCTCCAGTCCGGCAAGCTCGCCGACCTGATTGTGATCGACAAGGACATCACGCAGCTCGAATCGAGGCCCAAAGAGATCCTTTCTATTCGAGTCTTGAAGACCTTCATTGGCGGCAAGCTGGTGTTCGATGGATCGGCGCCGTCAAGGCAGGGCCCATGAAGGGTTGCTGGTTCGTGTGATCAGACGATGAAGCCGTTACCCCAAGATTGTAAATGCAAACTCTGTTCACAGCACTCTACATCAGGCGCGTGGGCTAATCGCCGGTCAATGGAATGCGGTTCTCTTTTGCGCCAGGCTTTCCGTAGCGCTTCGTGAGGTAAGAACCCGCCAGAGCATGGAATTTCTTCAAAATTGGTAATGTCACCCCGAATAGTCGGTCCGCGTTAGGGCCGTACATGTAAATGGTGCAAACGCCTGCGCCATACTCGTCTCCGTCAAAGTCACCTGCACCCGAGTGTTTAATTGCCTCGGCAAGTTGGTCTTCCAAAGCGGCAATGCGTCCCCGCTCTTCAGTGTTGCCCATATCTCCAGAGCGGAGCTTGATGGTCGCTATTAGAGCCTGCTCTTCTGCAGCACTGACCGCTGGGCGAGGAGTCCTCAATACCCGCAAAGTTCCCAGCACAAGCACACACATTAGGAACATAGAAAAAACGAGTATCTTAGTGTTCATGGTTGGCAAGCCTAGCAGCAAAGAGAATGACAAACAAGGACTCGTAGTGCCCGAGCGTTTTCTTAACTGGCTAACAATCTCCATGTCACGCACGATTAGCGTGTGACACGCAACACTTCCGCCGCCGTAAGCGCGTAGATCAACGCGCACTGCGCGATGTTGCGGATGGGAACGAACTCCTCGGGTCCATGAGACACCGTCAGCAATCCCGGCCCATAGGCGAACGCGGGAATGCCGCGCGCCGCGTAGAATCGCGTCTCGAGCAGGCCTGGACACATCTCGAAGGCAGGCTTCTTGCCCGTTACACTTGCAATGTGGCGCGACAGGGTCTCTCCGAGCAGGTCTCCTGGACGAGTCGCGGCTGAAGGTTCACGCTGCAGGGTCTCGATCTCGAAGCCTTCCAGCGCGTCGCGCAATCGCTGCTCTTCTTCTTCCAGGTTCTCTTCTGGGTTGATGCGCCGGTCGAGGGTAAAGGAAAGCGTGTCGGGAGTCACGTTGAAATTGGTGCCGCCCTCGATCCGGCCGCCCAGCAGCAGAATCGATTTGCGCGCCGCCGCCGGGGCGATGTTGTATTTCGTTTCGCGAAGCTCTACGTCCTTCTTGATATCGGCAAGCCGCGCTAACGCCGGCAACGCACGCTCGAACGCGTTGACACCTTCGAAATGCCGGCCGACGTGCGCTGCTCTCCCGCGCATCGTCGCGCGCAGCGAAATCGCTCCACGGTTGGCGTTCCAAACCACGCCGCCCGTAGGCTCCGGCGTGAGCATGCCAATCCCGTCCTTCCCCAGCACTCCGCGAGTATCGAGATCGCGTGATCCGCGCGGACCGGCAGTCTCTTCGTCCGCCACCAGCACAATTCCGATGCGGCCGGAGGTGAGAAGCCCTTCATCGCGCGCCGCTGCCGCCGCGTGAATCATGGCCGCCAACCCGCTCTTCATGTCCGACGAACCACGCCCGAACAGATTGGCGCCCGTCACGAGCGGCTGAAATTGATCGCGGCTTTGTGCGGGAACAACGTCGTAGTGGCCGCTGAAATAAAGGGTTCGAGGCCCCGCTCCGGCCGACGCAAGCACACATGCGCCTTCACTCCTCACGTCATCGAACCCAAGTCTCCCCAGTTCGTCAATCAGAGTGCCGGCGCATTCTTCGTAGTGATTTCCAGGCGGGTTCTCCGATGGAATCGCGATCAGCCGCTTCGCAAGATCCAGCATTGCATGTTCGGAGAGCCGTTCACGCAACCGGGATGACACCTGCGGGATATCGTGGGTCTCCACGTCCGCGTTATATCACACCAGAAGACTCATGCAGCTCTTCGCTGCTTCTTCCCAGCTTCGCCTCCGCGCAGGTGGTGCAGCGCCGAACCCTTGTGGATGGCAACATGATCAGTCTTATCGCTCTTGATCATGTATTGAGGCTCCTTCTTTGAAGCGTGGTGCGTATATCCCTTAAAGCGAACATTCGATGTGAGTTTTTGGATGATGACGCCGCTCACCAGCCCGGCTTCTGAATTCCATCTGACGTGATCGCCCACCTTGAAGACCTTGGATGTGCTCATAGGATGCCTACCGGTCGATTTCGCCAAGCACGATATCGATCGTGCCAATAGCGACAACCACATCCGCGATTAGCCGGCCGATGCACATTTTTTCGAGCGCCTGAAGGTTAGCAAAAGAAGGTGCTCGCATGTGAACCCGCAGCGGTTTGGCTGTTCCATCGCTTACAACGTAATACCCCATCTCGCCCCGCGGCGACTCAATCGCCTGGTAGACCTCTCCCTGGGGAACGGTAAAGCCTTCCGTCGCAATCTTGAAATGAAAGATCAGGGCTTCCATTTCTGTTTTCATTTTTTCACGGTCGGGCAGAACGACCGCAGGCGCGTCTGCTTTGATTGACCCTACCGGCATTCCGTCCAAAGCCTGGCGGACAATCTCGTTCGATTGGCGCATCTCCTCGATGCGGAGCTGATACCGCGCGTAAGCGTCAGCTTCGTGAGCGACCGGCACGGCGAAGCGAAACTTCTCGTAGGAAGAATAGGGCATATCGCGACGCAGGTCCCAATCTACCCCGCTCGAGCGCAGCGTTGGCCCGGTCACACCCAGAGCCATGCAATCCTCCGCGCTGAGCTTCGCGACTCCACGCATCCGCTCCAGCCAAATTGGATTTTTGCTCAACAGCTCCTCATATTCATCAACCCGCTCGGGGAATGTGTTTGTGAATCTCTTTACTCGTTCAAAGAAGCCGAGCGGCGGTTCCAGGGCCAGGCCGCCAATTCGGAAGTAGGAAGTCATCATGCGCTGTCCGCTGACCATCTCGAAGAGCCGCATCAGCTCTTCACGTTCGCGAAAACAATAGAGGAACACGGACATGGCGCCGAGATCGAGGGCATGGGTCCCCAGCCAGACCAGATGAGAGCTGATCCGGCTGAGCTCATTGAGCAGCACTCGAATGAACTGGGCTCGATCCGGTATCTCGATGCCTAAAAGCTTTTCGACTGCCAGGCAGTAGCAAAGATTGTTGGTAAGGGGGCAGAGATAATCAATTCGATCCGTGAGCGGAACAACGAGCTGATAGAACTTGGCCTCGCAGGTCTTCTCGATTCCGGTATGTAGGAAGCCGATGTCCGGTTTGAGCCCGACCACGGTTTCGCCGTCGATTTCAAGCACCAGGCGCAAGACGCCGTGGGTTGACGGATGCTGCGGGCCCATGTTCAAGATCATGGTCCGGTCTTGCCGGTCCGGAGCAACGCGAGGGGTCACCTTGGGCAGAGCCATAAGACACGTCCCAATTTATTGGATGCAGACGCAGCGCGGTGGCGCCCGGCACTGGCATCACGAGACGGTTACTTCACTTCGATTTTGGTTCTGAAGCCTGGGGTAGAGTCCGTACGTAGTCGACGAGGTTCCAGATATGTTCTTCGCTTTCCACTTTGCCGAAACCCGGCATTCCGGTGAGCCGGATTCCGTTCTGGACGATCCAAAATAGCTCCTGGTCCGAATAGCTCTGTACGTCCGCGCTCGTAAGGTCCGCAGCGCGCGGGTACATCCAGCGACCCAACTGCGTCTGCCCGCGTCCATCGGAGCCATGGCACATGCCGCAATCCTGACCGTAGAGGGTACCTCCAGAGTCAACGCTGGCTTTTTTATCTTTATCCACGGGTGACCTTGGAGCTTCACGGCGACTGGCGCGGCGAATGAGCAGACGCCGGGCTTTGTTGCTGACAGCTGTTTCAAGACGGCCTGGTTCCGGCAGGGCCGCCACATTGAAACCCATCAACAGAACTGCGATCGCCGCCACTACAACCAGGACGACGATCGCCCACACTGCTCGTGACCGCATGCTCTATTCCCCAGAACCACCCGCGCGGGCCGTGTCGACCGCGAACCTGATGGGCCTACTGTCCTGAGGGGGAGCCTGCTTTTGCTTTTGTTGCTCCCTTCGCGGCCTCGATATCGCTGACCTTAATTGTGTCGGTGCTTGCGTCGAGCGTACCTTTTACCGTCACTTTATCGCCCGCGAACTGTGCCGGTTTGGTTTGATCGTCCAGCTGATAAACCTTCTTGTGGGCCTTGTCGTATAGAACGTACTTGCTGCCGTTCTTGACGCAGCCTTCCGTGCATTCCTTCGCGGTCTTGATATTCATCTGTTTCATCATCCCGCTGTGCCCGCCCGCTTTGGCGCAGGCAGCGTCCATGATCTCGCCCGAATAGCTCCCTTCCTTCGGAGCCTTCTGAGCTGCAACGCACAGCGACAAAACCATTACCGTAACCAAGCTAAGTGAGAATTTCTTCATTTTGTCCTCCAATTAGAAGAATGGCGCGAATCCCACCTGATATTGAGTTGTGACACGTCATTTGGTGACATTTATTTCAACAAAAAGGGGTTCTCGGTCTGAACCCCTGGTTAGCATTTGATGCAAAAAAGTGCAAATGATGTACTTCTGACACCTAAGAATTATTGATTTACCAGCGCTTCGAACGATGGGCGCCTCCGCGCTTCCGGCGCGATCTGTTGGATTATTGTCACCGCAAGTTCACAAATCGCTGGATACGTGCCCCAGACAAACAGAAGCGGTGCCGGTGAGGAGCTTACCGGCACCGCTTTGCCGTGCCCGAAGCCTAAAAAAACTTCGGGTACTCGACCGAGGGGAGCTTCCTATTCGCTTCCTTTGCGGCTTCCACAGCAATCGTTGCGATCGTCACCAGCCATAGGATGGATAAAATCGCCAGAACACGTGGCCTGGTCATCTTTCTGGCCTCCTTTCATTTCGCGGGCATGGACGGGTTCAAAGCTGAGGGCACCGCACCCCGCCAGCACTGACCACCTTGGTTGCAGATGCCCAAGTCAAAGTAGCTGGTTGCTGTGGATCAAAAGGGGGCATGGGGATGGCGCGTGTTGGCGTTAAGTAGCTGTTTATCTGCAAGCAGATGAGCAAAAGTTCACCTCGCTCGTTCGCGCGTGGAACCGCAGAAGAAACGTTGGCTTCCACCTACGCGGCCTCTTTCTGCTTCGGCTCCGCCAGAATCTCGTCCAATTCTTCGCGCTGGAGAGTCTCTTTTTCAAGGAGAGCCGTCGCAACCAGGTTCAGCTCCTGCCGGCGCTGCGTCAGGATCGAGTGAACCCGCTCATATTGCTGATCGATGATCCGGCGCACCTCGCCGTCGATCTGCCGGGCGGTTTCTTCGCTGTAGTTCTTCTCTTCCGATCCGAAGCCATCCAGGTATCGGCCGTGGTGCGGGATGCCGTAGGTCAGGTTTCCCATCTGCGCGCTCATTCCAAAGCGCGTCACCATCTCGCGGGCCATCTCTGTGGCTCGCGTGAGGTCGTCGCTGGCTCCGGTGGAAACGACTCCGTTAAATATGATGTCTTCTGCTCCCCGGCCGCCTAGCAGCACCGCGATGCGGTCCTCGAGTTCGGGTTGGGTGTGCAGATAGCGGTCTTCGCCGGGCAGCTGAAGCGTGTGACCCAGCGCTCCAATGGATCGTGGAATGATGGAGATTCGCCGGATTGGATCGGCTTTGGGAACGGAGATCGCAACCAGCGCATGGCCCACCTCGTGGTATGCAACCCGTTCCCGCTCTTCGGGTCGAATCAAGCGTCCTTTCTTCTCGAAGCCCAGACTCACGCGGTCCACGGCTTGTTCGAAATCCCGCAATTCGATCTGATCGGCGCCTCGCCGCGCCGCGTTCAAAGCCGCTTCGTTGACGATGTTAGCTAAATCCGCTCCTACCATCCCGGGCGTCTCCGCAGCCACGCGTTGCAGATCTACGTCTGGACTGACTTTGAGTTTGCGCGTGTGGACACCCAGGATTGCTTCTCGCTCCCTCATATCAGGACGATCCA
The DNA here is from genome assembly GCA_035263765.1 of Candidatus Angelobacter sp. Taxonomy (GTDB): domain Bacteria; phylum Acidobacteriota; class Terriglobia; order Terriglobales; family Acidobacteriaceae; genus Angelobacter. The sequence goes on along the minus strand of DATFQZ010000339.1, from coordinate 10,648 downwards.
GGACGATCTGGCGGTCGAATCTTCCTGGCCGCAGCAGGGCTTCATCCAGCACTTCGGGTGTGTTCGTGGCCGCCATGATAATGACGCCTTTGGAAGGATCAAAGCCGTCCATCTCCACCAGCAGCTGGTTCAGCGTCTGCTCTCGCTCGTCGTTGAAGATGGGCACGCGCCCGGCGGAACGGCTTTTGCCGATCGCGTCCAGTTCGTCGACGAAAATAATGCAGGGAGCCCGTTTCTTGGCCTCTTCGAACAAATCGCGGACCCGTGAGGCCCCAACGCCGACGAAGATCTCTACAAACTCCGACCCGGAGATAAAGAAAAACGGGACGTCGGCTTCGCCAGAGACCGCCCGCGCCAACAACGTCTTCCCTGTTCCCGGCGGACCCACCAGCAGAACGCCTCGAGGAATTCTGCCGCCCAGCCTTATATATTTTTCCGGGGTTTTCAGAAAGTCGACAATTTCCCGAAGCTCTCCTTTGGCCTCCTCCAGACCCGCCACGTCGGCAAAGCTCGTATTTAATCGCTGGGACTCGTCTTGGATTTTCGCCCGATTCTTGCCGAAACTCAGCGCACCCCCACCCTTTCTCATTCTCCTCATGGCGAAAACGTACACCAGGACCAACACCAACATCGGTCCCCAGGAAATCAATAATCCCATCCACCAGCTGGGCGCCGGAATGTCACCGGAGAACTTGACATGCTGCGCTTCAAGTTCGCGCACCAGCGGACCAGCGTCCAGCCCCGGAATCCGGGCGCAGGCGATGCGACCATTGGCTGCGGCTTTTTTGTCCTTCTGCTGATCTTTCTTGATCGTGCCGATGAGTTGGCGCTCAGTGATCCGTACTTCCTCGAGATTTCCGGCTTGGACCTCGGCCAGAAATTCGCTGTACGAAACACTGCGTGGTGGAGTCGGGGCGAGTACGGTGCGCAACAGCCAGAATGTGGCGACGAGCCATACCAGGTAGGCTAAGGTGAATTTCCACTGCCGCTTGCGACGATTCTGGTCCCGGTCAGGCAAATTGCATCCCTGTGACCCCTACCTTATTAGATGCCGGGAACCGTGGAGACAGGGCTGACCCTCGCGCAACTTGCGACCGAAGGCCCAGTCTTAAAGTGTCTGCCCGCCCGCCCTCAGTTCGTCGAGATGTCTTTGATCGAGTTGTTCCAAGGATTGAGGAAGTTGCGAATAATCCATTTGCGTGGACAGCTGCTGCCCCGACGTAATCACATAACGGACGAAGTCCTTAAGAACCATCCTCTTCTTACGATCTGGCCCATCCTTCGGGATTAGCAGGTACGTCATGCCGCTGATCGGGTAAGCATCGCGAGCGGCTATCGGGGGCTGAATAATTGAGGAACGCAAGTCAGCTTCCAGTTCGGTTTTGAAAGCGTCGATCGCCGCCGTTGCGCCTTCTGCGCTGGGACTGATCCAGTTCCCTGCCTTGTTTTGGATCTGAGCAACGGGTAGGCGATTCCCCGTAGCATATGTGAGCTCCACGTAGCCGATGCCACCCTCATTTTGTTTTACCAGGCCCGTAACCCCCTCGCTGCCTTTGCCGCCGAGCCCTACGGGCCAGTTGACGGATAGTCCCTTGCCGGTCATTTTTGCCCAAGCCGGACTTACCTCGGCCAAGTAGCTTGTGAAGATGTTGGTCGTACCGCTCCCTTCAGAACGGTGAACTACAACGATTGGCTTATCGGGAAGCGCAGTTCCAGGATTGATCTTCGCCAGGGCCGCATCTTTCCAGTTTTTGATATTGCCGGAATAAATTCCAGCCAGCACGGTAGGGCTCAGCTTGAGGGGTTGTTTCAAATCAGGCAGATTATAGGTTATGCAAACAGGGCCGGCGCTCTCGGCAATCTGAATTAATGCGGGCATTTCCTTCAGTTGTTCATCAGAAAGAGCAACATCGCTGGCGCCGAAATCAATCACTCCTTTCTTAAGCTGCTGAATTCCCCCGCCGCTCCCAATCGACTGATAGTTGATTTGCACGCCCGGGTGAGACTTCCCATACTCCGCAATCCACTTTGACATGATCGGATTCACAAAGGTGCTGCCCGCGCCAGTAATCGTGATTGTCTCGGCTTGTTGGGCAGAGCGAGAGCTGCAGCCCAACACGGCAAGCATGGCCGTGCTTAGGATCGATATAACGAATGCGTGATTTGACCTCGGCATGAGATTGCCTCCTAACGCAAACCTCGCAATCATCGTATCGATCCGGCCATTAAAATGGGATTAAAGCGCGCTTTTCCTGGCTTGTAGCTGAAGCCCAAACAGATAGAGGCCGAACCTGATCGCGGTTGAAGTGCTTCATACTATTGCCGGTCCGCCAGGTTCTGAAACGAGACGCTCCAGGTCAGGTCGCTGCCAGGACGCACCGCCAAATCCTTGGCTTCAAAGTTGAGAATTAAGGGGACCGGTCCACGGCTGCCTTTTCCCAGGGGTGAGTTGCCGGTGGCTTGGAGCCACGCCCTGAGCGGGAATGAAGACCGATCAAGGGAAACCTGAAGGTCGCCTCCTTCGCCGTGCAGCGTGTACGAGCTGGATCCGGCGTCCGCGGATGAAAAGCCTATACTGCACGTGCTGGGGACGGCGAACCAGAAGCGCTTGATCGCGACAGCTTCAGCCGACGAAATCTTCTCTGTGCGCGTAAGCGTACGGCCGGCGAAGCTCCAGGTGACCTCGGTAGTCAGGCCTGCCTCGACGGTCTGGCCTGGCTTGCCTCCGACTTGGGCCCAATGCTTCCACACCGCCCGCAAACTCTGCCCGTCTTCGGCCGGATGAATCTCATCGGCGCCGTCGCCGGCTACAATCGTTCTGCCATCGGCCAACTCGATGTAGGGAGTCACGGTAGGCAGCTGCTGTTCCACGGGCGGCGCAAAGCCGGGCAGATCATAGGGAGCGGGAAGGTAGTCGGAAACTCCGGGCCGAGGGCCAGTGGTGATGGGCAAAACAAAACCGATGCCCTTCTGCCGCACCAGCCACACGCCGGCCTGGCGCGAAGCCTTGCGGAAGAATTCGAACCTGGCTACCTCCGGGAGCTGCGCGTGCGCGGGGAAAGAAGTAACTTGTTCGTGGCGCAGGGCCTCGATGAAACTTTTGTGCGCACCGGCGACTTTGCCGAAGAATGCTGTCGTCTGCTGCCACTCACGCTCTGGATTGATGTAGCTGTAATTGCCGTAGCCGAAGCTCAGCACGTCGAGCAAGTGGCTTTCAGGGCGATACCGTTTCATGAGGGACTGCCAGGCAGCATAGTCCGCCGCGGCCAGCTCCGTCATGGGTGCGGGACGAAACTGCGGATGTTTGCCGAGAAAACCCACGATCTCGATGGTGTCGATGTAACTGATCACGCCGAGACTGCGGCCCCAGGGGTATCCATACCCATCAGCAGAAAGCAGGTCCCACCAGGTGCGCATTTGCGTCTTCAACGTGGGCTCCAGGGCTCGCATCAGGTCCTGTCGCCCGGCGTTTTCCGCCGACTCATATACATACCGCGCGTACTCGTTGGAATAGCGGTCGAAACGGCCGGTGGGTATGCTGTCATCGGAATAAAGGGCCCCACGGGTGAACTGTTCCGCGGCACGGTCCAGCACATCGTCGACAAAGACCCGGTCGGTGATGATTCCCATCTGGTAATCCATCGAGACCACGCGGGCTGCAACGCCAAAGTAGTTCTCGGGAAGATTGATCACGTGGCGCGCTTTGCGATCGTAGAAGCGCGCAGGATCCAGAAGCGAGCGCCACTCTGCCTGTTCTGCCGGAGTCAGTGACTTCCAGATGAGGTTCTTGTTGAGGTCCGTCCCAAAACTGCGCAAAGCCATGGCCGCGTACATCTGCGCGAACGCTTTACCCCCATGCCTGGATTCGATCAACGCCGCCTTGCCGATCATCTGAGGCACGTCGCGTCCCGCCAGAGTGCGCTGGCCTGACAGTTCTGAATACGAAGCCAGCGCGCGAAGGAACGTGCCCCAACTGAATTCGCCGGTCGTGAGAGCGCCCTCGACTCTCTCTTGAGGTGGGTCCAACGAGCGAACATCACTCACATGAGCCGCCAGCTCCCTTCCCAGAAAATTGGTGACCTCAGTAGAAAATTTGCCGGAATCGACCACGTCGGGCGGCGCGGCCGATTGCCGCTGGGCCGGCAACGAGAGGGGAAGCAGCAAAAGGAGACTAGCCGCAGATCGCCGCAGAAGAACGCAGATCGGCAACCTGACGATTGAAAAACCTCCGTGTCTCCGTGTCTCCCTGGTAGGTTTTGCCTTTGTTTCTTTCAAACCGCCCATTGAGTTCATCTCTTTTACCTGTTCGCCTGAAGGTTCTTGCCTCTACCAAGTTGCGACGTTCTGTCATTTCGACCGAAGCGCCACTACGCAGTTCGTGCCATCAAGGAACCTTTAGCGCGGAGCGGAGGAATCGAGACGCGGCGTCCTCCACCATGCCACATCAGGGAATTCTCCCCGGGAAGCCGACGTCTCTCTGCGGCACGCGTCAAGAATCTCTCAGCACCAAATGTTCATCGCTCGGGCCAATCTGCCGGGGACAGAGCCAAGGGAGAACTCCCTGGAGCCGCATAGCGAGGGACGGTTCGTCGGGATTTCTCGACTGCGCGCTCCCAATCCTCGCGCTGGATAAGTCTTCGCGGCGCTTCGCTCGAAATGACAATAAGCAAATGGCACTCTTTCCTACACAGCGATAGCGATAATGCGCATGGCTCTCGATAGGAGATCGGCAAAATCGAAAAACCTCCGCGTCTCCGCGCCTCCGTGGTGGGTGTTGGCTTTGCTTTTTCTTACCGCCCATTGAGTCACCTCGACACCGATTGCCTCTTACTGCTTTAGCTGGGCTAACGGCTAACTGCTAATTGCCAACTGCTAATTTGTGTAACTCCGCCAGCAACAACAAATCGTTCACATCGCTTCCTGGCGCTCCCAGCTTGCGGGCGGCGCTCTCGTATTCGGGCTTGTGGAATTTGCAAGCTGCCTGCAAGAGAAGAGGCACAATTTCCTGCGGCTTGAATTCAGTGATCTGCTGTTCCTCCCACTTCTTGTCACCACTGGCAAAAGGAATCACATAGTCCAGAGCGCGACGGATGCTCCGGCCGTCCGCGGTCTGGAAGCCCCAAAGATCCACGCTGGTATGCTCGCCGAGTTCGGCGAGCTTCATGAGAGCTTCGAGGTTGAACAACGTATAGCTGAGGCCGCGAGTCCGCTCGGCTTCCAGAGGCTGGCTGCCATCGGGCATTACCTGGCGCGCGAGGCGTTTCTCTTTGGCTTGATCGATCACATCGTGGGCCAGCGACGTTTGGCCCGTGAAGAGAGCAAAGTCCGCCACCTGCACGTCATAAAACGTGCCGTGGTTGTTCTTCGCCTTGGCCTCATCCTGGCCGATCGGGCTCTGCCGCAACCATGCGAGATAGGATGCAAACCACGTTTCCATTCCCTTCTCGTCTTCGGGCTTCCAGTTTTTCGAGCCGGCGAGCAATCCGACGGCGTCCACCACGTCGGTCAGGCCGCGGCTGTCAATGATGCCGGTGCCACGGCCTGTCGTGATGCCGGGTATGCCCTGCCCGAAGTTGAGATTGGGGTTCATGCGCGTAGCCGGATCCAGAAACCACGTACGCACCAGCAAACCAGCTCGCGCGGCGTAGGCTTCATTTCCAGTTACATAGAAGGCCAGAGCCAGCAAGCGCGAGTCTCTCCCGACGCGGCCCAGGTTCTGGTGGTCAGGAATTTTTTCAATCTCGGGATTGTGCTCGCCGTCGCGCCGAATGTACGGAAGGCCGTTGGCGGTTTTGGGGTTGGGCCACCAGTACGTGCCCATGCTCATGTAATCGTGTTTGTCTCCACTTGGAGGAACTACCTGCTTGTCCATCACTGAGAAGGGGCCGTCTTTCATGGCGCGATCAGCGGCATCACGAAGTGCTGTGGCCAACGCGCTGTTGGGGTCCGTTGCATAGAGCCGCTTCTGTTCGGCCAGAGTCCCAACATCGAGCAGGAAGACTTTGGGCACGGCATCTGTTTTGGGCTTCTGTGCATGGAGGGAATGAAGGGCCGCCAGGCATAAACCGGCGAGCAAACATTTTGTCGTGATCTGTTTACCAGTCATGCATTGTCCCATCGAGCTTGCGGTTTACCGGCAGGTAAGCTCTGCGGTACGGATACTGCGCCGCCAGCTCTTCGTTGATATCGACTCCCAGGCCGGGCTTTTCGCCGGGATGCATCCAGCCATCTTTGAAGGAATACGAGTGAGGAAACACCTTGTCGGTTTCGGCCGTGTGCCTCATGTACTCCTGAATGCCGAAGTTGTGCACGCTGAGATCGAAGTGGAGCGCGGCGGCCATGCATACGGGGCTCAGGTCGGTCGCGCCGTGGCATCCAGTGCGCACCTGATAGACCTCAGCCAGGCCGGCGATCTTGCGCAAATGAGTGATCCCGCCGGCATGGACTACAGTCGCGCGGATGTAGTCAATGAGCTGCTCCTGGATCAACTGCCGGCAATCGAAAATGGTATCGAAGACCTCGCCCACGGCCAGCGGAGTTGTGGTGTGCCGACGGATCCACCGAAATCTCTCCTGCAGCTCCCCGGGCGTCGGGTCTTCCAGCCAGAATAGATGATAGGGTTCCAGCGCCTTTCCCAGCCGCGCCGCCTCAATCGGAGTCAGCCGGTGGTGCGCGTCGTGCAAAAGGGGAACGTCTTCGCCAAACTCCTGTCGCAGCTTCGCGAACAGGCAGGGCACAAAATTCAGGTAGTGTTCCGTGGACCAGGAATTCTCTGGAGGAGCGTCCTTTTCCGCGGGCTCGTAATACATGTCGCCGCGGCCGACTCCATATGTGCTCTTCATTCCCGGGACGCCGGATTGCGCCCTGATAGCTTTATAACCCAGCTTCAGATATTTACCCACAGCCTCGACTGTGGACTGCAAATCGCTTCCGCTGGCGTGTCCGTAAACGAGAACTCGGTCCCGCGAGGCTCCGCCAAGAAGCTGGTAAAGGGGCACGTTCAGGCTCTTGGCCTTGATGTCCCACAGGGCCGTGTCCACGGCGCTGATCGCGCTCATGGTCACCGGTCCGCGGCGCCAATACGCTCCTTTATATAGGTACTGCCAGGTGTCCTCGATCCTGCGGGCATCGCGCCCGATCAGGAGAGGCACGATGTGGTCTGTCAGATAGGCCGCGACCGCCAGTTCCCTGCCGTTCAGCGTGGCATCGCCCAGGCCGTAGATTCCGTCTTCGGTGGCGATCTTCAGCGTGACGAAATTCCGCCCCGGACTGCAAACGATGACCTCGGCGTCAGTGATCTTCATCGCATCCCGCCTGCGCTCCTGGTGACCGAAGGCTTGTTCTCTTTTTCCAACGCCAGAAGAGTTTCCAGCAGAAAGTACTGGCCATAGATCAGCAGCCCGTCCGCCGGACGCGTACCACACCCATGACGCAGGATTCCAACTGGTGAAGAGTCGCCCTTGCTCACTGGTGTGAGGTAGTGGTCGATGAGAGACTGCGTGATGCGTATGCTTTCCTGTCGATAACGTCCGGCGCGGCTCTGGTCCGGGGTCTGCTGCGAGAGACTCAGCAGGCCGCCGGCAATGATGGCCGCTGCCGAGCTGTCGCGGTTTCGGTAGTGGACGCCTTCATCGTCAAAGTCGTACCAGGGAACTCCGTCTTCCGGCAACTCGGCAAGGATATAGTCGGCAATTTTCTGCGCCGTCGCCAACATTTCCGGATCACGCGTAGCTCCGTAGGCTTTGCTGAAGCCATAGAGCGCCCAAGCCGCGCCGCGCGACCAGGTCGTGCCTGAAGCAAAGCCCTGGTGCGTGTGCTTGAAGAGCAAATCCCCGGCAGCGCTCGCGTTCGGCAGATTGAAAGCGATGTTGCGCTGCGTTCCGCCGCGCAGCTCCAGGCGCTGGCGTCCGTCGCCGGGATTGTAATGCACCGATTGGAAGACCGAGCCATCCGGCCTGATCAACCACTTCGCCGTCCTGGCCGCGTGTTTCAAGCCCAAGTCGCGCCATTGGGGATCGCCGGTCTGCTCGCTGGCCCACCATAAGATCTGGAGGTTCATCATGGTGTCGACAATCGTGTCGTCGCCATTCACCTCCCACGCCGCAGCCAGTTGCGTCTGCGGATTGTACAGTTGCGAAAGCCGTTGCGCGGCGCGCAATCCGCTCTGCTTCAATTCTGCAGAGCCGGTCTGGTGGTTGCCTAAAACCTGGTTGCCTAGAACGGAAGAGTAGTAATAAAGGAATCCGGCATCGTGGTTTTGTTGCGACTCCGCCCCCAGCATCCGTGAGTTCCACAGTTCCGCCCAGCGGCGATACTTTTCCTCGTGCGTATGCGCATACATCTGCCACAGCTCGCCCGCCCAGAAGCCGCCGGTCCAGAAAAATCCTTCACGCTTTTTCCATTCACCGGTCTGGTTGTCGCCGTCAGTGAAGAATCCGGCGCCTTTGTTAGCGGCAAAACTCTCAGGCGTGGCCGCCGTGATGACCGGTTCCCATTTCGTGGCCGTTCGATCGATCTCTTCCCTCAGCAAACCGATCGCCTTGGAAAATGTCTTGGACAAGCCGGGGCCCAACGTATCCAAGGGAGCCGACTGCGCCGCCGGCGCCGCGGAGAGGACTTGAACGACCACCGGAGTGTCCAGCTCTTTCGAGATCTTCTCCACCGCCTGGATGAACTCGCTCTGGCTGCGTATGCCGGGATGGGGAGTGATGAGCGAACCACGATCCTCGACCTCGGGATTGTTGGCGATGGAAGTGCGATCGTTGCTGCCCTCTTCGTCCCAGGCTGAAAGCGTGTACCAACTCGCGCTGCCCCCCTCCGCCGAAAATGTCAGGAGATGATTGGCGGTATCGTCGACGTCACTGGCTTTCGCCGGCGTGATCATGACGATTCCCAACCCGAGATTGCTGCCCGCCACGGGGCCGGTGGCTCTGGCTCCGGGCTTGACCACTTGCTCACCCCAGGTTGCCAGCCACGTCCTCCCGCTCGGCGCGTGGAGCGGAGGAACATTTGCTTTGAGCGGCAAACCGGTGGCAAGTGCAACGCTGGAGCTGTTCTCGCCCGTGACGGTCTGGTAAAAGCCTCGGTCGCCAGCCCACTGCGTGATTCGCGTCCGCAACGTCAACAAACTTCCGGAGACGTTCCATCCTTCGTAGGTCAGCTCCACGATGGAGCGGACCGGCCCGGTGGAGACCACACGGTATCGCCGGTTGCGCACATCAGCAGCTTTCACGATTTTGTTTTGCGACCAGGCGGCCACGGAGCCGATGCCGAGAGCGTCGCCGATCTCGTAGGTATCCCGGCCGTCAGGTGACTCGGCGTGGTAATCAAACTCGGGCTCCGCGAATCTCTTGAGCAGCAGCATGGACCGCCGTTTGCCATAGAGATCGATCGCGTTGCGCGGATCGAAATAGATGCGCCACGCGTTTTTCTCGGACTCCCATCCCAGCCCCTGAATTTTATTGGCGAACAAGGCATCGGTTCGCTGCGGGTAGTCCCCGCGAATTTTATAAATTCGTCCTGGCTCACCGTAGGTGATGGTGACAATACAGGTCTCACGCGGTTGCATGTCCAGTTGGAAGGCCAGTTCGTCGGCTTTGCCGTCGTCATCCAGGTCGTCGACTTGCGAAGGTATTTCCGTGGCTTGGAGCGCGGCTGCGTCTTGTTCCGCGCTTTGCACGTGGGTCACCGTAACGATCAGGGCTCCAGCGCGCAGGTCGGGAGCGACTTTGCGCAGCTCAGCGATGGGAATCACCACAGGGGCTGCGCGCCTCTCCTCGCCGGATGGGTTCGTGACTGACAGCTTAATGCCCCGAAGGTGTGAGCCGGCATGAGCAGGGTTGCTGTGCAATAGAACAGCGGCCAGCAAGCCGCAGCAAAGAAACGTCTGAATCATCCACCTACGCATCGGGAAACCTCTTCACAGGTAGTCGTTACGGCAAGGAGTGAAGACGTCAATTACGTGGGTCGGCTCTACGGCGCTCGCCTGGTGCTCAACGCCGCCTCGAACCACGAAGCTATCGCCGGCGCGGATGTCGACCGTCTTACCCGCGCAAGTCACTTTGAGATGCCCGGAGATCACGTAGACAACCTGCTCGTGAGGATGGCTGTGCGCCGCGCCAACCCAACCTTTTTCCATGCGATGCTCCGCCAGGAACAACTTGTCGTTATACGCGCCCACGCGGCGCGTCAGCCCCGGCTCAGGTGAGCTCTCTTTGGCTTCAGCGGTCTTCACCACCGCCCAATCGGTTGAAGCGTTAGCTGGTTTCATTGGTTGATCTCCTCGATATGTCAGCGGCCCATCCAGCCGCCATCTACCACCAGGACATGGCCGTGGACATAGTCGCTTGCGGCCGAGCACAGAAAAACCGCCGCGCCGCAGACATCCTCGGGTGTGCCCCAACGCTTGGCGGGAATTCGTTCCAGAATCTGCCGGTTGCGCGTGGGGTCCTGCTGCAGAGCCGCGGTATTGTCGGTGCGCATGTAGCCTGGCGCGATGGCGTTCACGTTGATCCCGCGTTCTGCCCATTCGTTGGCCAGCGCCTTGGTCAGTTGCGCCAGTCCGCCCTTCGCGGCAGCGTACGCCGGCACGGTAATTCCGCCTTGATACGCCAGCAACGACGCGACGTTCAGGATCTTGCCGGGTTTC
>DATFQZ010000338.1:0-49790 GCA_035263765.1 Candidatus Angelobacter sp. | reverse complement strand
TTCCACCAATGAGTGATTCGAGTTAAAGATGCTTTCCAGATTCTTTGTCTTCAACTTCTCTGGCGGGCCAACGATGCTCTGGCATCGTCAGGGATACTTTTTGCTTGACGGGGCCGTCGTTTTTATCGAGGGCTACCCTCTTGTCGCGCCTCCGGCGCTTGGCATATTGGCTCCACGGCCGCGCCGCTCTGCGATCATCGCCTACCGATACAGACAAATTCATTGGGCTGACGACCCCGAGCAAGGCGGCACAAAAACCCACCCGATTCCGCGCGATTGCGGCGATGACGCGCGGTTCCGGCGATTTTTGATAGACTCAGTTCTGCTGCAAGCCTGAATCCTAGAGGAAACTCCATGCCTACCGAAGTAGCCAGCGCCCCCACAGTCTCCCTGGCTGAATTCCAGGAAGCCGCAAAACACGTCTCTGCCCATGCCTACCACACGCCGCTGTTGACTTCGCGGCTCTTGAGCGAGCGCACCGGCTTTGACATTCGTCTCAAGGCGGAGATCTTTCAGAAGGGCGGATCGTACAAAGTCCGCGGCCCGCTCAACAAGTTCCGTCATCTCACGCCGGAGCAACGCCAGCGCGGGGTGATCTGCTCATCGGCCGGGAACCATGCGCAAGGCGTGGCCATTGCGGCAAGCGTGTACAAGATGAAGGCGGTTGTGGTGATGGCCTCGAACGCCACGCAGTCGAAAGTAGACGCCACACGCGCCTATGGAGCCGAAGTCGTCCAGCACGGCACCATCTGGGACGAAGCTAACGAGAAGTCCAAGCAACTTTGCCAGGAGCGCGGGCTCACGTACATCCATCCTTTTGACGACATGCAACTCATCACCGGCCAGGGCACGTTGGGCCTCGAAATCTTTCAGGATTTTCCGCAGGTCGACGTCGCGGTGGTGCCGATCGGCGGCGGCGGGCTAATCTCCGGCGTCTCCATGGCTCTGAAAGCTTCGAACCCCAAAATCAAGATCATCGGCGTGGAATCTTCCGATGGACCGGCCATGAAGAAGAGCGTGGAGGCCGGACGCGTCATCACGCTGGATAAAATCGATTGCATCATCGACGGGTTGCGCGTGAAACGTGTGGGAGATCACACGTTTTCCGTGGTGCAGCGTTATGTTGACGACATCGTAGCCCTGCCCGACCGCGACATCTTCGACGCAATGATCTGGATCATGTCGCACTGCAAGCTCGTGGTCGAAGGCGCGGCGGCGGCACCTGTCGCCGCGTTGCTGCACGGACTGGTCAAAGCTCCTGCGGGATCGAAAGTCGCAGCGGTGCTCAGCGGCGGGAACGTCAACCTGGACCAGATCAGAAATCTCAAGTGGAACTAAGGAGAGTGGGTAATCGAGTAAGTTGGTAATTGGGTAATTGACAACCAAAGCAAAGAGAGTTCGGCAAATTTCCCAATCACCAAGTTACCAACTTACCAAGTGGGATCAGTTATGGAAGATCCCGATCGCCGCGGTGGCCGACTTTGGCTGGCTGGCCAGGTGGTCGATCAGGGCTTTCAGTTTGTCTTCGCTGTCCGGCGTTACAAATCCGGCAAAAGCGACACCCATGCCGACGCCGGGATGCGAGCTCACCGTCTTTCCGGAGACGTTGATCTCTTTATCGTCGGCTTTGATCGCCAGCACGACTGCTTGATTGACGGGCAGCGGCGAGAAAGTATAGATGTAACATCCGCCGATTGAAATATCAGAAAGAGTGCCCCAGAATCCTCCGCCGCCAACTTCTTGATGAATGCGCACGCCGGTGTCCAGAGGATAACGCGGATACCTGCGCTTCTCCGTGTATTCAACCGCCATACCAGTGCTCCTACTTCGTAATACCCTGACTAGCGAATATTGTTCCACTGGTCGACTGTGGCGCAGCATTACCTTGGAGCAATGTGACAACGTCCGGACGGGCGGTGTACTGGCGGGGAAGGGTGTGCCGACCTTCCTCCCGCTGCAAACCGAGCACAGGTCACATTCTGTCTGTGAGCTGCTGTGCCTATAGGGGTCCCTCTGTCCGCTCGGAAGCTAGCGCAGGGCTTCCTCCACTTCGCTCAGCCAGTCGGGACGTTTGAGGACTTCGCGAGGCTTGGGGCCGTCGGCGGCGCCCACAATGCCGTCCTGTTCCATCATGTCGATCAGGTGAGCAGCGCGACCGTAACCGATGCGCAGCCTGCGCTGCAACAAGGAAGTGGAAGCTTTACCGAACTCGATGACCAGGCGCACGGCGTCATGGTAGAGCTCGTCGTGTTCGTTATCGGCGCCCTCATCGTCCGGGGACCCGGAGACGCCGGCTTTGTCTTCTTTTGGAGGCTCCAGGAATTTCTCTTCGTATTGCGCCTGACCCTGAGACCGCCAGAACTCCACCACAGCGTGTATTTCCTTTTCCGTGGTGTAAGGTGCGTGCAGGCGATGTACGCGCGCTGACCCGGACGGCAAGTAAAGCATGTCGCCCTTGCCAAGCAGCGATTCGGAACCGTTGCAGTCGAGGATGGTGCGCGAGTCGATCTTTGTCGCCACGCGGAAGGAGATGCGCGACGGGAAGTTGGCTTTAATCAGGCCTGTAATCACGTCCACCGACGGCCGCTGCGTGGCCAGCACCAAGTGGATGCCCACGGCTCGCGCCATCTGCGCCAGCCGGGTGATGGATTCTTCCACGTTCAACTGGTCGAGCATCATCAGGTCGGCCAGCTCGTCGATGATGATCACGATGTACGGCAGCGGTTTCTCGGCGCCTTCCTGGTCGTCGAAAAGCCCCGGCACGTCCCGCTCAAACATTTTGTTGTACTGCTCAATGTTGCGGACACCTTTTCCCGCCAGGACCTTCAGGCGGCGCTCCATCTCCCGTACTGCGTTGCGCAGAGCGTTGGCAGCGAGTTTCGGTTCGGTGATGATGGGCACGTGCAAGTGGGGCAGCCCTTCATATACTCCCAGCTCCAGCCGTTTCGGGTCCACCAGGATCAGGCGCACTTGTTCCGGCGTGGCTTTATACAGGATGGACATGATCATGGCGTTGATCGCCACGCTTTTGCCCGAGCCCGTGGAACCGGCAATCAGCAGGTGCGGCATCGGCGCGAGATCCGCGGTGACGATGCGCCCGTTGATGTCCTTGCCCATGGCCAGCGTGAGCTTGGAAGCCTTGGCGGTGAATTCCTGGGCTTCGATCACTTCGCGCAGCCAGATGGTTTCGCGCTCGTGGTTAGGGACCTGAATTCCGACCGTCGATTTCCCCGGCATGCGCTCGATCAGGATGCTCTCGGCTCGCATGGCCAGGCAGAGATCGTCGCACAAGCTGGTGATGCGGCTGTACTTGACGCCGGCCTCGGGTTTGAACTCGTAGGTCGTTACCACCGGGCCGGGATTGATCTGCGTCACGGACCCGAGCACGTCAAACTCGGCGCATTTTTCGGTAAGCACTTCGGCCAGCGCTTTGACTTCTTGTTCGTTGACGGTCGTCTGCCCCTCGGCGCGATGCAGCAGTGACGTGGGCGGGATCTTGTAGCCGCCGTTGGCGATCTTGGGCATTACCGTCTTGCCCTTGCGTTCCGTGTCGGCGCGGACGCCGATCGCAGGCGCAACGGCTGGCGCCGTCTGCCCTGGGAGTGTGTCAACGTCGCCGGAGCGCTGGTCATCCTTCCCAGGCACAAGCATGAGCCCGCGGCCGGGTTTCTCCCCGTCCCCTTGCTGAGCGGGGAACAACTGCGCCGGGACCAGGCGGCGGTCTGCGCCGCTGCGCCGGTCGAGCAACATCCGTTCTTTCTTGGCCGCGCGTTCGGCGCGCCAATCCTGGAAGCGCTGCCACAGAGCAAGCGCGAAAGCAAAGCGTGTCTCGAACCAGATCCGCGCCTTCTCAAAGGAAAACGCAGTGGAGAGATACACAGCCACGGCGACCAAGGTGACGCAAACGATGATTGCGCCCACCAGATTGAACCAGCGAAGCAGCACGTCGCCCGCGATCCGGCCAAGAAGGCCTTCGATGGCCACTGCATGTTGCCAGCGCAGGCGTCCCGGCACCAGTGCGAGCAGGGCGGGGAGGAAAATCATCAGCAGGACTGCGCCGAGCGTCTTGGCGACCGGCGAGATCACTTCCCGGGAGCGAAACCAGCGTGCGCCCAGTAAACCCAGCGCGAGAGGAACGAGAAACACGGCGATGCCGGCTAACTGCAGAAGCAGATCGCTCGCCATGGCGCCGAACAGGCCGATCCAGTTACGCACCGGCTGCGAGGCGGCAGTGTTGAGCGAGGGATCGAGCGGTGAATAGCTCGCCAAGGCGAGAAACAACAGCACCGCGGATACGAAGATCAAGAACCCGACAAGCTCGTTGAGCCGCCGGTTCTTGGTAGGCATAAAGACGCGCGAAAGAACCTTCATGAGGTGTTCCGCCCTTTCATAGAGCTGCAACCCACTTCAGGAGACGAAAAAGCTCTACGTTAGGTCCAGAGTACACCAGAGCAGGAACCATTATGCCAAAAACCGGGCGAAAGTGCGGGAAAAAACTTAGTCCTTGAGGATTAGGGTAGCGCTTGTGGTTCGGGAATCCTTTCTTGCGCAGCACCACATTGGGCCTTAACCCGCATGCTTCGCGGGGCAATTCTCAATCCTCCCGGCATGTAACGAAGAGCTGCGCTACAGCACTACTCAAGTGGGCCGGATGTGTCTTCGGCCCCAAGAATGTCAAGAAGGAGTGTGTTTATGGCAGAAGTCGTAGTTTTATTTGGCGGAGGCGATGGCGGCGGATTCATTATCCTGAACGGACGCATCTATCGCATCCCCCCTTACAATCCGGAAACCGCGGTTGGCAAGGCGCAAGCCGTGCTCAACGCCGCGAATTCTCTGGTCCATGCCGCCAGCTTGAACAAGGAACTCAGTCAGGAACTGACCGCCGCGGCCCAGAAGCTTTCAACCGAAGCTGTTGCGCAAATCACCAAATCCGTTGCGCCGGCGCAGGCGAAAAGCGCATAACCCCCGTCTCAAGGATGTCGGGAAGGGACAAGCAGCGCCTTCCCGACTTTCTGAGATTCTCGATCAAACTGGCCCACCCCTGGATAGGGAAGGAGCCGTAGTCGGGGTCCAGGCTCGCGACGTTATAATCGGCGCTTCCTATGAGTTCACCTTCCCGGGGGCGCGGCAACAAAGCTTTCCCCGAATCCATGGCCTTCCAGAAAACCTGGAGGGCTTACCAGAAACGGCTTCTGGACCACTTCGATTTCTACCTGGAAGACCGGCGTTTTCACGTGGTGGCTGCGCCAGGTTCCGGCAAGACAGTGTTGGGGCTAGAGGCCATCCGGCGTATCAACCAGCCAACTTTAGTCCTGACGCCCACCATTACCATCCGTGATCAGTGGGCCGACCGTCTGATTGACTGTTTTCTTCCCCGCGGTAAGCCAAGGCCTCCCTGGGTGTCCACCGATCTGCGCGCCCCCAGGTCGCTTACGATTGCCACCTATCAGGCGCTGCACGCGCTGTGCACCGGGGAGACCGAGCCGTCGGACGATAAGCACAACCATGACATGCTGGACCGCAACAATCACGAACTCGATCACGAAGAGCATCTAGAAACCGCGCGGCAGTTTCCTCCAACGCTGGCCGCGGGAGGATTCCGCACGCTCGTGGTGGACGAAGCGCATCATCTGCGCGCGGAGTGGTGGAAGACATTGAACTTCGTGGTGGGGCGATTGGAGGATCCTACGATCGTGGCCCTCACGGCCACGCCTCCCTACGACGTTTCGCCAACGGAATGGCACCGCTATCAGGATCTTTGCGGGCCGGTCGACGCTCAGGTTTCTGTTCCCGAACTGGTCCTGAGCGGGGATCTTTGCCCGCACCAGGATTACGTGTACTTCAGCACTCCCGCCGAGAAGGAGCAGCAAGAGCTGGCCAAGTTCCGGTCGGCCATTGATTTGTTTGTAGTACGGCTGCGTGGGACCAACGCATTCCGGGATGCGCTCCTCGCCCATCCCTGGATGCTCTTTCCTGACACCCACGTTGAGGCCATCCTGGACAACCCGGGATATCTGTCCAGCATGATCGTGTACCTCCAGGCGGTAGGAGCAGAGATCCCGCCCGGAACTCTCGAGGTTCTGGGCTTGCCGCAACAGGGGGTTCCGCCGCTCAATCTGGAATGGCTGGAGATTCTGCTCTCTAACTGCCTTTATGCCGACGAGGAGAACTTCCGCGACTGCGAGGATGTCGTCAAATCGTTCCGCCATGAGTTGTTCGTTGCCGGCGCCATCGAGCATCGGAGAGTCAAACTGCGCGATCCGTCGAACCAGAGCAAACTGCTGACCACCTCGGTGACCAAGCTGAAGTCGATCGAAGAGATTGTCTGGCTGGAATCGGGAGCGCAAGGCAGCAGCCTGCGTTGCGTGATCCTGGCCGACTTCATCCGCAGGACGGAGATGCCCAGCCAGGATGGCGAACTCGGAGTCTTCGAAGATATCGGTGTGGTTCCCATCTTTGAAACGTTGCGGAGGGCGAGAGTAAAAGATGTCAGTCTGGGTGTGCTCAGCGGATCTCTAGTGCTCATACCAAGATCCGCCGCCCCGATGTTAGAGTCCGCAGCTCAAGCTGCAGGTATCCGCAACGAGGATCTTTCACTGATCCCCTTGTCCTACGACCCCGATTACCTGCGCATGGAGCTGCACGGCGAGTACTACCAGGGCTCGGTGCGATTGATTACTTCGGTCTTTGAGCAGGGCGGCATCAGTGTGCTGGTGGGCACGAAGTCGTTGCTCGGCGAAGGCTGGGACGCGCCTGCCATTAACACGCTCGTACTGGCGAGCGTCGTTGGTTCCTATGTTCTCTCTAACCAGATGCGCGGGCGGTCGATCCGGATCGATCCACGTGACGCCGGCAAGACGGCCAACATCTGGCACCTGGCCTGCCTGGAGCCGGGCCCCTGCGGCCCAGGAGAGGATTATTACCTCTTAGCCCGGCGTTGCCGGGCGTTCGCCGGTCTGAATGTGAGCTCGGCAACCGTCGAGAGTGGCACGGAAAGGTTAGGGCTGGGCCGCCCGCCGTTCAGCGCAGAGCAGATCGCCCGCATGAATGACGACACCGGCGGCCGCGCCCGCGCTCGCGACGGCCTGCGGCAAAACTGGCAACACGCCCTGGCTGAGGGCGAGAACAAAGTCATGGTGGATGGGCTCAAGTTCCCCAACAAAGTTCGGCCGCGGGAATTCGTCATGGCGCGCACAATTTCTTCGCTGCTTTGGCAGTCGGGCTCTGTCTCCCTGGCGGCATTTTGCGAATTGATGCGTAATCCCAACGCGGTGGGTTCGATTCAGCAGCTTCTCCAGTTTGGTGCAGTGGCGGCTGGCGCTTCGGCTGTACTCGCCTTGCCTTGGACATTACCCGCGCTGTGGCGTTTCTTCCGGCATGGCTACCCAGAAAGCAGCCTCCGCCAAATCGGCCGTGCTGTATTGGACTCTCTGGTCTATGAAGGCTCCATCGGCGCCGGCCGAGGCAAGGGGAAAAAAGCGCCGGTCCACGTGGAGAAAAACCCTGATGGTACGTTAGTTTGCTGGATCGAAGGCAAAGCTCACGAACAGGCGGCCTTTATCCGCGCCCTCAACGAGTTATTCGCACCGCTCGCATCGCCACGCTACTTGCTGGCTCAGAGCGGGCGTTGGCATGTGCGCGAGGATTACTTCGCGGTGCCAGAAGCGATAGCGCGAAAAAAAGAATTTGCAGAGGTCTTTGCGGAGAGGTGGCAACGCTATGTGGGCCCGGTGCAGTTGGTGCATACACGTACGCCCGACGGCCGCAAAGTCCTCCTGCGCGCCCGGATCCGCTCACTGGCTGCTTCCTTTCAAGAGCGCTCCGAACACATCAGCTGCTGGAAATGATCCTGATTCTTACTTGACCTCAAACTTCGCAGCGGGCGCGATGGTCTGTTTCGCGATCAGGTCGTTGACCTTGATGGTCACTTCGTACACGCCGGGGATCAGCTTGTCCGGAGACAAGCTTTGCCGTAGCGTGAGCTGGGCGCCGGGGTTGCTCATCTCGTCGGTGCTTTCCTTGAAATCGAATACCGGGCTGCCGGTGGCGGTGTTCACCACGTGGTATTCCACGGTCGCGGAAGGCTTGCTCGTGGTTTTGTCCAGGGCCAGGTTGTAGGCCTGCAGCCAGAGGTTGACCTTCTGGCCGCGTGCAAACGATGCCGGGCCGCCGTTGCCGGGAGGAACACGCGGCCGCACGCGCTGGTCACCGAGAACAAAGCGGCCGCCGCCGACATCGTGGAGCGACAAGGGCTCCATAAGGTCAGCCAGAACCAGCGTGGACGTTGCCAGATGGTCTTGAGAGCTGAAGTCCGGGACGGTGATGGAGTGTGAAAAAACGCCGAGCTTGCCGGAGTTCACGTCCTTGAGCACGACGTCCAGGCGGTAGAGGCCGGGACGCAGGGATAGCGCTTCCTGGTACAGAGACGCATTCGCTACGAACTTTTCAAGCATTTCGGCAGGAACGTCGAGGTGCAGCGGTTCGTCAAAAGTTCCCGCCACGTGGCCGGAGAGCGTTGTCAGCCTCCCAAAAAGCTCCAGCGCCGCGTGTTGCATGCCGCTCCTGCCCACGTACATGAGTTCGCGGTTGGCGACCTGGATGGTGATGGGCACCAGGACGGTATGGGCGTCGCCCTTGGCAAAATCCACGCGGACGTCGAAGAACAGGGGGTTCACGCGGACATGGACGTTGACTTCCTCCCTGTTGCCTCGCTCAGAGACTGGTGGCGGCGACATCCACTGGGCCTGTTGCGTGATGCGTGTGAACTCGTCCGATTTGCTGCTTGAGAAGAACGACCCACCCAGATTTTCCGCGCCGTTGCGGCCGCGATCAGCCTTGCTGCGCACGCCCATGGCTTCTGGATCGGTGAGACCAGCGTTGGGAACGTTAGCCAGAGCGTCTTTTTCCCCTCGGTCCATGGTCAAGTGATATTCGCCACAACCGCAGCGGTCCACAAACTCCATTTCTTGCTCCTCCCCAATGCCGTCGAGATGGCGGTAACGCCAGACCTCAAAAGGATAGGTAACCGTTTGCCCGCCGCCTTCTTCCGCGGGACGCACGTACGGACCGCCGGCGGGATGCGAGTCGATGGAATCCGGCGCGCCGTGCAGAATGTAGATGCGCCCGCGATCAGTCTTCCAACCGGGCATGCCGGCAGCAAAATGATCGTTGGCGTAGGCGCGGCGGCGTTCGTACTCTTCTTTGTATTCGTTCTGCTCGCTGTCCGGGTTCGGATTCCGGATGTCCCAGAAGTGCTCGACGAAGCTCGCGCGCTCCTGGTCGTTGGTCAGTCTCTTGAACGCTGCCCGCTCAGCGTCGGTGATGATCAGCGGGACTTCATCGTCGAGCCATTTTTTGTACGCATTCTCAGTCTTGCGCGGCGATTTTTTCGCCGGCAAAGGCCGCTGCAAAGGATCTTCCTGCTGTGTGGGTTCGCTTGTGCTTTGCGCGGCAAGCGGAATGCCGGCAACAAACAGGCTGACAAGAATGAAAGAGAGCATACTGCGGACGTCGGCAGGCACGGTCATGGCGATAACCTCCCCTGAAACCGCGTGATGATCTACGACGAATGAAGACCAGGACTTCTCCCCGTCAGAACGGTCATAGTGGAAGATCTTGCAGGTTTTTTGGAAGGTGACAGATGCAAACCGGAATTACTTCAAAAAGCCAAGGCGTCGAGAAATTGCTGGAAGGCTTTGGCGGTTGTGCTCTTTTCGTGGGTGAGATCCATTAGCATCAGTCGAAGCTTGGTCTCTTCCGGAGGCTCAGCCTGTACCGAAACCCGGTATTGATACTTGGTTTGCGCAGTGGACGAATGCGATGCCTGGAACTCCATCCAGATTTTATTTTGGGCGTCAGGATCGCCAAACCAGGCGGGATTGCCTAACTTTTGGCGAAGCAACAAAAACCCGATGTACACAGCGCCGGCTGGTGACAAGCGATTGTCCGTTGCACCGTCAGGCTGTGGACCATCTGGAGACGCCAGAAGAACCTTGGTATCCCGCATGCAGTGCACTCGCAAGAGATGGATCTGCAACGCATTGGTGCCGCTATAGATTTCCGGATTCAGCTTGCGGCCTAGTCCGTTGATCGCCTGCGCGAGCGTCTCCTCGGTGATCGGGGCGCGCTTGCCGTCCTGGAAGTCGCGCTGCGCACGCACCAGCCTTTTGAGCATTGACTTAGGGATGGGAGCGCCCAAGGTATTCCCCTGAATCTCTACGAAGAGAGCTCGCGTGCTGGCTTCATCATGGGCCTGAGTGGCTTTCTGGTTCAAAGAGTCAAAAACCGATGGCTTTTCCATGGGAACTGCTTGCGTCCCGCCGGCGCGGACTGAACCCAACAGCAATAGCATCGTAAAGATCAATGCCAATCCTCACTCGCCGGGGCTGTACTTTCTGTCCCAAGGAGAAGTATAAACCGCGGGCCTGCCAGCGCATATGGCCACACAAGAGGTAGAGGGCGCACGTTGTCTCCCGTGTGAAGCAGTATCGATTCGGAACTGCAGCTCAGGGCACTATAACCGACGCTCTTAATCCGCGGTAGCTAAGGCGTGGTTATAAGAAAACTTTTACTGGCCTTTCATCCCTTGAGCATGGATGGCTGAGTAAAATGGGATGTTGCTCCTGGCCTGCAACTTCTAACTCGGGCCGCTCAGGTCCAGCCATCACAAAGGAGACAATTCATGACAACTGCTAAGAAACCAATTCCTGAAGGCTTTCACTCGGTAACCCCTGCCCTCGTCGTGCGAGGCGCGGCGCAAGCCATTGACTTTTACAAGAAGGCGCTCGGCGCCCAGGAACTCGTGCGAATGCCGGGTCCGGACGGCACGATCATGCACGCTGAATTGAAGATCGGCGACTCCATCATCTTCATCTCGGACGAAGCTCCGGGCCGTGGAATCACGAAATCCCCACAGACTCTGGGTGGCTGCACGGGCACCCTGAACATTTACGTCCCCAATGTAGACCAGGTTTTCAAGCAGGCCATTACGGCCGGTGGCACGGAAACCATGGCCGTGGCCGATCAGTTCTGGGGTGACCGCTATGGCACCTTTACCGATCCCTTCGGACATTCGTGGGGCGTAGCCACACACAAAGAAGACCTGACCGCCCAGGAAATGCAACAACGGATGCAAGACTTCTTCACCGGCATGGCGAAACAGAAAACGGCGTAAGACGCATCTGCATCTTTGCAAAACCGCGGGCGCGAGTTTAACCAAAAAACTCGCGCCCAGGATTTTTCAGTCGATCTATCTCAGTGCGCGTGCCCCTTCCACACCCATAGCAGCACGGCGATACCCAAGATAATTCGATATACAGCAAAAGGCGTGAACCCCTTCTGGCGTACCCAGTGCATGAACCAGGCCACCACGCCCAGAGCCACGAAGAACGACACCATGAAGCCGATGATCAACACCAGCCATTCATGGGCGTTGGCAGGCATGGCGCCCAATTCAGTCGCGGCGGCCGGGCCTTTGGGGTGAAAAGTCCTTAACAGCGTATAGCCGGTTGCAGCAATCATGGTAGGGAAGCTCAAGAAGAAGGAGAACTCAAGCGCTGCCGGGCGCGACATTCCCACCAGTTGTCCAGCGGCGATGGTGGACATGGAACGCGATGTCCCGGGAAACACGGCCGACGCAATCTGGCAGATGCCGATCCAGATTGCTTGCCCCATGGACATGTCGTCCATGCGCTCGGTCTGATAGCGGCCTCCCGGTCCGGGCTTGCCGTAGCGCGCATCCACGATCCACATGACGATGCCGCCGACCAGCAATGCCCAGCCCATCACCGTCAGGTTCTCCAGGTTTTTGCCGATAACCTTGGTCAGCAGGTACGAGGGCACGGCTGTGCAGACGAAGGCAATCCCGACCAGCGTGAGAGGATGGTTCAGCTCGGTGCGGTCCCCGCGCTCGCCATGCGGAAAGCTGCGGAAGAATTGCACGATTCGCGGAGCGAAGTAGATGGGCAGGCAGAGAATCGCTCCCAGCTGGATCACGATGGAGTACATCTTCCAGAAGCCGCTGGAGAGCGAGATTCCCAAGAGCTCTTCGGCGATACGCAGGTGAGCGGTCGAGCTGACGGGAAGAAATTCGGTGAGCCCCTCGATGATGCCTAGCAGCAACGACAACAAATAATCTTGCAATCAACTCCTCCCAGTTCTTTCCGAGACGCGAAGCCATGAATTGCCTGGAGGCTGCTCCAGGCGGCGCGCGTATCTAATTCGACCCGCTGGCGCCGTTGCCGTAAACGGCAATGTTCTGCTGCAATGCGTAAGCCAGGTTGGCGGCACGCGCTTTCCAATCGCCGTCAGGAAAACGCGAAATGATTTCTTGAGTCAGTTCCAGGGCCTTCTTACGCGCGCGTTCGGCTTTATCTTGTTGGTGGTAGCTCTTATAAATGTCCACCAAGGCAGCTTGGCGATAAGCCGCGTTGTAAAGAGCTTCGCCAGCTTTGGGCGACTGCGGGTGCTCCCGCGAGTACTTCTCGTAAATCTCGGCCTCTTTCTCCGGGCAGCTGGCTTCGCCCTTCCAGTCAAAACAGATCTTGTTGTCGATCATGTCGTAAGCGGCCAGATCGGCCCATTTGGTCTGAGCAAATTTCTTGCGGATTTCCTTCATCAGCTCATCGTCGATCTGGGTGCGCACATCAGGGCTCAGTTCGTGGATGGAGGGCCGCTGGATGACGCCGGCCTTCTCCAGTTGCCAGCGGATGTCGGCAGTGCGCCACAGCGCTTCCCCGGCGAGGGGAGAGTTCGGCCAGTACTGATACAAGCGGTAATACAGCCGCATGGCATCTTCAGCGGCGTGACGCCGTCCGGCGCGTTGCTCGGCCTGGTTCTCAGAATCGACAGCCTCGCCGAAGATCACTTGGTCGGCATTGGGCGTCGCCGGAGTGACCAGATACCGGCTCTCGATCCAGCCGGAAACATCTTTTTCCGACGTCAGGCCAACGTCCACTTTAACGAACACATGCGCCCAAGAGTTGCCGCCGACGTTGGACCGACCCATGACCAACGCTACGTCACGCCCGCGGGTGACCACAGCCACACGTTGCGCGGTCACATCAGGCGAAACGTACATCGGAACTTCGCGAATCACCGTGCCGGCTTCCTGATCGGCAGCGAACGCGGGAACTGCAGCTGCGAACATTGCAGCGATCCAGAACACGGGTTTCTTGACAGCGTGCAACATGGGACACCTCAATTCGTGGCCGCAAGGACCTCGGCGAACAGCTGCGGCTCAACATTGCCGCCGCTGACTACTGCTACTGTTGTACCAGAGCTCGAGATCTCGCGGGCGTGGAACATGGCGGCTGCGGTAGTCACGGCGCCGCTCGGTTCGGCCAGGATGCGCGCCGAAAACAGCAGGCGGCGCATGGCCTGCTTGATTTCATCTTCCTTCACGGTGATGATCGCGTCGACGTACTTGCGGATGTGGTCAAAGTTGATGGGACCGATGCTCTGCGAACGCAAGCCGTCGCAGAGGGTGCGCATGGTGCTCTCTCCGCTCACCGATTGGATGGCGCCCATGCGCAGGCTGGCTTGCGCGTCGGCAGCAAACTCCGGCTCAACGCCGATCACCTTTACGCCCGGCCTCGATTCCTTGAGCGCGGTGGCAACGCCGCTGATCAGTCCGCCGCCGCCGATCGGAACCAGCGCCGTGAACGGGCCCTCGAGGTCGTCAAGGATCTCCAAGCCGACGGTGCCTTGCCCGGCGATGATCTTCTCGTCATTGTAGGGAGGCACCGGCACCAGCCCGCGATCGCGCTCCAGTTCTTCCGCTTTCCGGATGCGCTCTTCGCTGGCCGGACCCACGAGCACGACTTCCGCGCCCAGGGCGCGCGTAGCTTCCAGTTTCACCGCGGGCGCAGTGCGCGGCATCACGATGATGGCCTTGACGTCCAGCGAGCGCGCCGCGTAGGCCACCCCTTGCGCATGATTACCGCTGGAGTGCGCCACCACGCCGCGGCGGCGCTCCTCAGGCGCGAGAGAATAAATCTTGTTGTAAGCGCCACGCAGCTTGAAGGATCCGATAGGCTGGAGATTCTCTGGCTTGATAAAAATGCTGTTGCCATCCAGCCTGCATTCCACCAGCGGCGTGCGCACGGCAACGCCGCGCAGCAGCGCGCGGGCATGTTGAAGGTCTTTGAGGGTAACCATGATCTTGTCAGACTTCGTGGTTCTCTTATTAAAACCTGGGAGCGATGCGATTGTCATCTCGGGAGGCCTTTGCGGAACAGGCCGTTGAGACCTCTCATTCTGAGCCAAGCATGGGGCAAGGCGTCAATACTGGAATGACCAAACCCATGTGGCACCGGCACTCTTGCCGGTGCTTACTTCCTTAAGAAGAATACTTTTTGCACAGGCAAGAGTGCCTGTGCCACACAACCCAAGGAGCACGTCGCTCGTAATTACACAATAATCCCTTACGTCTCGGCTGGCGCAAGCTTCAGCTTGCTTGAAAGGACTCGTTGGTACAGCGCGGCGTAGCTCTCCGCCATCATTGCACTAGAGAAATGTTCGCGAGCGTGGCGGACACAGACTTCAGGATCGATTTCACCAAGGCGCCGCAAGGCATGCACCATGTCATCGATTTCCGCGGCCAGAAATCCTGTCTTGCCGTGGCAGACAATCTCCCGGTGTGCGCCGCGTGCAAAAGCAATCACCGGCGTCCCGGAGGCCGCAGCTTCCATCGCCACCAGCGAGCTGGTTTCTTCCGCCTGGCTGGTGATCAGCACGGTTTGCGCTTCACGCAGCAGTTGCAATTTCGTTTGTAATGAGGGCGACGGAAGAAAACTCGCGCTCGTCACCTCTTTCAACCTCGGGGCGATTTCGTTCTCGAAGTACTTCTGGTGGTACGAGAACGGATAAACCTGGCCGGCCAGCGTGACAGGAAGGCGAGCTCGCGCAGCGACCTCCAGGGCCAGATGGGGAGCCTTTTCCTCGCAGACGCGGCCAAGCCACAGCAGCCCGGTTCTTTTTTCTGCACCCAGATTGGGTGTGAAGCGGTCGAGCGGAATGCCGTTCATGACGATGCCGGCCAGCGCACTCAAGTCACCGAACGTCTGCGCTTGCGTTTGGGAGACGCAGTTGAACGTCACATTGGCGGGGACGTTTTCAAAGAGATGCGGGGAATAGAAATTCCGCGGTAAATGCAACGTGGCCAGCACGGGCACATCGATCTCCTCTGCTCGCGGCCAGAAGCTGCCGGACATATCGTGCACCAAGTCGAAAGCCGCGGCGTCCGCTGGCTGGCCGATCCATTCCAGGATTCTCTCTTGATGTTCGCCATTGCGGCGCTCGAAATCATCGGGCCGGGAACAGGGATCGCCGGTTAGAAAGAGTTCTCCAGTGACGCGCGAGCCCGCTGAAGCCGCGACCGTTGTGGTCAAGCCGCGGCGGGACATTTCCCGTTCCAAGGTCCACAGGACCTGTTCAGCCCCGCCGGCGCTGTCTTGCGAGACCGTAAGGAGCGGATATGAGATGTAAAGGATGCGCATACTGTTCTTTCTGAAATCTCGAGCGAAGCGAGAGATCCCTATTCCCTGAAATGACGCCAGCCACAATATCTCGCGGCGATAGGGATCCCTCATTCCGTCCGGGATTTCAGAGAGAGCTTTGCTTTCTGAGCTTGATTGTCGAAAACTGTCAGGTCACCGGCCACTTCCTCCTTCCCTGCGCAAGTATTCCGCGAAAGCCGCCGATACTTCGGCACCGGTCATCGACCACTGCCACCATTCGTAATTCAACTTCCAGGGGAGCGGCGGGCGGGTGAAGTCATATGCAGCGAGCGGCCGGTAGATTTCGTAATCAGGGCGAAAGCTTTCCAAGAGCAGGCCCTGAGACTGGTATGTGTGAAACATGGCAATCTTGTTTTCGAGTTGGCTACATTCGCTGCGCGACTCAACCTCTTCGCCCGTCAAGTCGGGAAAAGCTTGCAGGACACAGGTGCCATCCGCCTTGCGATGGTAGAGAGGGCTCTCCCAGACCGGAAGCCGGGCGCGTCGTCCCATGAAGGACGCCATGAAGCAGGCGGCGTCGTGGTCCGGATGGCCGCCTTCGTAAGCCAGCGTCAGAACGCACTCCGGCCGCACTTGCGCCATCACTTTCTTGAGAGCGGCCATGGCCGCGGGCAGGGTACGGAACAGTTCCTGATCGGCGACGCCGCCGGGCACAAGGTCGGAAAGAAAGATGGGGGTGGCGCCGGCGGTGCGCAGGGCGCGGCGCGCTTCCCTGCGGCGGACTTCAGCATAAGCCTCGCGCGACCCGTATTTCTGCCAGAAACCCTCGATGCGAGGAGCGCCGTCGGTGGCGAAGACGACGACGGCCCGCTGCATACGCTGCAACAGCGCGCCACAGACGATTACTTCATCGTCAGGGTGGGCCATCAGCGCTAGGGTCGAGCCCAGAAGGGGCCGGATCTGCATATCGTCCATGCTGCTTACTGTGATGCAAAAGCGAAGTTGGCAGTCGGCGTTGTTAGCAGTTATACTCCGCATCGGCACGGTCCCCTGAATCAGTCATTTCGGACAGGATCGCCAATCCGAAAAGCCGCCTACCTTTCTTCCGACGATGCACAAGTTACAGGCTGATATCGAACGTCTTTATGCGGCGGGCCCGCTCGAGGGTAAGCCCGCCATGGATGCTCGGAAGATCTTTGCCGAATTCCGAGAAGCCCTTACCCAGGGCCAGGTACGCGCGGCGGAACGGCATGATGGCCGGTGGCGCGTCAATGCCTGGGTGAAGCAAGGCATCCTGCTCGGCTTTCGCCTGGGCGAATTAGAAGATATGAGCGGCGCGGGTCCGTTGTCGTTTGTCGACAAGAGCACCTACCCGGCGCGCCGCTTCGCCATCGCCGATCGGGTACGCGTGGTGCCAGGCGGATCGTCCATCCGCAGCGGAGCGTACATCGCTCCCGGCGTGATCTGCATGCCGCCGATGTACGTGAACGCGGGGGCCTACGTAGACGAAGGCGCAATGATCGATTCTCACGCGCTGGTGGGTTCGTGCGCGCAGGTGGGGAAACGCGTGCACCTGAGTGCGGCGGCGCAGATCGGTGGAGTGTTGGAACCGGTCAACGCTTCTCCGGTCATTATTGAGGACGATGTCCTGGTGGGCGGCAACTGCGGCGTGTACGAAGGCACGCAGGTCCGCCAGGGCGCGGTGCTGGGCTCGGGCGTGATCTTGACCCGGGCCACTCCGGTGTATGACATCGTGCGCGAACAGGTGTATCGCTCCGGCTCCGAGGCGCCGCTGGTTGTCCCCGAGAACGCAGTGGTGGTCCCCGGGGCGCGCGCGGTCGCGAAAGGCAAGGCCGCCGAGTGGGGTCTTTCGCTCTATACGCCGGTGATCGTCAAATATCGCGACGACAAGACACAGACTTCCATTGAGCTAGAGGACCTACTGCGTTAAATTGGTGCCGTGAAAACACATGATGAGTTATTGCGGGAGGTGCAGGGTCTGGCAAAGTCTTCCGCCGATCCCAAGACGGTGATGCAACGCGTCGCCGACCATCTTCACGCCGCCGTGCCACGCTATAACAACGTCGTTTTCCGTGTCATAGAGGATGCAGAGCCCGAAGTACTGTTCCTGGGGCCTTATGCCGGGAGTTTCCAGCCCCGCCTTCGTCTTCCGATCGGGCAGGGGCTTTGCGGGGCCGCCGCTCATGAGAGAAAGACCATCGTGGTCGACAACGTGGCGGCTGATGTCCGCTATGTTGCAGGTTCCTCGATGGTGAAATCTGAGATAGCAGTTCCCATCTTCATTGGCGGCAGCCTGGCCGGAGCCATGGACGTCCAAAGCTATTTTGTCGACACCTTCAAGGCCTCCCAAGAGCGAGGATTTGTGGAATCGTGCGCGCAAGTGGTAGCGAAACATATGGCAGCGTATGGCAAGAAGAAATAATGATGAAGCGTGGCGGAACGATATCGCCACAAGGACTTGAATGAAAATCTCTGATTCGCAGAGCAAGTTTCTGTTCTTATTTTTGCTCCTCGCTGGGTTGACCGCAGTTCTCTGGGCCTTGGGACGTTACGGTCATGTCCCTATGTCTGCTGGTGTGCTCTTGAACACATGGCGGGCTTCTACGCTGGCGTTTCTTGCCTATGCCTTTGTGCGCCGGTCACTGACTAGCTGGATCATCGTGGGCATGTTCGCCGGTATCGAGATCGGCCACGATTTTCCTCAGGCCGCAATCCAATTGCAGGTACTCAGCACAATCTTCCTTCGCCTGATCAAGACGATCGTTGCGCCGCTTATCTTTGGCACCCTGGTGGTAGGCGTGGCCGGACACGCCAACCTCAAGCAAGTGGGGCGCATGGGTATCAAGGCGCTGATCTATTTTGAAGCGGTCACCACGTTGGCGCTGTTCATTGGCCTGGCCGCCATCAACATTTCACAAGCGGGCGCCGGCGTGCTTCGCCAGGAGATCACCGCATCAACGGCTCCGCCTGCCCCGCCGGAAAAAGCCAGCGACATTATTCTGAAGGTTTTCCCTGAGAACATCGCCAAGTCGGTGGCCGAAGGCCAGGTTCTGCAGGTGGTGGTGTTCAGCATCATTTTCGCGGTCGCCTTGGCGCTCCTGAGCGAAAGCCAGCGCCGGCCGATGCTCGAGTTTTGCGAGAGCCTCTCTCAAGTAATGTTCAAGTTCACCAACATCGTGATGCTCTTTGCGCCCTTCGGCGTGGCCGGCGCCATGGCCTATGCCATTGCCAAGATGGGCTTTGACGCGCTGCGCCCGCTGGCCCACCTTTTGGCCACGCTCTACGCAGCGCTATTGGTTTTTCTGTTGTGCGTATTGCTGCCGGTGATGCTGCTGGCGCGGCTTCCCGTGAAGCGCTTTCTCAAAGCGGTGGTTGAGCCAGTCTCGATCGCTTTTGCGACGGCCAGCTCGGAGGCCGCGCTACCCCGCGCCATGGAAACGATGGTCGCATTCGGCGTTCCGCGAAAGATCGTGGCGTTTGTCTTGCCCACCGGCTACAGCTTCAACCTGGACGGCAGCACTCTGTATCTCTCCATGGCGGCGATCTTCGTGGCCCAGGCGGCTGGCATTCATCTCAGTTTCGGCCAGCAACTGGTCATGATGCTCACGCTCATGCTCACGAGCAAAGGCGTGGCCGGCGTGCCTCGCGCCATGTTGGTGATTCTCTCTGGCACCGTGGATTCATTCCATCTGCCCATGTGGCCGGTCATGATGCTCTTTGCCGTGGACCAACTCATGGACATGGCCCGCACCGCAACCAATGTCCTCGGCAACTGCCTGGCCGCAGCCGTGGTCGCCCGGTGGGAAGGCGAATTCGGCAAGGAAGCTCCGTCCGCTACGGCGTTGGACGCTGTGGCACAATAGTTCGCCATGTTGCACGACAAAATCGGTACCCAGCTGGTCCCGCCGGAAAAGCACTTTCGCTGGCGAGGCGGCGAGATCACGCGTCTCGAAGGGTTCACGGATGCGGTATTCGCGTTTGCCGTGACGTTGCTGGTGGTCTCACTCGAGGTGCCCCGCACATTCGCCGAACTGGCCGCAGCCATGAAAGGTTTTATTGCTTTTGCCGTTTGTTTCACGATCTTGATCCAAACTTGGTACTTCCACTATAAGTTCTCCCGCCGCTATGGACTGCAAACCGTTTACACGATAACGCTCACAGCAGCCCTCATCTTTGTCGTCCTGTTTTATGTTTATCCGCTTAAGTTCATGTTTACCCTCGCCGTGGGTGGCCTTTCTGGCGGCATAACAGTGCCGCGAGAACAGCTCAACAGGATGGTCCACAGCTATCGTGAGATCTCCCTGCTCTGGCTGATTTATAGTGCCGGAGCTGTCGCCGTGTACGTGTTGTTTGCGCTGTTGTATCAATACGCTTATAAGAAGCGGCACGAGCTGGAATTGAATGCATACGAAACTCTATGCACCCGCAATGCAATCATCATTTACGCCGGACTCGCCGGCATTGGAATCATTGTGGCGATAGCCGCTTTTATAGTCCCGGCGGCCTATGTTGGATATACGGGCATTTTGTTTTGTCTCAATGGACCGTGGGGCTGGATCACGGGAACCGTCTTCGGCAGGCAAGAGAGGCGCGTCCTCGAGCACGAACAAAGAGCCGCAGCCACAAATGCTTCCTGACGCTCTCCGGGGCAATTTCTCTGATAGCATCAAAAGTAAGCTGCATGCCTTCCGGAAAACTACATCTGGCGCCCCTGGGTGGCCTGGGCGAGTTCGGAATGAACTGCATGGCCCTGCGTTGGGGCAATGACATCATCGTCATTGACGCCGGGCTGATGTTCCCTGAATCCGAGCTGCTGGGCGTGGACATTGTTGTCCCCGACATCACCTACTTGCTCGAGCACCGCGACAAGGTGCGCGGCATTGTGCTGACCCACGGCCATGAGGATCACATCGGAGGGCTGCCCTGGGTCCTTTCCGAGCTGAAAGTGCCCGTCTTCGGCACCGAGTTCACCCTGGCGCTGGTCGAAAATAAGTTGGACGAGCATGAGCTGCTCGAGGACGCTGACCTGCGTGAAATACGCGCCGGCAACCGCTTCAACCTGGGGCCGTTCACCATTAACCCCATTCAGGTGACGCACAGCCTGGTCGATTGCGTGGCCCTGGCCATCCACACGCCCTTGGGCGTTGTGATCCATACCGGCGACTTCAAAGTTGATCCCACGCCGACCGACAACCGCCTCTTCGACCTGCACACCTTCGCCGAGTACGGCAAAGAGGGTAACGTGCTGGCGCTGCTGCAGGATTCCACGAACGCCGAGCGCCGCGGCTACACGCCCAGTGAGCGCGCGGTGCGTGGACGGTTTGACGAAATCTTTGCCCGCGCCGACCGGCGGCTCTTCATCTCGTGCTTTTCATCGTCGATCCACCGTATCAAGCTGGCCATCGAGATGGCGCGCGAGTACAAGCGCAAAGTGGCCCTGGTGGGGCGCTCGATGTCGGAATCCACGGAGATCGCCCTCGACCTCGGCTACCTTGAGGTGCCGGAAGGCACCCTGATTCATCCCGGACAGATCAAGGATTTTTCTCCGCGCCAGGTGTGTGTGCTGATCAGCGGCACGCAGGGCGAGCCCATGTCCGCGCTCTCCCGCGCCGCGGTGGACAATCACAAGCACGCCAGGATCGAAAGCGGCGACACCGTGGTGCTCTCCTCGCGCATCATTCCCGGCAACGAGAAAGGCATCTACCGGATGATCGACCATCTCTTCCGCCGTGAGGCTGACGTGATCTACGA
Organism: Candidatus Angelobacter sp.; assembly: GCA_035263765.1. Taxonomy (GTDB): domain Bacteria; phylum Acidobacteriota; class Terriglobia; order Terriglobales; family Acidobacteriaceae; genus Angelobacter. The sequence continues at coordinate 28,560 of DATFQZ010000338.1, read as the reverse complement.
AGACGGTTCAACGCCGCCTGTCCATGTCAGCGGACATGCCAGCCAGGAGGAGCTCAAGCTGGTCATGAACCTGGTGAAGCCCAAGTATCTGATTCCCATCCATGGTGAGTACCGTCAGATGCGGCTGCACGCCGACCTGGCACGCAGCATGCACGGCGCCGTAGGCCAGGTGCTGATGATGGAGAGTGGCGACGTGCTGGAATTCGACGAGCTGGGCGCTCGCAAGGCCGATCGGATTCCTGTGGGGCGCATCTGCATCGACTCCGGCTCGCGCAGCGACGTGGTAGAGGATCTGGTCATCAAAGACCGGCGTCACCTGAGCGAAGACGGCTTCGTCCTGCCGATTATCGCTATCAACAAGCTGACGGGCACCGTGGAGTCCATCCCGGAGATCGTGATGCGTGGGTTTGCCGCAGGGAGCGAGGACGGTTTTATGCGCGAGGCCCGCCGCCTGATTACCGTCACCCTCGACGGATCCACGCCGGAAGAGAAGGCCGATATCGGCATCATCAAAGAGAAGGTCCGCGCGGACCTGAAGCGCTTCATTGTGAAAACCACGGCACGGCGACCGTTGATCATGCCGGTGATTCTGGAGATTTAGTGGCAACCCTAGGACAATCACCGGCCCCAGCGCGCGGTCCGGAGAAACCGCAGCCCTCGCCACCATCACGAACTCCCAGACGTGTCGTCGGCCTCATCGTTGTCCTTCTGGTTCTGACACTCGGCGGCGTGGGTTTGCGCCGCGTTGGCGATGCCCATCTACGCTCGATGGGCATTCTGGCCAAGTTTGCAGATCATAACGCGCAAGGTTTCCCAGCGCAGTTTGCCGGCCATCCCTTCACAGAAGAAGAGGGAGTGGCTGAGACTCCACACGGGCCGCTCAGATTCCGCCTCTACCGCCCTCAAGGGGTAAGCCATCCGGGAGGAATCGTGTTGTTGCACGGCATCCACCGCGCAGGGATGGAAGAACCGCGCTTGGTGAATTTCGCGCGCAATATGGCCGGCGCGGGCATCGAGATCATGACGCCGGAGCTCCAGGATCTCGCGGACTATCGGGTGACGCCGCGTACGGTTGATGTGATAGGAGACGCTGCGGTCGTCCTCGATCACAAGATGGGACTTTCCAAAACAGGCGTCGTGGGACTGAGCTTCGCAGGAGGGCTGGCCTTGCTGGCGGCCAGCAAGCCCGAATACGCGGACAGCATCGGTTTTGTGGTGGCCGTGGGCGCGCATGATGACATGACTCGTGTGGCGCGGTTCTTCGCTGCCAACATCGTCGAACAGCCGGACGGTTCTTCGCTCGCCTTCCAAGCGCATGAGTACGGCGTGCTGGTGCTGGCCTACTCTCATATGGAAGATTTCTTCTCGCCGCAAGACACGCCCGCCGCCCGCGAGGCCTTGCAGAAGTGGCTGTGGCAACAGCCGGCAGAAGCCATGAAGGCCGAGCAAACCATGAGCCCCGCTGGACAGCAAGAACTGGACCTCCTCCTGCATCACCGCGACCAGCTCCAGCCGGTCTTGTTCCAGACCATCCAGCGGCATAGTGATGAGATGCAGGCCGTCTCGCCGCACAGCCAGGTCAGCAGCCTGCGTGTGCCCGTGTACTTGCTGCACGGCGCGGGTGACAGCGTGATCCCCGCATCGGAAACCCAGTGGCTGGCCAAAGACGTTCCGCCGCAGGAGCTCAAGGACATGCTGATCAGCCCGGCGATGAACATGATCCACGTGGACGGACAACGCAAAGTTTCGCTCTCCGAGAAGTGGGCGCTGGTGGACTTCCTGGCCCGCGTGGTGAAGGCGGCCGATCAGCTGGGAGGGGCAACGCTTCCGGAAACTCAAAGCCGCGGCAAGTGACTTAGACCACTTTCAACGATAGCGCTCTCGTTTCGGCCCGGTTGCGATTTTAAGAACCACCGGGCGATTCATCCCGTTGGGATCCAGCCGACAACAGCGCCGGAGGCGCGCCGAGAGGGTAGCCCACCGCGTGAGCGGTGGGACCGTGGAGAGATGAGTCGAGCGCCGTAGGCGCGGCACACTCAACTCAATCGTGGTATTTGGAGAAAAAATCTGTGCCGCCCCTCCAGGGCTCGTCACCACTTCGCGATCTTCCCAGGGCTCACGCCCCGGGGCTACCTTCTCAACGCGCCTCCGGCGCTGAGCCCGGAAGTCTGAAGTGGCAAATATTGCCTCTAAGATTGCGAATTCGAAACCCTGATTCATAACGCAAAACAGGTTCCTGGCTATCTGACATCTCCAAAAAATCCTGCAAGAAATCCCCCACTACACGATCTAGGAGAAAGAGGGATGTTTCCGTGAGCCGTACGCTCAAGGAAGGCGGCCCCTGGGTCCCACGGACTCCTTCCCGGTGGCCGCATTCCGAAGGCGATGCAAGGCGGCTGCGCCAAACAGCGCAGCCGCGTTTTTTTAGCTGAACATCTTCCGGTAGTAGCGGTACCAGTTGCTCTGAAAGACTTCTGTCGGATCGTACTCGCGCTTGGCCGCCAGGAATTCCGGGAACTGTGGATAGCAAGCTTCCACCTGCTTGCGATTAGCAAACCGGTGGTAAGTGAGGTAGTAGCTGCCGCTGTGCTTGATCGCCAAATCGATCAGCAGGCGGAAAGCGCGGGCGGCGTTCTCGACGCCCTGCGGATCATGCGTGACGTGAAGATTGAAGACCACGCATGCGTAGCGGTCCTTGGCCCAGGGAAGGAAGCTCTCGTCATCCTTTTCAATCAGGCGGACAACTCCGTAAATCACGTTGGCGTTCTCGCGCCGCAAGGCAATGCGCGCTTCCTCCATGAAGTCGACCAAAGCCGGCCGCGGAACGTCGATCTCCGTGATCATCTCGGTCGCCGGGACACGGGCATGCAATTGCCGGTCGAGTTCCTCGTGATAGTTGTCCAGGTAGTTGCCGAAGAGCTGCGAATCAGCCCAGTACACCTGGCCCGACGTTTGCAGATAGCGCTCAGTGTAGATCTCAAACGCGCGGCGCTTGTACACGTGCGTGTAGTACGTCAGGCGAGCCCAGTCCTCGGCGCTGAATCGCGTAGGGTTCTCGGTGATGGGTGTGCCTTGAGGCACCTGCAAGTAACAAGAGAAGACCCCTCGCCGGAGAAAGCTGTCGCGCTGGCTGTCCGTGGCGAACTGGAAGTCGCCGTACAGGTAGCCATCGCGGATCCGCTGCTCGAAGCTGTCTGGAATGTCTTTAAGGTCGCGAATCTCCACGATCCGGCACACCTTGACGCGGTCGCGTAGCCGCAGCTTGACCGAAGCGATGACGCCGAACAGTCCGTAACCGCCGATTGCCAGGCGAAACAGTTCCGGGTTCTTTACGCGGCTGCATTCACGCAATTCACCGTCGTGGTCGAGAAGCGTGAACGACTCCACATTGGCGATCATCGGCTTCTGATTGAGGGCGCGGCCGTGGACGTTGGAAGCCAACGAGCCGCCCAGCGTAAACTTGTCGGCCCCGGTCTGCTTCTGCACGATGGCCCACTGAGAGGCCTGGCCCTCCTGTTCTTTGCGCAAGTATTGGATGAGTTCCGGCCATTCGATGCCTGCCTCCACGTCGAGCAGGCCTCGTTCGCGGTCGAAGCCGAGCACGCGCTTCATGCCGCGCGTGTCCAGCAATAGCGAGTCGTCGGCAAACTGCTGCCCGCCCATGGAGTGCCGGCCGCCGGCGATGGAGATCGTTTTGGCGGTCTTCTTTGCCTCGCGCACTATGCTCTGGCACTCGTCGATGGAGCCGGGAACGGCGATCTCGCTGACCAGAGAGGCATTCAGTTGCGAGTGGATGTCGTTAACGTGGAGGCTGCCGGACGTGCCGGCCGCTGCGGGCGCTCCCGCCGTGAAGTGAGGCTTCTTGACCAGGCAGCCGGAGAGATAGAGCGCGGCCCCCGACATGAATCCGGTCTGAAGGAATCTGCGGCGTGAAAGCTTGATGGGCGAGCGATGACTCATGAGCGTCCCCTTCCCAACGAAACTAAGGGGAGCGGAAGAACACCTCAAGCGTCATAGCGCGGCAGAAGCGTGTTGCCGCTGAATGTCGTCGCTGGAGCGATCTACTGGTTTCTTTCTTGTTTGGCGCCGGTTTCGGCTCGCGCTCCAAACGGCTTGTAACCCTCTGGAATCTCTAGGAGTGCAGGATCCGGCTCGGAACGCTTGACTTGAGTCACCGTCATAGTGACCGATCCCGTGCGCGGGTCGCTATGTTTGATGAGCATGTTGATGCGAAGATCGGCGGAGTACCAGAACTCATCCGTGACTACGATCTCCTTGCCTGCCGGACTGTTCTCTGCCGGGATGGTCTGCGTCTCTCGAACCCCATGCACCGCCAGCCCCTCCATCTGGCGATTGCCCAGATCTTCCTGTTTCGTAAAGTCGTTGCGGGGGATGGAGTTGCCGGTAGTCGAACCATCGAGAAGTGCCGGCGGCTGAGTTTCCGGCGGGCGGTTTACGGTGCCGGTCGAGAACACTCGCTGTGCGGGAAAGATATGGGTTGAGGTTCGGGTCTGGGGATCGTACAGGAGAACGCTCATGACCTGGGGCGTGCTCGTATCCGAGGCCGGCAGCAGCGTCCTGGACTCGTTGAAGATACGACCCCGGCTGTCGCGACCGATGTCGCGGATCGTCCGCAAATCTCTCACCGAGCCGTCACGCTGCACCACGGATCGTTCCACGTGGATGACGCCCGTGAACGGTGCGTTGGGCACAGGCGTGACAAAGATATCTTGGGCCGAAGCAAAGGTTGCGGCCAGCAGAAATAACCCGGAAACAGCAGGGAAAGAGAAACGCGATCGCATCTGCGCCCTCCATCGACGTTCTTCAGCGAATAGGATACGCCTGCGATGTAAGTAGCGGCAAGGGGTCTGTCTCACGCCGGTAGCGGTACAGTTCGGATTCTCCATGAACGCATGTGCACAGCCGGCATCTCCTGTGGCTGTTCTTGGGCGCCAGCTCCACCGGCGAGGGTGCCGGTGCCACATGGTTCTCGGTCAAACTGACCTACTATTCACACACGGCATTGCATAGAAAAGAGCTGTACATGCAAGAAGAATTCTTTAGAATAAAGACAGCGCGGCACGAATTCGCCGCTGGCGCTTCATCTTAAGACCGATCAGGTCCCCGGTATTGTCCGGGTCAACCCCAAAAGAGTTTGCTCAACAGGCTTGAATGACCAGCACTGCGTGCTGGCACAAGGGAGCAAGAGGTTCGTGAGACACACGCGAATCATCGTTACTCACTACGGCGGGCCCGATGCACTTCAGGTGATGGAAGAAGACTGCCCCGAGCCCAAGAACGGTGAAGTACGGGTGAAAGTGCTCGCCGCAGGCGTCGCCTTGCCCGATGTCTTGGCGCGCCAGGGCGTTCATCCCGAGACGCCGCGGGTGCCCTTCACGCCGGGGTGGGATCTTGTTGGCGTAGTGGATCGGCTCGGCGACGGCGTCTCTGGGATCGAACCCGGCCAGATCGTGGCCGCGATGCCGATCAGCGGTGCTTACGCGGAGTTCGTCTGCTTGCCGCAACATGAAGTGGTTCCGGTGCCGTCCGGGTTGGACGCCGCCGAGGCCGTGAGCCTGGTGCTGAATTACATCACGGCGTATCAGATGTTGCATGTCTCCGCCAAGGTTAAGCCGGGTCAGAGCGTGTTGATTCATGGCGCTGCAGGCGGGGTGGGCACCGCGCTATTACAGCTGGGGCGCCTCGCAGACCTCGAGATGTACGGAACTTGTTCATCGCGCGGGGCACCTGCTGTTTCCAGTTTGGGCGGTATCCCAATTGATTACCAAAATCAGGACTTCGTGAAAGAAATCCACCGCCTCACCAGCGGGGGTGTAGATGTTGTCTTTGACGGCATCGGTGGCAGCAACCTCTGGCGTTCCCGCGAGACTCTCCGTCCTGGCGGCGTGGTCGTGGTTTACGGCTTCACTGCAAAGCTACGTGAGGGACGATTGGCTTCAGGTGGTTCAGGCCGTCGTCATCGCTTTCGTGAAGCCGCCATTCTCGGGCTATACATTACTCGCAACTGGTTTCTCCCTGGCCGGAAGCGGATGGTACCCTACAGCATCCAGACGCTGAAGAGGCTGAAACCAGCATTGTTTCGGCAGGATCTGATCACCCTGCTTGAGCTCCTTCAACAGCAAAAAATCAAGCCAATTGTCGCTCAGCGGTTTCCTCTTGCCCAGGCGAGACAGGCGCAAGAGTTGCTCGAGAAGGGAGGCGTGATCGGCAAGATCGTGCTGGGGCCCAGCGGGTCATCGCTGTAGCGGCACTGCCCCCTCAAACCTCCGTGCCCTTTTTGCTATCCGCGAGCTGCGGCTTTGGCTCCTGCCGGTTCCGCCAGAGCTCTTCACAAATCACGATGGCCTCGGCCAGCTCCTTCATCGGCTTGCGCAACTGCCGGCTCTGTTGCTGCAGAGTGCGATAGGCTTCCATCTCGGCAACTCCCAGTTCGCGCTGGAGAATTCCTTTGGCCCGCTCCACTACCTTCCTTGTGCCGAGTTGCTCGGCAAGCTCAGCCACTCGGCTCTCCAGGCGCGCCAGTTCAACCTCCGCGCCCACCAGAAAGCCAATCGTGCTGATCAATTTCACTTCGCGCGTGGTGTGATGGTACGGCAGGCGATGCTGCAGATTAATCACGCCTACCACCCGGCCGCGGCACAAGATCGGCACGGAGAGAAACGCCTCATAGGAGTCTTCCGGCAATTCGCTGAAAAACTTGAAGCGCGGATCGTGCGAGGCATTCTCCGCTAGCGCCGCCGGTTCGTGATGTTCTGCCGTCCAGCCGGTGATGCCCTGTCCCACGCGCAATTTAAGCCGGCCGACGAGCTCGGCGTGTTCGTTCTTGGATGCGCGAAGCACCAGTTCATTGCCTTCCAGAATGTAGATGAAGCACGAGTCGCACTCGATCTCGCTCAGCACCAGCGTGATGATCCGGTCCAGGACTTCGGGCAGCGAACCGGCGGCCATACGGCTGCCAATTTCGTGCAAAATGTCCACGCCCGATTGCTTCCCCGGATTTAACGTTTGCAAAGACTCGTTCATCAGGCGGACACCTCAACGGCCGAACATCGATTCACGAACGTGATTGCGTCTGGAGCACGGCACAATTGCTTCCGCGATGTGTAGGCGTGATCTTAAACGCATGCCGCGCTGCATCGGCATAAAAAAGACTTCTGTCGTTGATAGAAATTTTGCATTTGACTTGTTGACTCGCTGGACGCAGGATGGTCGACGAGAGACCAAGAAGTCTCTCTCTCTGAATTGCGGAAGCCGAGGTCCTTTTCCGCTGCCACCGCGACGTGGCGTTCAACAAACAACAGAAGCTTGTCATAGACGCTTTTCGGGCGCACCGAAACTGTGTCGACACCAGGCATGCTGTGCCCGTGTTGCGAGAACTTCATCTTCGATTGGGGGCCTACGGATGAACGCGGTTGAAGGATACAAGCAGTCAAAAGGCGGCGACGGATTGCTCATCCGCGAAGACCTGCCCCGGCTCGTGAGCCAGGGCTGGCCATCGCTCACCAGGGCAGACAAGGAACTCCTGAAGTGGGTAGGCATCTTCTTCCGCAATCCCACGCCCGGCAGATTCATGATGCGTCTGCGCATGCCGAACGGGTTTGCCACCGCCCGGCAACTGCGTGCCATCGCCGATCTTTCGCGACGGCTCGGCAACTGCCTGCTCGACATCACCACCCGCCAGCAGATCGAACTTCGCGGTTTTGGCATGGAGAGCGTGCCCGAGATCTGGGAAAAACTGCGCGGCGTTGACCTGCACAGCCTGCAGACCGGGATCGACAACGTCCGTAACATCAATGGCTGCGCTCTCGCCGGGCTCTTACCCAATGAAATCCTGGATGCATCGCCCGTAGTTTTTGCGCTCGACCGGTTGCTGGTTGGGCCGGAAGGCAATCCGGAATTCACCAATCTGCCTAGAAAATTCAATATCACCATCACCGGCTGTCCGGACAACTGCACGCACACGGAATCGCAGGATATCGCGCTCATCCCTGCGCGGAAGAATGGACGCGCCGGCTTCAACGTACTGGTGGGCGGCAAGATGGGGTCGGGCGGTTTCACCATCGCGTCACCTCTCGATGTGTTTGTTGATCCCTGCGACGCCGTTGCGTTGGCGCGGGAGCTGGTGCTCATTTATCGCGACCACGGGCCACGCGAAGCCCGCTCCAAGTGCCGGCTGGCGTTCTTGATCGAAGATTGGGGGTTGGAGCGGCTGCGACGCGAACTCGAATCCAGGTTCGGCCGGCAACTGGAGACCGCCGGCGAAGACGCGCGCTCCGCGTCACACGCAGACCATCTGGGCGTGACCTTGCAAAACCAAACTGGTTTGGCGGCGGTCGGCCTCTCGATTCCTACCGGAAGGTTGAACCCCGACGAGATGGAAGAGCTGGCCCGCCTGGCCGAGCACTACGGCAACAGCCAGATTCGGCTCACCACGTCGCAGAACGCAATCATCCCCAATGTGCCGGAAGCGAAGCTCGAATGGCTGCTGCGGGAGCCGCTGCTCGAAAAGTTCTCCAGCAATCCCTCCCCGTTTTTCCGCAGGATGGTCGCTTGCACGGGCACGGACTTCTGCAACCTGGCTCAGGTCGAAACCAAAAAGCTCTCGGTCGAGCTCTCGCGGGCGTTGGAGCAGCGCTTGGGCAGGAAGGGCCGCGCTGTCTCCATCCACTGGTCGGGATGTCCCGCAGGCTGTGGCAACCATCAAGCCGCGGACATCGGCTTGCGTGGAATGAAGATCAATGTTGGCGGCAAACTCGTGGACGCTGTGGCCATCTACAGCGGTGGCCGGACGGGACGAGGCGCCGTCGCCGGAACCGAGATTCTGGAGGCTGTGCCTTGTGATGAACACCTGGTGGACGTGGTGGCGGCATTGGTCGAAAAGATGCGCTCCACCCAGCCCGTAGAACATGCCGGCGCGGCGCTGGACTTGCCGGTTTCCGCAGGCCTGGTCTCCATCGAAGGCCTTCCGCCCAGTTCTCTTCAGCACTCGGCCGTCGCACCGGCAGCCGGTAGCGAATCCTTAGGAGGTGCATAGATGGACTACGTGAGTCCCCCCGAATTGATGGCCGATGCTGTGGAGCTGGGCAAACGTAAAGCGGCTCTCCCCATACGCGACATGTTGCTGCGCGGGACGCTGGCCGGCGTGTTGCTCGGCTACGCGACTGCGTTGGTCTTGGTGGTTCTTGGCCAGAATCTGCCGCCTATTGTGGGCGCGGCTCTGTTTCCCGCGGGCTTTGTCATCCTTGTATTGCTCGGCTTTGAACTGGTGACCGGCAACTTTGCGTTGCTGCCCGCCGCTGTGCTGAGCTCGCAGGTCAGTTGGGGCAAGCTGCTTCGCAACTGGGGATGGGTCTATCTGGCAAACCTGATCGGCAGCGTTCTCTTTGCGTTTCTGTTCTATCTGGCTGTCACCAACTTCGGCACCTCGAACGGCGGCCCCTTGGGCGATCAGGTGCGCCAGCTGGCGCAGAAGAAGACCCTCGCCTACATGGCGATGGGCGGCAAGGGATGGGGCTTGGCGCTGGTCAAGGGATTCCTGTGCAACTGGATGGTTACGCTGGGCGCTATGCTGGCGCTGGCCTCCCGCTCGACGCTTGGCAAGATCGCCGCCATGTGGCTGCCCATCATGATTTTCTTCGCCCTCGGATACGAACACTCCGTCGTCAATATGTTCCTGATCCCTGCCGGCATGATGCTGGGAGCGCCGGTCTCCCTGAGCCAGTGGTGGTTCTGGAACCAGCTTCCGGTAACGTTGGGCAACATGCTCTCGGGCGCGCTCTGCACCGGCGCGGCTTTGTATCTGACGTATGCGGCAAAACCGAAATTGATCGTAGTAGAAGACGAGGTCGAAATACCAGAACGCGTGCCGGCCACGGTTCACTCCCAGGCTGACGCGGTGTGAACGTGCATTGACGATCGCCATGAGCACGCTTTTTCCCATGTTCCTCAAACTTGCCGGACGCCGCTGCCTCGTCGTGGGCGCCGGTACGATCGCCTTGCCCAAGATCGAAAGCTTGCTGAACGCCGGAGCGCAGGTCCTGGTGGTTGCGCCGCAAGCCGGCGAGCGTGTGCGGCAATTGGCGGCAGGTGGGTACGTGCTTTGGGAGGCGCGTGATTTTCGTCCTGCCGACCTGGTTGGTATTTTCCTGGCCGTTGTTGCCACTTCCTCCCGCGAGACCAATGATTTCGTCTTCCGGGAAGCCGTGGGCCTGGGCGTTCTTTGCAACGTTGTCGACGATCCTGAACGCTGCGACTTCTATTACCCGGCCGTAGTGCGGCGCGGGCAGTTGCAGATCGCCGTTTCAACCGGAGGCTTAAGCCCGGCCCTGGCCCAGCGAATCCGGCAGGAGCTGGAACAGCATTTCGAAATGGAATACGAAGCCTGGCTTGAGGAATTGGCTCGAGCGCGACGCGAGCTGCTGCGACGGCCCATGCACCGTGCCCGACGGCTGCTTCTGCTGCACAGGCTGGCCAGCCGCGAAGCCTTCAGTGAATTCAGGCGCCGGAAAAGACCCGCGCAAGGTTCCGCATGACAGGACGCGTTTACCTCGTAGGCGCGGGCCCGGGCGATCCCGAGTTGCTGACGCTGAAAGCGCTGCGCATCCTGCGTCTGGCCGACGTCGTGTTGCACGATGAACTGGTCTCTCCTGCAATCCTCGCGCTGGTGCGCCCGGCGGCCCGCGTCGTGAACGTGGGCAAGAGATGCGACTTCAAAAGAGTCAGCCAGGACCAGATCAGCGCCCTGATGGTGGCGTACGCTTCGGCTGGACAAACCGTGGTCAGACTCAAGGGCGGTGATCCTATGATCTTCGGCCGTGCCGAGGAGGAAATGGCCGCTCTCCGCGCCGCGGGGACTCAGTTTGAAGTGGTTCCCGGGATCACCGCAGCCCTGGGCGCTGCCGCGGCCGCGCAGGTTCCGTTGACCAAGCGTGGGGTCGCGCCGGCTCTACTCTTTGTTACCTACAGCCGCCTGGCTGGCCAGCCACCTCTCAACTGGCGCGCGCTGGCGGCCTCGGGCGCAACCATTGTGATCTATATGCCCGGCAGCGAATACGGAAGTATCTCCGCTGAGCTTTGCGCTGCCGGCCTCAACGCCGAGACGCCGTGCGTAATTGTTTCGCGCGCCAGCCGCAACAACCAGACGGTGCTGGCCAGCACCGTGCAACAGTTGTCCGGAATCTCTGCTCAGCCGGCGCCGGCGCTACTCATTGTTGGCTGGGTCGCGGATTCAGTCGCGCGCACGGCTGAGATCAGAGCGCTGGAGGAAATGCATCTGGTTCACCAAGCGTGATGGCGGCCGGTGAGACCAGGTACGTCGGCGCGATGGTCAGAAATCCGAGACCGAGGCGTAGGCGCTGAGCAAGCCTGCCTCGGCCGCCACCTGCTGCAACTTGTCGCGAGTCTCTTTTCGCATCGGCACCATGGGCAGCCGGTAGACTTCTTCGATGCGTCCCATCATGGCCAGCACGGCTTTCACCGGCATGGGGTTGGATTCGATAAAGTTGGCCTGCATCAAGCGAACGAACTTCCTGTGCAGAGCGCGGGCTTTCTTCCAGTCGTTGTTCAGCGCTGCGGCGGTGAGATCCGACATCTCTTTGGGTACTTCGTTCGAGCAGACCGAGATGATGCCTACGCCGCCCAACGAGATCACCGGTAGGGTCACGGCATCATCACCGGAGAAGACAAGAAAGCTTTCCGGCACGTGGCTGAAGACCTCCGAGATTTGGGAGATGTTTCCGCTGGCTTCTTTCACAGCGATGATGTTGGGAATCTTCGCCAGGCGGCCCAGCGTCGCCGGCTCGATGTTCACGCCGGTCCGGCTCTGGACGCTGTACAGCATCAGCGGTTTGTCCACGGCTTCCGCGATGGCTTTGAAGTGCTGGTACTGGCCTTCCTGCGTGGGCTTGTTGTAGTAGGGCGACGCCGTCAGGATGGCGTCCACGCCCTTGCGGCGGCCCAGCTCTTCGGCTTTCTCGACCGCATCGGCGGTGGAGTTCGATGTGGCCCCGGCCACGATCGGTACGCGTCCGCCGGCGACTTCAATGGTGATATCGATCACGCGCAGCCACTCCGCTTTGCTCAGCGTCGGCGTCTCGCCCGTGGTCCCGCAAGGAACGAGAAAATGAATGCCGGAGGTAATTTGCCACTCGACCAGCTGACGCAACGCCTTCTCGTCGATGCTCTGGTCCTGTTTGAACGGGGTGATAAGAGCGGTGCCGCAACCGTGAAGTTTCATAGTGGTCCAGAATAACAAAATCCTAAGGTAAATTTTAACGGAGAGCAGCTTGTCCAGCTTCTCCGCTCGCGCGTATGGTGGTAGTCCTCAACGGAATCCTTTAAGTTCTGGGGTTCCTATCCAGCCTCTCCAGACATCGGGTTCCGTTCCCTCACAAACCGAAAGGAGAACTGCTTATGACTACGACGTATGTTCCTCCCTACTTCGGATCATGGGAAGAGCTCGTTAAATCGCTCATCAACAATCCCTTTCTGGGCAGCGGGACACCCACTCCGCATCCCCTGCTCGCTTACATGTTGCAGCGTCCGCTCCACATCGGACCGCCCGATCCCGGGCCCGTGGATATAGCTAATTTTCTGCGCACTGGCATAACTTCCGAATTGAATCCCCAGCCATTGCCGCCGCGCAGCATGACCTCATTGTTTGTGTTCCAGCTGGCAGTGCGGGACGTGACCTCGCGCTTGCCCAAAGACCAGGGCGTCGAGATGACGGCGCGCCTGGATCAGGCAATCTCTGACGAGATTGATTTCGTTTGTGGCAACGTGCCTCATCATCCTATTCCCGGCCCATCACCGTTTGCGTTCGCTGTTGCCGGCGAGCTCAACGTGATTGGGAACATCATGCAGGAAGGCACGTTACGGGCCGCGGTGTTGCAAATGGCCATCCAGATTGCCAGCCGGGCAACCGCACCGGTCGTAGCTAAGAAGGATGCAGCAGCTCGGGCAGCGGCCTGATGTTCCAACTCAAAGCAAAATGTAAATCGGGCTTCGCTGCGGCGAAGCCCGATTTCCAGACAAGACTAGAGTTGATCAACAATCTCCGGAAACTCCCACAATCCCGTTCGTCCCTTGATCCATTCAGCGGCGCGGACAGCACCGGCAGCGAAGCCCAGGCGAGATTTAGCGTCGTGAGTGAGCAGGATGGTGTCGTTGGCGGAGTCGAGCATCACCAGGTGCATGCCCACGGTTTCGCCTTCGCGCACGGACGCGATCTCAACTTTCACCCCGGACGACGATTCGAGAATCTTTTGCAGAGTCACGGCGGTTCCTGACGGCGCGTCTTTCTTGTGGACGTGGTGGCGCTCCACGATGTTGCCACGGTAATCCTGCTTGAGGACCGGCGCGATGGCCCGTATGGCTTTGAAGAAAAAGTTCATGCCAATGGAAAAGTTCGAGCCGTAGAGGAGCCCGGTCTTGCGTTCCTGGATCAGCTCGCGGACCTTCTCCAGGTGCTGATACCAGCCGGTGGTGCCGACCACGACGGGAACATGGGCTTCCGCGCAGTGGATGATGTTGGGCACCACCGCCAGCGGCGTCGTGAAGTCGATGACGGCGTCCGTTTGCTCCAGCAGTTCGCGCGTTAAAGCGCGCCCGTCCTGGTTTTCCTTGCTGCCCAGCGAGCGGACTTCATGGCCGCGCTCTTTGGCGACTTCAGCCACCAGCGCGCCGGTCTTGCCCTGGCCAAGAACAAGCAGCTTCATGCTGCGCCTCCCATAAAGAACAACCTACCACGGAGACACGGAGCACGAAGAAAAGACACAGGTCGCCGCAGATTCACGCAGACGAACGCAGATATTGCGCCGTGTTCCATTCGGCCGAACCTTACGCTTGCTTTCGCAGTTGATCTGCGTTCTTCTGCGCCCATCTGCGGCTCCTTGCATCTGCTTCCTCAGTGTCTCCGTGGTGGGTTTTAGGACTACGCAAACACCTGGGGATCGACTTCCGAAAAGAAAACCTGGTGCAGCCGCGCGACCACGTTGGGCACATCCGCTTCATCGATCACGAAGCTGATGTTGATCTCCGATGCCCCCTGGGAAATCATGCGGATGTTCACGTCCTCAATCGCAGAAAACACTTTGGCGGCGATTCCCGGCGTGTTGCGGATGTTTTCACCAACCAGGCAGACGATGGCTTTGCGGCCTTCGTACTTCACGTCTGCCAGGCGGGCCAGGTCGGCGGCGATGGCGGCGATGGATTCGTTTGAATCCACGGTCACAGACACGCTGACCTCGGAAGTCGAAACCATGTCCACCGGGCAACGGTGGTTGGCGAAAACCTCAAAGATGCTCTTCAGGAATCCGTGGGCCATGAGCATGCGCGTAGCTACTACATCCACTACCGTGATGCGCTTCTTAGCTGCGATGGCCTTGAAGATATTTCCACTCTTGGGAGCGGTCGAAGTTATTCGTGTGCCTTCGCACTTCGGGTTTTGTGAATTCAGAATGAGCACGGGAATGTTTTTCTGAATGGCCGGCAGCAGCGTTGCAGGGTGCAGCACCTTGGCGCCGAAGTAGGCGAGCTCGGCGGCTTCCTCGAACGAGATGGTCTTGATGCGCCGCGCTTGCTGGCAGAGCGAGGGATCGGTTGTCAACATGCCGTCGACGTCGGTCCAGATTTCGATGCGCTCGGCGTTCAAGCCGGCGCCCACGATGGCGGCGCTGAAGTCTGAGCCGCCCCGCCCGAGCGTGGTGGATATGCCTTCGCGCGTGGCCGCGATGAAACCGCCCATCACCGGAACGTGTCCGCGTTCGAGCTGCGGCTGGATCACTTCCTTGAGCCGCGCATCGGTCTCTTCAAAATGGGGGACCGCTTTGCCGAACGTGGTGTCGGTGACGATGCACCGGCGCGAGTCCACGTGAGCGGCTTCGATCTTGCGCTGCGAAAAAGCCGCGGCCACGATCTTCGAAGAGACGCGCTCGCCGAAGCCGGCAATCGCGTCGGTAGTGCGCAGCGTCAGCTCGCCCACGGCCACCACGCCGCGCAGAAGCTCGTCCAGGCTGTCGAAGTCGGCTTCGAGTTCAGGCGCGATCTGCTCGAACGAGTGTGTGCCCAGCAGGTCGGCCGCGGTGTTGTAATGGCGCTCACGCGCGCCACGGGCGAGTTCCAGGGCTTTTTCGCGCTGCCCGGCGCCGGCGGCCGCGGCCATAGCCAGAAGCTGGTCAGTAATCTTGGCCAGCGCGCTCACCACCACGACAGGATGCTGAGTCTGCCGCTCGCGGACGATGGCGGCGACGCGGTCAATGGCTTTCGCGTCTTGTACCGAGGTGCCGCCGAATTTCATCACGATCATCGTGGCACCCCGGAGAAAACCAACCACGGAGGCACGGGGGCACGGAGGAAACCCGGTTTCAGCACGGCTGCGCCAGCGATTTTCTCATGCAGCATTGTGTCTACAGCAGGGCGACAAGCGGCAGCGCTCGAGTGGACTCGTGCCGGAACGCGGTAAGAGCTTGCCGGCTTAAGCAGCTGCGTCAGCACGTTTTCCCTCTCGGGTAAAGACTTATCATGTATAAGGCAGATTGATCTTTCAGTTTGGTAAAGACGAGCTGTGCGTCGCAGTCCGGCCGGCAAAAATGCAGGGTTGTTGGGGTTTCTGAATTATCCTCAGCCTTAAGAACAAATCCCCGGCGAACGAACTCCCGCATGTAATGCGCGCGTAACGTTTCGATTTTTGAGTTCGAAAAATAAATTCCCATCACAGATGACACGGGTCCAACATGTTGGGAGTCGGTGTTGACTAGCTCGGCCCCGTCAGGCGGCTGAATAGTTTTCAAGGTCTTCTTGAGGTCGGCCTCCACCCGATAGGTTTTGTACGCTTCGCTGCGAGGAAGGTAGATCAACCAAAACAGAGCAACGGCCCCAAGCGCGGCAATCACGCTAATGACTCCGCTTCGAGACTTGCGCACTAGGCTCATCAGCCCAGATATCCCTGCGCTTTGAGCAATTCCCCGTTCAAAACGGCCGCGCCGGCGGCGCCGCGGATGGTGTTATGTGACAGCACGGTGAACTTCCAGTCGAAGACGTTGCAGGGACGCAAACGTCCCACCACGGCGGACATGCCGCGACCGCGGTCGCGGTCCAGACGCGGTTGCGGACGGTCCGGCGCGGGATCGTAAATCACCGGCTGTTCGGGAGCGGTGGGCAGCTTGAGCTTCTGCGGCAGGCAACGGAATTCGTTCCACGCGGCGATAATCTCTTCAGCCTGCGCCGGCTTGCGCAGCTTGATGGAAACTGATTCCATGTGGCCGTCTTCCACGGCTACGCGGTTGCAGTGCGCGCTCATCACCAGGTCTGCGGGGACGACGCTCGC
Source organism: Candidatus Angelobacter sp. (assembly GCA_035263765.1). Taxonomy (GTDB): domain Bacteria; phylum Acidobacteriota; class Terriglobia; order Terriglobales; family Acidobacteriaceae; genus Angelobacter. The sequence continues at coordinate 12,215 of DATFQZ010000338.1, read as the reverse complement.
CCCCTTGAGCGATCCCAGCAGCTTGCGCGTCTCGGCTTCCATCTTCGGCTCTTCATTGGCGATGTAGGGAACCACGTTGCCCAGAATGTCGAGCGACGGCACACCGGGATAGCCTGCCCCGCTGACCGCCTGCATGGTGACGACGATGACCTTGTCCACGCCGAAGCGATGATGGAGCGGCGCCAGGGCCATGACCAGCCCGATGGCCGAGCAGTTGGGATTCGTGACCATGAATCCGCCGCGGTCTTTGTACCACTGCTGATGTTTGACCAGCTGGATGTGGTCGCCGTTGACTTCAGGAACCACGAGCGGGACATCTTCGGTCATGCGAAACGCGCTGGAGTTGGAAACCACCACATGACCTGCGGCCGCAAACGCCGGTTCGATTTCCTTGGCGGCTGTAGCGTCGAGCGCGGCAAAGATCAGCTTGGGCATGTTCCCGTCCGGAGCCGAGGGTGAGACCGCCATGCGCGCGATCCGCTCCGGCAGCGGTGTGCTCAAGTTCCACTTGGCGGCGTCGGCGTAGCTCTTTCCGGCCGAGCGGTCCGAGGCCGCCAGCCATGCCACTTCAAACCAGGGATGTTGCTCGAGCAGCTGGATAAACCGCTGCCCAACAGTCCCGGTCGCGCCGAGAATGCCAACTGGAGTCTTCTTGTTCATGGGATGCCTAAGTTATAGATTCTAACATTCGTTCGCGAGAGACCGCATCGAGGGATGAAGAAGCAGTTAGCAATTAGCAAATAGCAATTAGCACAGCTAAGGCTGGACTTCGATGGTTCGTTTGGGTCAGCTTTAGCTACTAATTGCCAACTGCTAACTGCCTTCCGAAGCGGCGAGTGCGCCTTCACTCTTCTTCTTCACCAGATACTCATCCGCGAACACCGCAACCAGGGCGGCGGTAGGTACCGACACAAGCGCGCCGAGAACTCCCGCGAGGGAGCCGCCGAGCGAAAGGGCGATGATCACTGCCAGGGGCGACAGTTGCAGCGTGGAGCGCATTACGCGCGGTGAGAGGAAGGCGCTCTCAAATTGCACGTAGACGGTGTGGAAGAGAATCACGCCAAGGACTTTTTCGGGCGAATCGAGGGCAGCCACGGTGGAGGAGACAATGACCGCGCTGACCGGCCCGGCGATGGGAACGATGTTGGCGATACCCGCGAACATAGCCAGCACGTAGAAATATCGCAGATGCAAGAAGTAGTAGGCGCCGAGGCTGCACAAACCAAGACAAGCCATAAGGAGCGCCTGGCCGATCAGCCAATTGCGCATGCGGTGCTCGGAGCGCTGCAGCGTCGCAGACAGCCGAGGCTGCTCGCTCAGCGGAAACATCGAGACCATCCACTGAAAGACGCGTTTGCCATCCAGAATGAAATAAACCGTCAGCAAGATGCAAGTGAAGAGGCCGAAGATTCCGCCGGCCAGGTTCAGGAACAGACCGCCCGCGCCGCCGACAATCTGCGTGGCGTACTTTTCAAGGCCTGCAGCGTCGATCCTGGTGCCGAAGGGGAGATTGCGGATGTTCTCGCTCAGCGAAGCCAGGTGCCTGGGCCAGTCAGCGGCGAACTGGTGTGCATCCCGATAGACAGGCGGGAAAGCGAAAGCCATAAACAGCGACGCGGCCAGGGCGATCATCAGGAACAAAAAGATGATGGCGAACCCGCGCCCGGGACGCCAATTGCCGATCTTCAGTCTCTGCACGGCGCCGATGGCCGGCGAGATCACCACGGCGAACAGTGCGCTTACATAAATCAGCATCAGCACGTCACGTACCGCGTAGGCAGTCCACAGCACGAGCAGGACGCCGAAGAAAAAAAGAATGTCAGAGCGATGGTTTTTCATAAAACAGCATGGACCTGGGGGAGGGCGTTGCTGGGGACAACGGGTCAAGAAAATTGGTAATTTCGTAATTTGGTAATTGGGTAATTGAAGAGAACCTCTGGGGACTGCTTCAAGTTACCCACTTACCAAATTACCAAATTACCCAATTCTCCCTCAGTCTCTCACCACCTCGATGTTGGTTCCGGACACGGTGATTTTTATCACCTTATAGTTGTCGTCCACCCAGAGCAACCACTGTCCAGGCTCTGATTCTTTCTGGTTCATCACGACGAGTTGCTGCGGGTCGGCGACCTTCAGTATGACTTTGTTGAGTTCGCGGACTGTGCCTTTCACCGTGGTTTTTTCCGTCCCGGCCAGCTCCATGGTCACGCTCTCAGCCTGGTGCTGGCGGGGCACAAGGATGCCGAATTGGCTGGGTCCACATTCGAGCTGCTTGTCCTGGCGGGCGTGGCATCCTGTTGTCAGGTAGCGCCACAGAAGAATCTCGCGATGAGAGAAAAAGTTGTCGTCGAGAATAGCCGTGGAAAGAGGAAGCAAGTGGGGAACGTTGTGCTTCTTCAGGTCGGCATCGACGATGTGTTCCGTCAGCATGTCCTCCTTGGGCTCCACGGTAGATTCTTCCTTTACCGGGGCGACGCCACGCCAAATATAGGAATGAAGGTCTCCGTTGGGAGCGACCTGCATCTCAGAGGTCTGGGTGGCTTTGGTCGTCCCGTCGTCCACTTTGATTTCCGCGGTGGCGATGCTGAAATCGGGCCGCTGCTCAATCTTAAAGGTCTCCGTGCCAATGCGTTTGCCATCCGCGTAAATGCCGAAACTGCCTGAGTCCACAACCTTGTTTTCCAGTTTGGCAGCAGGCTTGTCTTTATCGCCTGCGTGGAGCCAGGTTGCCGCTACCAGCACCGTGGCTAACAGAGTCCCTTTTTTCATGATTGCCCTCACTGCTCTACCTCCGGCTGAATGACGTCTCGAAGAACGCGTTCGATCTCAACTGCAACTTCCTCCACGGATTTGCCCATGGTGTCTACGTGGAGCTGGGCGCGTTCATAATCTTTGCGGCGCTGGGCCAACAGCGCCGCGAACTTTTGGGCGTCGCGGGCCAGGGGACGCGTGTCGCCCGCGTTGTCCCGCGCGCAGCGCCGGCGAAGTTCATCGAGCGGCGCTTCCAGCAGGATCGTTACGGCGGCGGCGCCTGCTTTCTGCAGCACCGCGCGGTTTTCCGGCTGGACAAATGCTCCTCCGCCCAGCGCCACGATCATGCCGCGCGTGGCGTCGAGCGGTTGTGAGAGCAATTCCTGCAAAGCTTCGCTCTCCATCCTGCGAAATCCGGTTTCCCCCTGCGCCGCGAAAATGCCGGCAACGGACTGGCCGGCGCGGCGTTCGATGACCTGGTCCAAATCCTGAAACGTCCAGCCCAAGCGGTCCGCCAGCGCCTGGCCGGCGCTGGTTTTGCCTGCGCCCATGAATCCGATCAAAAACACACGCTGGCTTCGAATGGGTCGGGGCATAACCGCGTTTTGGGTCATCGAGCAACGCGGCGCGGCCGCGTTTTACTGCTTCTTCACGCGGATTTTACCACTGAACGACTGCAGCTCTACCGAGGATAAACCTGAGTTTGAGGTGCCTGCGAAGGAACTCCCTGATTTAGGGACGAAGGGAGAATGGGGTTTGGCTTGCAGGGGAAAATCGTTTTGCACGCTTCCCGACACCGAGCGGGCGGAAAGATCTACCGAGGCGTACTCGGGCAACGTCACGTCAATCGCTCCACTATGGGTGGTGAACTCGTAAGAGCCGCCGCCGGAACAATCGCCCCTGTAAGTAATGTTGCCGTTGGCCGTGCCTACGCTGACTTTACTTCCCGAGACATTCACCATCTGCACGGCGCCGCCGGAAGAGGTGACTTCCACGTGGCCGTTGACGATGTCCGTGAGGTTGACGGGCGCGGTGACGCCGCGCACATGCACGTGGGCCTTGGCCACGTTGCGGACCGTAATCTGGCCGGTGTCAGAGGACAGCGTGACGTCGCCACTAAGGCCTTCCACTGTGATCGGGGCCGTGGCCGTACTTACGGTGACGGACGAACCCGCAGGGACGGTGATGTCAAAGTCCACTCTGGCTTCGTCGCTGGTGGGGTGCTGGTCGCCGAGCGCGTGGGTGCGGAGCTCGATACGGCCTTTGTCCGGCGTAGCGGTCTGATCCACTTCGATCTTGGAAGAATGGGTTGTGTAAATTGCCACCACCTGGCGTCCGGTGCCTCCGTGAATGCTGACTGCACCGGTATTGTTCACCACGTTGACCATGCCGCCGGGAGCGATCTCCAGCCGGACTTCTTTGCGGGTGTCTGCGGCCAGGGCCTGGACCGTGCCCAAGGCAAGGATAGAGACGGCACCGATTCCGGTCAAAGCATGTTGGTTCATGGACGTCCTCCCCAGTTCATCCTTATCCTTTACGGCAACGACCGTGCTGTTGCCATCTCGTACAGCATTTCTTTCTGCTGGTAAGCATCCACCAGTCGTTCCCGCGCCGCGGCGTCCTCCGGATCCTTGGCCACGGCCTGCTCCGCGTCGCTGATGTAGACGTTCACCTCGCGCAAACTGTCTTCATAAGCGCTGCGCACGTCCGGCGCGCGTTCGGACACCTGGCTCACCAGTTGCTGATCGTCGGCCGGTAAAGTAGCGGATTGCGCGTTCATATTCTGCGCTGAAGCCGGGGCCGGCGGCAACTGCGGGCGATACGTGATCAAGAGAGCGGAAAAGGCCATGAGCGCGGCGGCGGCCATGATCCATCCTACGGGCGTCCAACTTTTAGTTTGCGCGGGTACTAGTGTATGTCCCATCAGGGACATTCGACCCTCCTGGATCAGGCCCTGGTGACGGAGCGCTTGCTCAATCCCGGTCCAGACCCGCGGATTTGGGTCGTGCATGGGCAGCAGGAGCTTGGCCTGCGTGGCAATATACCTGAGATCCTCGACCAGCCCGGCGCAAGCCGGGCACGTCCGCAGGTGCTCCTCTTCTTCCTTGTTCCCGCCGCTTTCGATGATGTACGGCAGGACCTCCTGGAATTTCTGGCAGTTCATTGGTTCTTCATCCTCTCCCAACTTGCGGTCTTGCTTGCTCAGCCGCAGTATTCATCTGCGGGCGGCCTTCTCGGCTCTGCTGAGTTTTAAAAGGTCGCGCAGCTTCATGCGCGCCTTGTGCAATTGCGACTTGCTGTTGCCGATCGAACAGCCCATCATTTCCGCAATCTCGTTGTGTTCGTACCCTTCGATATCGTGCAGCACAAAAATGATTCTGTATCCTGGAGGCAGGCTCTCAATGGCCCTTTCCAGGTTGACGCGGTCAATGGACCCGGCCAGCACGTTGTCGCGTGCGCCGATATCCTTGCGCGGACCATCTTCGTGTTGTGGCTCCAGCGCTTCATCCAGCGAAATCTCGGGGAGCCCTTTCTTGCGCAGGTGCATCAGCACCACGTTCACTGACAAACGGTGCAGCCATGTCGAAAACGCCGACTCGCCCCGGAAGGTCCCGATCTTGCGATACAACTGCAGGAACGCTTCCTGAGTCAGGTCTTCCGCTTCCGCGGTATTGCTGGTCATCCGCAGACATAGCGAATACACACGCCGCTTGTGCAGCCCATAGAGCGCTTCAAACGACTCCGCGTCACCGCCTTTGGCCCGTTCTATCGCTTCTGCCTCTGTCAGCCCGGATGCGATGATTTTCTTAGCTTGTGTCAATTTGCCTTTGTGAGGCCGTTGCACCCTATGATGCGGCCAAGTACCTGCTTCGTTGTCCGGAATACCCTACTGTACGCCCTGTGGTTCGGGGAAATGAGGCCCGCTTTCAGACCATCTTTGATGCTCGCGATCCTCGCTGAGGATGTAAGTTTTACCTCAATCCTAAGTGCGAGGCGGGTACCGATAATGTTTGCGCCTTCATCACTAATTATCACATCGATTCTTTGCTGCTAAGGCCCTTTGTTATCAGTGGATTCGTTCTTATGGTGGTCCGCCGTCTTCCAAAGACGTCATCGGCGGATCATAGGGCGAATACTATCAGCACCGGAAGCGATCTTCGATGCCTCCGATCTCATGCACGAGAGCATTTTGGCGTCCTGCAAATTCCCGCTGCGAGACATGTGCCGCCCCTCCAGGGCTCGAGATCATAACTGTTACCCACGGCTGCCTACCGTGGGCTACTTTCTCGTCGTGCCTCTGGCGCTTGTTGGTGCTGATGTTCCGGACTTTTAGGAATGACTAGACAGGCGAATGGGATCCCCCATCTCGCCCCTCGCTTATTGAACTGGGTGCTGCTCAGGCTCGTAAGGGCAGAAGGGGTCGGAGCCCAGCGGATCGCCGGTGTGGGCGAAGGCGCGGGCCCGCGATCCACCGCAGATGTGGCTGTACTCGCACAAGCCGCATTTGCCGTGGAACTTGTCTGGCAAGTGCAGTGCGCGAAAGATCTCGGAATCACGATACACATCCACTAACGACCGCGTACGCACGCTGCCGCAATGCAGAGGCAGGAAGCCTGAGGGATAAACCTCTCCCAGATTGGAGACGAAGACGATGCCGTGGCCGTCTCGAATCTGGAAGCCCTGATACACCGAGGTCTGTTTCATCTGCTGTCCTGCCATGCCCGCCGCCCGCATTTTGTTGATGGCGATCCGACGGTAAGAAGGCGCCTCCGTGGTCTTGACCAGGAATGGTGCGCGGGGAACCAGGTCCAGGACCCAGTTCATGATCCGTTCGCCTTCTTGCGGCGAAACTTCGTTCAGCGCCTTGCCCCGGCCGACGGAGATCAGGAAGAACAGGCTCCAGCGCATGACAGGGAAGCTCGAGCGCAGCAGCTCGTAGATGGCCGGCAGATCTTCAGCAGTTTCCTGCGCGACCAGTGTGTTGACTTGAATGGGAAGGCCAAGCTGTCCGGCGTGCCGCGCAGCCTGCAGGGTGCGCTCGAAGGTGCCGGGGACCGCGCGAATGGCATCGTGCTTTTCGGGACACGATCCGTCCAGGCTCAAACCCAGGCTCTGGATCCCGTGTTCCTTCAACCGAGTGATGGCGTCGTTGGTCAGCTCCGGTGTGGCGCTCGGCGTAATCGATACTTCCAGGCCGAGCCCGCGGGCGTAGTCGATCAGCTGATAGATATCCCTGCGACGGAGCGGGTCGCCGCCGGTAAGAATCAGGTGCGGCAAAGGATCGCCGAAGCCGGTGAGCTGCTTAAGGAAAGCGTAGCTCTCCATGGTGCTGAGTTCCAGCGGATGCGAGGTTGGCATGGCCTCAGCGCGGCAATGCTTGCAGGCCAATCCACAAGCCTGGGTCATCTCCCAGTACACCAGCAGGGGATTCTTCGAGAAATCATGCGCTGCGCGGTCCTTGTGGGGAGTTGTTGTGGCAACAGCCATCGGAGTCTCCTTTGCCAAAGACCAAGCTTAGATTCCAAGTCATTGTCTGGCTGTGACTGAGATCACATGTCGGGGTTTGGCTGGTGGCGCCTCTGTGAATGCGGGATCCGAGCACCATAGACGCGGGATTGAGCGCCTATTCATCTCGTGTATAAGTCCCGCTTTTAGCGGGACGGCCGATAGTAGCCCGGCACGTTTCCGAGGCGCGCACCGCGCGCTGAGGAATAAGTGCCGGGAAGAATGGAAAAGAATCAGTTTCCTTGCTGCCGCAGGCGTGCGCGCAGCGTGAGCGAAGCGCGAGGACGTCATTTGATACGTGTGACAGATTGATCTTTCCCGCAGCCCGACTCGTACCCCGCGACCACGACCCATGCGATTTGCTTCGGATCGCGTGCGTAGAACGTAAGCAAATAAGGGCGGCTGACTACAATCATGTAATTCTTCCATTGGTAAACAACATGGCCGGGGGCTGAGCGCGCTTCTTTCAGCGCGATGCTGGCCTCCTCCAGTTTGGTTAGCCGTGCCAGCCAATCGGAAGCGACGCGTCGGGGATGGTCGAACACCCAGGACTGCAGTTCTGTTTCTGCGCCTCTCTGGTCCTGAATCATCCTGGAGAACGGGTCGACGGGAGTCAGGTGCCGATAGCCGCATCCCGCCTTGCGAATGTCGGGTTGCTCCGGGAACGCTTGATAGTCCAGATCACCTCGGTCCTGTGGATCAACCGAGATGACCTGCTGAATTGCCAAGAGGCTGCAACAGCCCATGTGCCCGTAGCCCGCGTCCCACATCTCGCCGTTGGCCATCCGTCTTGGTTTGCCCGCAAAGAAACGGCCCACCAGTGTAGCGTGGATCACTCCATCGGGCCGGAGGGTGAAAAGTCTGTCGAATTGGCGAAAGTGTTCGTCTGTCACAAGCGAGAGGGAAATGTTCTCGATCTGCAAGGGGACAGGCCGGGTCCGGGAGTTCGTAACACCGCAGCAATACATAGTGCCCGATTTAGCAGTGCCGCCGTACTCGAGCCAGATTCCCATCCAAGGAAGGCAGGCGGGGTCAAACAAGGAAAAGTCTTCAAATCCGTGAGAAATGAACGCAGTGACTTGGACCAGCTTGTGATTGTAAGCACTCGGATTATTCTTGAGTTGACACGCGGTCACTTTCTCCGGCTCCTGGCAGTGTGCGGCCGCGGCTAGAAAACAAATAGCGGCGAATACGAACCATCCACGGGTAAAGAAGACCATTCGCATTGTTCAGAGAACGGTTACGATGCAAATTCTTGCAAAACCAACTATTCACGCTCCGCTTCGCTGCGCGAGGGCCTGCGGCAGCGAGGAAGGAAATTCTCCTTTGCTTACCCGGCACTTATTCCTCATCCCGGCACGCCGGGACGCGGAAACGTGCCGGGCTACTATCGGCCGCCCCGCTCGAAGCGGGACTACGCTTACCGCTCCGCTGGCTATACGCTCATGCCGCGATATCCGAAACGGGCTAGGAACTTCCCACCCCTGCGTAATTCGCGGGCGTCGAGCAGCGGAAAGCCGAAGGCATCAGCCAGGCGGTCCATGGTCGAGAGTAGAAAGCAGACGTAGATGGCTTCGCGCAGAGCGCGGTCGCTCACGCCGGCGGCCCTGACCGCGGAGACGTCGTCTCTTCCCACATCCTGAGGTGTCAGGGTCAGCTTCTCCAGAAATCCCAAGGCAGCACGCAAGCGAGGGCTGAGCGGAGCCGTTCGCCAGTCGGCGAGCACCGCCTCGATGGTCGCCTTGTCGCCGGTGGCCTGCGCCGCGACCGCGGCGTGGCTGTCAATTCAAAAATGGCAGCGGTTCAATGTGGAAACGAATGCAGCGAACAGCTCGACTTCACCCACCGACCATTCCTGGGCGCGGCGCAAGCCCTGCTGATAGCACCGCGCGAGATATTTGCCGCAAAAATCACGACGGTACGACAACGCCAGGACTGGACCGGGGACCTGCCCGAGAAACGCATGAAAGAAAGCAAAGGACAGCCGCTGTCGCACGCCACGTGGCTTAGCGATCATAGCCAGGCGCGCTGTCATGGAGTTTCTCCGAGCGCGCGCAGACCCGCTTCAAAGCGCTGCAAACCGGCGCCGAGAGCGCAGGCCAGCGTCAGCTCGTAAAGCTGGTCATCGGAGAATCCGGAGGCGCGCAGGCGGGCGAAGTCCTCGTCGTTGACGGTCCAGGGACGCGCGGCGATCTTCTCCACGAACTCGCGTAAGACGTCAGGTACCTGGCCTTCGCCCGACCGCGTCCGTTCCAGCAGCGCGCGACGGAGTTGGAGTTCGGTCGCGCCGGGTTGGTTGAGCAGGGAGTTCACGGCGGATTGCAACTCGGAAGGCAGAGGCATGGAGGGAATTATAGGGGTGATCGTGGTTCGTATCGAATGGAGCCCCAAGGGAAGTACTCGATGACTCGCCTAAAACTGGGGTTTCTTGGCGTCGTTGCCGGTTGCAGGAGCATAGGTGGTGCTTGAAACAGGTTTGGATTCTCCCTTCAGAATGCTCACCACTTTGGCACGGACCTCATCGTAACTTGGTTCAGGAGCGTACATTGCATACGTAGCGTGGCTTGAAGGATAGTAACCATCCAGATGGAACAGTCTTTCATTGGGTCTTGGCTTAGGCTTGGTGGTTTCGTGCCAAATGTTATTGGTCAGATCGTAGGACCCCAGGCTGATCCGATACGCTTCGCGATTTTCTTCTGAGTTGAGCACGCTGAAAACGTAGCGCAACGCGCGATCGCCTTTCAATTCAAAGAGTTCGAAGGCCATCACCTTTACACCATTGACGGCAAATTGGTCGCGGCAATACTCGTCAGCTTTGGTGAGTTCTTCGCTCTCGCCGGACTTGCGGAGCGCAAAAAGCTCCGATCGTTCGCGGTCACGTTCTGGCATTTTCCCCAGAGCCTGGTAGGACTGCACCAGCTTGGCTCTGGTTCGCCAATCGCCGGGGTCCAAAGCTTTCACCCGCTTCCAGAAATCATTCGCCGAGCTGTAGTCCCCCATAGCAACCCCAGCCAACCCGGCGTTGAAGAGAACCGATGTATCATTGGGTTCAATCGCCAGTGATTCCTTATAGCGAAGCAACGCATCAGCCGGTTTGTGCTGCGCCATCAGTTCGTTGCCGGCTTTGAATGCCGCATCTGCTCGCGGGTCCTGGCCAATAGCGCCTTCGGCTACTGCTGCTGGCCATGGAAGCGTTAGAAGAGAGAATACAAATACCACAGCCAGCCGCATGGTCATCTCCTTCACTGTGATCGCGCGATATAGCGCTTTTTGCATTGTAAACAGGAGCAACACGACTCAAGTCCTGAAAGCGAGTACTATTAACCGCGTTCATAAATTTGCTCCACCATGAACACTCTTCCGCATTCTGTTCGTTGGCTCTTACTGCTCTCCTCGCTCTCCGCTTTTTCCGCCGGCGCGCCCTCCCGGGAAAGCCATTCTAAGCCCCATCGGCAGGTCATCGGATATTTCACGGAAGGCAGAGCCCGCTCAGGCAAATACACCGTCAAAGACATAGCTACCAGCGGCGCGGCGGAGCTGCTGACAGAGGTGAATTATGCCTTCGGTCGTGTCGCTGACAATCAATGCCAGATTGCCGACCGCGAGACCGCACTGAACCATGCTTATTCGGCTGTGCAGAGCGTTGACGGCTCGGCTGATCCGGAAGGCGACAACCAGCTGCGGGGAACTTTTCACCAACTACAGGAGTTGAAGCGCCGGTATCCTGCCCTGAAAGTGGTGATCTCATTTGGCGGATGGGGGCAGTCTAACGGATTCTCGAGCGCCGTCCAGCCGGAGCATCTCAAGGAGTTTGTACGAAGCTGCGTAGAAACGTTCATTCAAGGGCGTCTGGCTCCGGGCATTGAAGCTCCGGGCATCTTCGACGGGATCGATATCGACTGGGAGTATCCAGTGGAAGGCGGCGTTACGCCAGGCCGTGCGGAGGACACGGCAAACTTCACCGCCATGGCCGACGAATTCCGCCGTCAATTGGATGCTGTGCGTGCGGGGCTCCTGCTCACGGCCGCGCTGCCTGCGCCGGCTGAGCTCTACAAGAATTTCGAGCTGAAGAAGATCGCAGCCAGCATGGATTACCTCTCCATCATGGCCTACGATCTGCACTGGGATTCCGAGCCAACGAGCTTCCTTCATAGTCCGCTGTTCCACGATCCGGAGGACCCATCTCAGCCCCCGGCCGACACGCGCAACGGTGACTTTGCGGTCCGTGGATTTCTTGCCGCAGGCGTGTCCGCGAGCAAGATCATCCTGGGTGTCCCTTTTTACGGCAAGGGTTGGACAGGCGTTAAGGATGTGAATCACGGTTTATACCAAAGCGCCTCCGGGCCCGCGAAGGTGGATGGAAGCTATCGAGCGCTCAAGGAGCTGACGGGTGTGGTGGACCGCAGGTACTACAAGAACGTGGTCACGTGCAGCGTATGGAACAACAACAATTTCTGGAGTTATGACTGTCCGGAAGCGATGCGGAAGAAAATGGCCTATATTCGCTCGAGGGACTTGGGTGGCGTCATGTTCTGGGAGCTAAGCCATGACACATCCGATGCCGAGCTGCTGCATATTCTTGGCCAATCACGATAAGGATTGTTACCACCGCCGAAATAATTAGCGCCGTCAGGCGCGAGTGAAAATAGCCCGGCAAGAATTGCCGGGTGAGCTGAGGCATGTTAGGAGTCCCGCCAGGGACGGCTGAACCTCATCTTCAGGAAGCCCATGACATTTCGGAAACACCTTCAGCCGTCCCTATCGGGACTCTTCTGTTTGTCGTACCGAACCCGGCAGTTCCTGCCGGGCTATTTTCATGCGCCCCTAACGGGGCTTGGATCCTCGGTCGATTCTGGTTTGATCTTTGCCACCAGCGCAGCAATCGAGTATGAGATCGCGCCCACGAACGGAGCTGTGAAAAACAGTTCGTATAAACATTCCGATGAATCGCAGCCCGA
>DATFQZ010000337.1:0-30292 GCA_035263765.1 Candidatus Angelobacter sp. | reverse complement strand
CGAGAGGTCCAACGCGAGGATCCGCTTGTCCGCCAGGAACGACGGCACGTCCCCCTCGGCGATCCGCTGCGCCAGCCCTTCCACGATCGCCGTCTTCCCCACGCCCGGTTCGCCGATCAGGACCGGGTTGTTCTTGGTGCGGCGGCACAGAATTTGCACCACGCGTTCGACTTCGCCTTCGCGGCCGACCAGGGGATCGAGCTGGCTGTCCATGGCGGCCTGGGTCAGGTCGCGGGAGAACTCCGCCAGCAGGGAAGACTCGCGCGACGCGCCGCTGCGCTGCGCCGGGGCCTTCTCTTGCGTGCTACGAGCCAGTTCCTCGCGGATGGCGCTCAGGCGTAAGCCGCGCTCGTGCAGGATCTCCGCGGCGAAGCACTTCTCTTCCCGCAGCAGGCCCAGTAGGAGATGTTCGGTGCCAATGTGCTTATGGCTGAGCCGTTCGGCTTCTTCGGCAGCATAGGCCAGCACCCGCTTGCACTCATTACTTAAGGGAAGATCAACTGAAGTTGAGACCTTTTCCCGGATCGTGGTGTGCCCTTCGATCTGTTTGCGTATGGACTCGACCGATGATGCATGGGAGCGGAGAAATCGATTGGTCAGGGCCTTGTCTTCGCGTAGCAAGCCCAAGAGCAGGTGTTCGGTCTCAATGTACGGAGAACCGAACTGGCTGGCTTCATACCGCGCAAAAAAGATTACGCGCCTCGCCTTTTCTGTATACCGCTCGAACATGTTCCCCTCACCTCAAGAAACCCTACAGCTCACCTCAGCCGAAGAGTCTCTCTCCCTTCCCCTGGGTACGAACCACCGCGCTTCCAGGAAGAAGCTTTTTCGCCGGACCGCGCCTCATGTCACCGAGGCGTGAAGCCAGACTAAACCAACACTGTCTGCCGTAACAGACAAAAAATCAAGAACTTTGATCCCCTTGCCCGCTAATTGCGAAGCGAGGCAGGCGGGATTTCCTCCACCCGTCCCTGATGCAGGCGCAACACGCGATCGCAGCGGCGCGCAAAATCAAGGTTGTGAGTGACGACGAGAGAAGTCAGCCCGTGCTCACGATGCAGCCTCTGCACCAGACCAAAAACCATTTCCGCTGTCCGGCTATCGAGGTCGCCTGTGGGCTCATCGGCCATAAGGATCTTCGGGCCGGTAACCAGGGCTCTGGCCAGCGCTATCCGTTGTTGCTCTCCGCCGGAGAGTTCTCCCGCGCGATGATGACCACGGTTCTCCAGGCCAACTTCGCGCAGCCAATCGGCCGCCGCATCCATGGCCCTACCGGACTCGGTCCCTCGCATCAAGAGCGGCATAGCAACATTTTCTTGCGCCGAAAATTCCGGCAGCAAATAGTGAAACTGCCAAACGAACCCAATTTCCCGGTTGCGAAAATCCGCAGCCGCATCGTCACTCAGCTTCGCTACTTGAATCTGCGCGCAGTATACGTCACCCTGAGAAGCCCGATCAAGAGTCCCGAGGATGTGCAACAAACTGCTCTTCCCGGCGCCGGATTCGCCCACGATCGCGAGCATTTCCCCCTTCCTCACTTGGAAGGACAGATTTTCAAAGAGCACCAAATCTGCATGCCCAGATTTGTAAACCTTTTTAAGCCCATCAACCCGAAGGACTTCGGCCTGTTGATCTATTAGATGCATGGCCTTACTCCAACGGTGCAATTCGCCAGTCTTACTTGCATTTTCATGGCCGTTCCCAGCGTATCGCTGTTCTACTAAAACCCATATTTCCAGCTTTAGACTCCGTCAGTTGCATTGCCGGATCCTCAAGAATTGCTTAGGGATTTTGAATCCCGGGCAACAAAACTTGACAGACAGGTAGCATCCTCCATCGCTCGCTACCGGTATGCAATGAGGGATTTCACTCATAACGCAAAGCCTCCGCGGGCAAAACCCGGGCCGCGGTCCACGAAGGGTAGAGTGTGGCCACAAGGGAAATCAGCAAGGCGGCTAAAGCCACTTCCACGCCGTCCAGAAAGCGCGGCGCAAAAGGCAGATAGTCAATCGAGTAAACCTCGGCAGACAGCCCGATGAAATGGTATTTGGCGCCGGCCAGGGCAATGCCATAACCCACGATCAAGCCCACAACGGTGCCGATCACGCCGATCAGCACGCCCTGGAAAACGAAAATCGCCCGCACCTGTTGCCGCCTGGCTCCCATCGAGAGCAGCACGGCGATGTCTTTGGTTTTCTCCATCACCATCATGATGAGCGATATCAGAATGTTCAGCGCGGCCACAAACACAATCAAACCAATGGTCAGGAACGTTACGGCGCGCTCCAGACGCAGAGCGCGAAACAGCGCACGGTTCAGGTCCATCCAGTTGGTGGTGATGTAGTCCGGGCCGGCCGCGGTTTGCAGCTGTTCCGAGATTTGTTCTGCTTTGTACAGGTCGTCAACTCTGAACTCGATCACGGAGATCACGTCGCCCAGCCCATAGAGCTTTTGCGCGTCGGCCAGACGGATAAAGCCCCAGGTGCTGTCATAGTTATAGAAGCCGGAGCGGAAAATTCCGGTAACTTTGAAACGTTCGTACTTGGGAACGAGCCCGAACGGCGTAAGCTCACCTTGCGGGCTGGTCACCAGAATCACCGAACCGACCGTTGCGCCAATCGTTTCCGCCAGGTCTTTTCCCAGAACAATCGGCGGCAAATCGGGGGTGGCGCAGGCTTTGTTGTTGTCCGGACAAGAAGGGTTGCTTGCCGGGTTGAGCGGGGCCGCTGAGCCGATTTTTACAGTTTTCAGTAGCTCGCTGACCCGATTTTCATACTCCGGCACCACGCCTTTGAGCTCCATGCCGCTGGCGCGTGAACCCCGCGAGGCCAGCACCTGGTCGTAGAGAGCAGGTGCCGCCGCCACCACGTGTGGCTGTCGTTCCAGACGGGCGATGAGTTCGCGCCAGTCGCGAATTCCTTCATCGTTCTTAACTTTCTCCAGCCTGACATGTGCGGTTGACCCGAGCAATTGGTCCTGTATGTCCCTTTGGAAGCCGGCATTAATGGAGAGGGCGATAATTAATGACGCCACGCCCGCGGCTACGCCGACAATGGAGATCACCGTGATCACGCTTATCACCGCCTGCCGCCGCTTGGCCCGTAGATAGCGGGCGGCCACGAAGAATTCAAACCTCACGGCTGCTTCCCATCAACCCCGGCATTTTCTTTTCCGGGCGGGTGGTTGGGTTTGGTCGAGTCAAAAAAAACTTTGGAAGCAGCGGCACAGCCTTCTTATAGTCGTGAAATTCTTGTCCAAAGCGTTTCGCGAGCTCGCGCTCTTCCAGCCAAACCATCAAGGGGAAAGTGACGAATGCGCTGACCGCCAGCAGAACAAGCGGAACCAACAAGCCGCTGCCTGTAGCCCAGCCGGCAAGATTGCAGATGTGGGCGAAATAAATAGGATGGCGCATGCGCGCGTGCATTCCGGCCGTCACCAGCCGTTGCTCGTGCTCCGCGGGACGCAACTCGGCTTCGCCGCTGAGCTTGTGCGCGCCAAATTCCGACAGAATCCTGCGATAGGTGTTGAGGCCAAATAAGAAAAAGACCAGTGCCGGCAGCCACATCCACGGCGTCGAGTAAAGCCGGACTTCTCGCCATGGCCAACTCAGCCATGCCAACGCCGCCATGATCGCGATCCATAACGGCAGCAGCCATCGATACGGCGAGCGCCGCATCCGCCGCCAGTAGCCGGCAAAAGGATGGATGGCAAACCAGAACAAGGGAATGCTGCCGTAGAGAACACTCGCCAGCCAGGCGATGAGCAGCAAGTTGGATTCCATCAGCTTCGATTGTAACAGCGATTACAATGATTGTTCCTAAGCCATCGCTCTCATGGGGCGTTCACAAAAAAAGAAAAGGAAAATATCCGGGCGCGGCGCAAAGAGCAAAACGCCGCGTATACGCTGCGTGATCTTCGATCTCGACGACACGCTCTACGACAATCTCCGCTATCGAGTGCGCGTAGCGCATCGGGCGTCGGCGCACGCCATGATCAAAGCTGGACTCAAGGGCACGGTGGAATCCGTATACCGGGCGCGCCTGAGGGCATTCCGCCAGGACCCCATGCTGCGCCACATTGACGCTCAAGTTTGCCGCCGCTTTCACGTAGCGGACCCGGGATCTGTCAGCCACGCCGCCCGCGAAGCCTACTTCCGTTGTCCCGTCGGCAAGCTCAAGCTGTTTCGGGGAACGCTGCCGCTGCTGCGGCATCTGCACCGTCACGGCGTTCGTATCTTCATCGTGAGCTTCGGAGAGCCGGAGATACAGCACGCCAAAATTCGAGCGCTGGGTCTCGTGAAACATCCCATGATCGAAGGCATCCTGTACGCCGACCGCGACAAGCTCTTGACCAAGGAAGCTGCCTTTCGCAAAATCCAGCGGCTGACGAAGCTGCCTGCGGCTCAGATGCTGGTGATCGGCGACCGGCCTATGAGCGAAATCCGCGCCGGCAACGAGCTGGGGATGCACACCGTGCGCATCCACCGCGGAGAATTCGCCGTGCAACAACCACAGAACAAGAGGGAAGAACCTGATTTTGTAGTGCAAAACATCTCGCAGGTGAAGAGATTGCGTTTTCGATGGGGCAACAAGGAGTCGCAACGCGGAGGCGCGGAGACCCCGAGAATCAGGTGATCGGGAGATCGGGTCATCGGGTGATCGGAAAAATCAATAGCAGTTCCGATGGCCCGATGAACCGACGATCAGATGATCCGATCACTTCTCCGTGCCGCTGTGTCTCCGTGGTAGGTTTTTCAACGCACCACGGTTTTTGCGGTAGCCACGTTGTCATAGCGATCGAACACTCGCACCACAACCACATGTTCGCTTCGGGGTGGTGCGGGCGTCTTTGCGCGCCCGCGCTTCTGTTCCGGCTGTTCGACCACTGCCGAGGAAGGAGGCAGAAGAACCGTAAAGTCATAGTTCTGGCTGCGGGAGTCCGAGAGTTGCCCAACCGGCTCTACATATTGCCAATCGCCGGCGTCTACGGAATACTCAGCTCGCTTGATGGGAGAAAAATCGTCGGTGGCGTGGAACGTCACGTGAATCTGCTGGCCGTCGCGCCGGCCGGCCAGGTTCTCAATGCGAGGCGCCGTATTGTCCACCTCGAAACGCGAGCTTTCCCGCTCGCCCATGAGCGCGTCTTCCGGAGTGTGCGAAGGTGCGTCACTCGCTACGACTTTCAGCGTATATCCGCCGTCGGGAAGCAAGCCGGAATCGAATGAGTAGAACTTATCGGTGATCCCGGACTTCAGCAGCGTCCACTCTGTCTCGTTGTCGCCGCGATAGTAGACGGAGTAAACCAGATTGTCGTCGTTGTCATCATGTGCGTTCCAGCGGACGGCAACGTACGCGCGGTCCCTGGTGGCGGTCGGCGGCTGGTCCAGGCGCGGCGCCAAAGGTTGTGGTGGACCGAGGTTCACGGCTATGGTGTTGTCTTGCGAAGCCTTGGCCTGGGCCTGGATGTGTGCTCCGGGTTGCACAGTCACCTCTTCGACGACCGGCGCCACGTTCTTGGGCAGATAGTTGATGGCAACCTCATCCACGAAGGTGGAAGCGCTCGACGGCTTCAGCACCGCGCGCCACTGAACGAAGCGCGCAGCCGGTGCTTCCAGACGCGCGTCCTTATTCAAGTCCACGCGAAACCATGAGCTCCAGTTGCGGTCAGGATTATCCACGTTGCCGCTGCGCGCGAAGATTTCAAAATTGCCGCGACCGCGGACTTCAACGCGTCCCCAACGGGAAAAAATCCGCGCGTCATAGACGTCGCTCTCGAACGTTCCTTCGCTTTCGGGGGCGTTGCTCATCAAGAAAACCTTTCCCAGGTTGCTGCTGGAGCAATAGAGGCCGCCGCCCGGAGCTTTGCTGAATGCTGTCACCTGGCTGGCGCTGGCTTTGAGAAGATCGGAGAACTCGCCGTTTTTCTCGATGGCAAAGATCCGGCCTTTGTTGCCGGTGCCGGCGATGAGGTGGCCAGCGGAGTCAAAGCTGAGCGCGTAGACCACGTCTTCGCGCGACGACCAGAGCTTTTTGGGCGAACCATCGGGCGCAATCAAGTAAACGTCCGACCCGCCCAAGTTCACGATGCCCGCAAACGGAATGCCGGCCGGAGGCACAGCCCCAGGCGCAGTAATTGGTGTGGGTGCGGGAGCCACAACGCTCGGGCCGGGCGCGTGTTTGTCGCCTGTCCCCGCGGCGTAGATGTTTCCTTCTGCGTCCACCGCCAGCGCGGTGATTTCTTTGCGCGGCGCGCTGTAGAGAACGAAGCCTTCCCCTGTGGGCGAGATGCGGTACACCAGACCGCTGCCATCGGACCCCGCGATCAGGTTGCCCTTGGGATCGAAGTTCAGCACGCGCATGTTGGCCTCGTCGGACTTGAAGAACGCCGCGCCACTGCCGTTCTTGTCGACGCGAAAGATCTCGCCGTTGTCGCCGGTGGCCACGTAGAGCCGTCCTTCACCGTCAAACGCCAGGTCCCAGATGTACTTGGTCTTGGGATCGAAGAAGACATCCGCGGCGAACTCACTCGCGCTGCCGACGGCGGGCTTGGCGGAGCGCGTGATCTTATACACCTTGCCGTCGGGCGATGTGGCGGCATAAACCGCGCCGTCTTTTGCGAGCGCCAGCGCCTGCACCTGCAGTTCTTTCGGTTCAAAGATCACCGTGCCTTTGCCGTCTGGCGTGATGCGATAGACCCGCGCCGGGGCGCCGGTGGCGGCGTAAACCACGCCGTCCTTATCGGCCACGATGCTCCAGATAAACGTGGACGGGCTGGTGTACACCGCCTTAAACGCAGGAGCCAGCTCCAGTTGTCCGGTGCTGCGGATCGCCACGCCACGGGCCGTCCCACGCTCAAACTCCTCGTAGGTGGTCTGTTTCCATTGCCGGGTGCCTTCGGCCGATGCGCCAGCGCTTAACGCCAGGCTGCTGATGGCAAAAACAAGCAGGGTTGAACAGAGTTTCTTCATGTGCCTTTCTCAATTCAAGACTACCAGCAGGCGTTGCGATGCCGAAACCTTCTGCGATGTTGGAATCTCTTGCCAGTGAGTCCAGTTTTCCTTTCCCACGCAACGGTTGAGATCACAGCGATTGTTTGGACCTGTCCGTAACCCTCTGAATCTGCTGGAAATATGGCTGAAGCACAGGAGTATTGCAGAGAAAAAACCCGGGGGGCTGTTGATCCCGCCGCTTTGTTCAAGTCGGGAGCGCCGAGGTATTCGATCACTCCGGCATCACGCAGGCTCTTTCCGCGGTCGGAGCGGCAGGGCGATCGCATGCAGTTCCTGAAAGGGAACAACAAGGCGGTGGACAACAAACACGGGTAGAATCTCATCGTTCTCTCCTGACTTCGCGGATTTCCGAGCGAGTTGCTCTCTTAAGACTGTGAGTGGCCGAGAAGGCCTTGGTGAACTGCAAGATGGTGCAGACGGAGCTCGAAGGCTCGATCATCATTCTGACGCTCTATGACATCGCCGACGAGGTCACGCTGCCGGAGTTGCGTGAGCTGATCGGCGGGACCACGCTTCCGCCGTCCTTCAAGCACCCGGCGCCTGAATATCTGCGCTTTGAGAGGCCGCCGGTGATCGAACGTTTGCCGGTTGTCACTCTGCCCAGCGGCGAGCAGTTTGAGACCACGCTGCAATACTACGATTACGGTGTGGTCAGCGTGCTGCTGCGCTTTACCTTCCGCGGTGACTGGCAGCGGCTGCAGCAGTTGGCGGGGACATGGATCTCCGGCACGCTCTTTGACGAATTGAGCCGCAGCCTGGTGCGGCCCAAGGTGGCGCAGGTCCGCCCGTCCCTGGTCAAACCTTATGACCACTGGCTGAGCGAAGATTATTACGTCTTCCACTTGCATACCATCCAGGGCATCAGCACTGCGGCGGAATTGTTGCAGAAGCGCGGCGGGGAGATCAGCCAGATCGTGCGTGGAGAAACCAACCCGCTGGCGGAATTCGAACGCGCTGAGGTGCTCCAAGGCTGCATGTCGTACTACCCCAACGACCTGGTGGTCGCGGGCTGGAACGCCACGTTTCTTTATGACACCGAGGCCGGTGCGGCGGCTACGATTCGAATTCTGGAGTACACCAACTCGCAGCTTCTTCAGTTCCGTCACTATGACGACATCCTGACGCGCGAACTGCCGCCCGTGTACCGCTTTCTGGAGCGGCGGCGCACGGGAGTGCTGGCCAGCTGGGGGATGCGTCCGGCGGCTGCGCGATTGCGCACCATCCTTCTGGAAGTGACCGAACTGACGGAACGCACCACCAACGCGCTCAAATTCATGGGCGACATGTTCTCAGCCCGCCTGCACAAATTGTGCGCGGCCAAGATCGGCGTGAACGACTACCAACTCCTGGTCCAGGAAAAGCTGCGTACGGCGGATGAACTCTACGACTTCATGATCGAGCAGTTCCACCAGGCCCGCGGATTCCTCCTGGAGATCACCGTGGTCTTGATCCTGGTGATCGAGCTGTTCTACCTGTTTAGTGGACGAAAATAAGCAACGAGCGGCGACCGCTTGTCGTGGGAGACAAGCATCCGGGCACGAACCTACGCAGGCCGAAGGAGCCAGCGCCGCCAGGCGCGACTGAGAATAGCCCGGCAGGAACTGCCGGGTTAGGAACAAAGGGAAAGCCAAGTCCCGCCAGGGACGAATGAGATTATGCGTGTCCTCATTGCGCGTGTGCCTTTTCATGACCATGTCCCATTTCCTCCGCAAGCTTCTCCTCGCACAATGCTTTCTCAATTCGGAGGCAATTCAGGGCCAATCTCAGCAGGCAGGGAAGACAGGCGATTCTCTGGTACGGTCCCGGTGTGGTAAGCAACAGGCAGACTCTTATAGCTTCAGCCGTCCCTAACGGGACTTTCCTCCTCGTACGTCCTAACCCGGCAGTTCCTGCCGGGCTATTTTCGGACGCGCCGATCGGCGCTAGGTGCGCAAAAGCTGAGAGCCACAACCTATCGGCTCCTCCATAATTCATCCAACGCTGCCTGGGGCCGGCGCAAATCTCTGCGAGAGCCCACGCCACTGTAAGATTCTGCTTGACTCTGACGTTACGTCAGCCCTCAGGATCGTATCCAAGGAGGCCGGTTTGGACAGGCAGTACAAGGTACGCGAGTTCGCGGAGTTTGCCGGGGTTACGGTTCGCGCCCTGCACCATTACGAGCGCTTGGGGCTGTTAAAGCCCACGCGGACGGGCGCAGGTTATCGCGTGTATGGTCTGGGCGATCTTGAGCGACTGGAGCAGATTGTCGCGCTCAGGTTCCTCGGACTCCCTTTGCGGCAGATCAAGGCGTTGCTCGATCGCGATCCCCTCCGCTTGGCTGACGCTCTCCAAGTCCAGCTTACGATCTTGGAAGAAAAAAGGCAGTTGCTGGATCGCGCGATCGGCGCCATCCGCGACGGCGTGACCGGAGCTCAACCTGACAAACCGGCGCTCCTGAAAAAAATCATTGGAGCGATCAAGATGCAAAACAGTGTCGATTTCAGAGAGAAATATTTCAGCAAAGAAGCCTGGGCCAAATTGACCAGGCTCAAAGAACAATCCACGCCGGCATCGAGACTGCAACTGTCGCGGAAGTGGATCTCGCTCTTGTGCGACGTGGAAAGTGCGCTAGAGACGGATCCTGCCGGGAAGAAAGCGCAGGCACTGGCCGCGCGTTGGGTGGCACTGACGGAGACGGAGTCTCATGGGGACCGCGGCATCCAGGCCGGCCGGACCAAAGCCTGGCTGGACCGCCAACACTGGCCGGCTGAATCTCGGGAACACATCGCTTCGTACGACCTCGAGAAGATCGCTGAATTCATTGGCAACGCGTGTGCCTCGCCGATGAAGAAGTATTACAGCAAGCAGGCTTGGGCCAAACTGATGCGACATCTCAAGGACCCGGCGGAGCGCGAGGGAAGGTCGCAGGCACGCGCCGAACTCTATCGCGAGACAGCGGCCGCTCTGAAGGAAGGCCCGAGAAGCGAAAGAGGTCAAAGTCTGGCTAGGCGATCTGCGGAGCTATTCGAGCTCGAATCAGGTGGAGATGCCGGCATCAAAGCCGGGGGAATGAAGGCAATGGCCGATCGCAAGAATTGGCCTGCCTGGATGAAACGACAGGTTGCATCGCGATACCAGATGAGCTTTGAAGCCTTCGATCGCGTCGCCAAGTTTCTGGACAGAGCGACGGCCGGCCCGGGGAAGCTAATAGCGCAAACGCGAGGTTGAACAAGCTTTAACTACCGGTGTTAGTGGGTCAGTTTTTCAAACTGACCCACTACGTAACTACCTCAGCTCTTGCATGATCTTGTCGAGCGCTGCTTTGGGCGGACGCACCGTGCCTTCGGGCAGCGTGGCCAGCGGATGTTCAGTCAGGTGGATCACGTCCATGAACGTGGGCGTTTGAGTGTTCAGGTAGAGGACACCGGTGAGCACTTCGCCTTTGTCATGGGACTCAGTGAGTTCGCGCAGGGCGCGGGCCTTGTCGGTGGCGTCATAATCGCGGTCCAGCTTACGCAGGCGGAGGGTTGAGCCGTCATGCATGCGGACACTGGCTGTAGTGCCGGGATCGTAGTCCACGTCGATGTTCTCAAAGCTGGGCACAAAGCCGAGATCCTGAACCGGCTCGTCATGGTCTTTCAAATACTTGTATGACTTGGTGGAACCTTCGTGGTCGTTGAAGGTGACGCAAGGCGAAATCACGTCAATCATGACGGTGCCCCGGTGCGCGATGGCGGCTTTGAGCAGCGTGAGTAGTTGCCGCTTGTCGCCGGAAAACGATCGTGCCACAAAAGTTGCACCGAGCTGAATGGCCAGCGCGCAGGTGTCAATGGGCGGAAGGTCATTGATCACGCCGGTCTTCAGTTTGGCGCCGACGTCGGCCGTGGCGGAGAATTGTCCCTTGGTTAAGCCGTACACGCCGTTGTCCTCGATGATGTAAATGATGGGCAGATTGCGCCGCATCAAATGCACGAACTGGCCGATGCCGATGGAAGCCGTATCACCGTCACCCGAGACGCCCAGCAACATGAGTTTGTGGTTGGCGAGCGCCACTCCGCTGGCCACCGAGGGCATGCGTCCGTGGACGGCGTTGAAACCATGGGAGCGGCTCACAAAATAGGCCGGGCTCTTCGACGAACAGCCGATGCCGGAGAGCTTGACCAGATTTTCCGGCTGCACGCCCATTTCGAAGGCAGCGTCAATGATGCGCTCAGAGATTGCGTTGTGGCCGCAGCCGGCGCAGAGGGTGGTCTTGCTGCCGCGGTAATCGAGCACAGCCAGTCCGATGTGGTTGGTTTTCGGCGGTGGCGTTGGGGAAGTAGTTGTGGCTGACATCGTTTATCTTCCTTCCTGGGCAACGATCTCTTCGCTGACCGAGCGCGCGTCGATGGGCAGCCCGTCATAGTGGAGCACGCTGCGCAGCTTAACGGCCTGGTCGGCCGCGATATCCAGCTTCAGCAGCGAGAGCATCTGCGCGTCGCGATTTTGCTCTACCACGTATATGCGGTCGTGGTTCTTGATGAACTCATGCACGTCCTGGTTGAACGGATACGCGCGTAGGCGCAGGTAATCGACCTTGATACCGTGTTCGCGCGTGAGCTGGTCATAAGCCTCAATCATCGCCCAATGCGATGTGCCGTAAGCGATGACGCCGATCTTCTCTCCGGTTTGGGACGTGCCGCCGATCTCTTTCACCGGCGCAGGAACGAAACGGCGCGCGGTATCAAACTTCTTCGCCAGGCGGTCCATGTTGCGGACGTAATCGTCGCCGCGCTCGCTGTATTGGGCCTTCTCGTTGTGCCCGCTGCCGCGCGTGAAATACGCCGCCGCCGGATGCTCCGTCCCGGGTAACGTGCGGTAGGGAATGCCATCGCCATCAACGTCTTTGTAGCGGCCAAAGCTGCCCAGCCGCTTCAGATCTTCTTCGTTGAGCACTTTGCCACGCGCGATGGGCTTCTCCGGATAAGCGAACGGCCGCGACATCCAGTTGTTCATGCCGAGATCGAGATCGGACATCACGAAGACGGGTGTCTGGAATTTCTCGGCCAGGTCGAAGGCTTCTCCTGCCATGGTGAAGCATTCCTCAACCGACGACGGCAGCAGCATGATGTGTTTGGTATCGCCGTGCGAAAGAAATGCAGTACTCAGGATGTCGCCCTGCATGGTACGGGTGGGAAGGCCGGTCGATGGGCCAACGCGCTGGATATCGAAGATCACGCCGGGAATTTCGGCGTAATAGCCCAAGCCGACGAATTCGCCCATCAAGGAGATGCCAGGTCCGGACGTGGAAGTCATGGAGCGCGCTCCAGTCCAGCCCGCGCCCAGCACCATGCCGATCGCGGCCAGTTCGTCTTCCGCCTGAACCACGGCAAATGTCGCCTTGCCATCAGAGCCGATGCGGTACTCCTTCAGGTAGTCGATCAGCTGCTCCACCAGGGAAGTGGAAGGCGTGATGGGATACCAGGTCACCACGGTCACGCCGGCGAACATGCAGCCCAGGGCCGCGGCGGCGTTGCCGTCAATGATGATCTTGCCCTGGTTCTCGTTCATGGGCTCGATAAAGTAGGGGTCCTGCTTGGTGAATGTGGCTTTGGCGTAGTCGTAGCCGGCGCGCACCGCTCCCAGGTTGAGCTCGCCGGCTTTTTTCTTTTTCGCGAATTGCTTGAGGACGGCCTTCTCTGACTCCCGGGTATCGATGCCCAGGAGAAAATCCACCACGCCGACGTACACCATGTTCTTGACCAGGCGGCGCAGTTTGGCTTCCGGGCACACCGGGGCCACCAGTTTGTCGTAGGGCACCGGATAGAACGTGATGTCCTTGCGCAAGCCGGAGAGATTCAGCGGCTCATCGTAGACGCACGCCGCGCCCGGCATCAGCGTCATCACATCTTCGTGCGCCGTCTCCGGATTCATGGCGACAAGAAAATCGATTTCCTTCTTGCGGGCGACGTAACCGTTCTTGCTGGCGCGGATCGTGTACCACGTGGGCAGGCCGGCAATGTTCGAGGGAAAGAGGTTCTTGCCGGAAACCGGCACCCCCATCTGGAAAATGCTGCGCAGAAGAACGGTGTTGGCCGATTGCGACCCCGAGCCGTTCACCGTGGCCACCTGGATGCTGAAGTCGTTGACGTTGCGGCGCCCCTGCGGCGCCTGTGCCGAGCGTTCCTGAATGCCTACGTCGAGAGTTGCCATGAATATTCCAAGCAGCGGCCCTGGAAGGCCGCGATAGCTCCTATTATGAACTTCCTTTGAGGATGTTCTAAACCTTGATTATAAAGCAGTGACTTAGATCACATGCAGAACTGCCATTCATGTACCTGAGTGCCAACCGGGTCGCCGAAGCTCGCCACATCTGATGATCTTACCTGGCAAGACGACGTGACTCCTTGTGCTTGGCATGCAGGGAAAAAGCCACCATGGTCACGACGCCAAACCAAGTTCACGGACAAGCTGCTGAAATCTCGGGTCGGAACGAAGGGGGGCGAAGCGAGGGCTGGTCTTAAGGAAGGGCAGCGCGTTCGATCGCTCGCGCGAATCCCTAGCCAACCATTTAAGGGCCTGGTCCGTGTCACCGAGGCCGACATATACCCACGCGAAGAGATAGGAGGGCACCGATTTCTTTTTCGAGACTCGTTTCAATTGCTGCAGCAATTTCCGGGCTTCTCTTTCCCGGCCGGCCAACCCGTACGTGCGAGCCAGATCTGCCAGATACCTGGGAGCTCGAGCCGAGGAAGCTACCGCCTTCTGGAAGGCCGCAATCGCGTCCTTATACCTTCCTTGTTCCTCGTAAGCGAATCCTAAGGTTTCGCGGGCGTGCAGAAAAGCCGGGTTACTCTCAAGGACTTTCAAGGAATGAGCGATTGCCTGTTCGTACCGCCCAGCCTGATACAAAATACGGGCGACATTTTCCTCTGCAGCCAGGGATCGGGGGTCCAGTGACTGCGCCCATTTTGCCTCGGCGATCGCCTCATCGAATCGGCCCATCGCAACGAGGTAGTTGGCGTAGTAGAAGTGGACTGTGACGCAGCTTGGGTTTAAGGCGATGCCGCGTTGGAACTCGCCCTCGGCAGCCGCCCAGTCGAGCTCGTGGAAATACGCGTGGGCCAGAGAATTATGGGCTTCGGCCAGGCCGGCATCGATGCCGAGCGCCTTTTCTGCTGTGGCAATTGCCTTAGGTATGGCCACTGTTCGGGGAAGTTGATTTTCATCCAGGAGGGTGAGATAGGAATCGGCCAAGCCGGCATAGGCAGCCGCGTAATTTGGATCGTGTCGAATCGCTTTCTTGAATTGCTGCAGGCTGCCCTGTAGGGCAATCAATGTCCTCTTGTTCCACAGGTAGCGTCCCTGGAGATAAGCCTCGTAGGCCTCAGGATTCAAGCTGTGAACGGTCCGCAACCTCTCCTGTTCCTCGGGCGCAAGCTTGATTTGAATTTGCAGGGCGATCGCCTGGGCTACGTCGCTTTGCAGGACCAGAATGTCACCTAGATCACGTTCGTAGTTCTCCGCCCACACGTGCGTTTGATCGCTGGTCTGGATGAGCTGCGCTGCAATGCGGATGCGGTTCCCCGATCGGCGCGCGCTTCCCTCCAGAATGTAGGTTACCCCCAACTCCCGGCCAATCTGCTGGATGCTCTTGTCCGAGTTCTTGTAAGTCATGGCCGAGCTCCTGGCAATCACACCCAGACGTTGCGGGTTGAGACGCCCAAGCACTGTGATCATTTCTTCGGTCAAGCCATCGCTGAAATACTCTTGGGTCCGGTCTTCGCTGAAATTCTCGAATGGCAGGACGGCTAGCATGACTCTTTCTGTCTTCGCCGTCACCACGGCCCTGGCCGCATCCGTCACGGGCGCTGCAAAGCGATAGCCGCGCTTGGAGATGGTGGCAACGTACTCCTCTTCCCCCGGGCCTTCGCCCAAAGCTTTTCTCAAAACGGAAATGGTGCGAGTCAGGCTGCCCTCCTCGATGAAGGCGTCCTGCCAGACTTTCCTCAGCAGCTCTTCCTTTTCGACAACTTTCCCGGCGTTTTCCACTAGAAGAAGGAGAACATCGGCCACTTTGGGGGCAAGAGGAATGAGCTTACCTTCCCGGAACAAGAGACGTCCTGTCGCGTCCCAGCGGAACGGGCCAAACTGATAGAAACGGTGCTCCGCCACCCAGCTCACCTCGGTAGCAATTCGGTAAGAAAAATATCAGGTTCAGCGAAGGACTTCCACCGCGATGCGCTTTATATCTGCTTCGTGAGGAGAAGCAAAGATGAAACAGAAACGCATTCTTTGGATCGCTTTGATGGCAGCAGCTCTCGCGGCCTCGCTGCCGGCGCAGCAGCCCAAGACGCCCACACCGGCCGACGGCTATACCGTGCATGTATCGGCGCCGCATGTGGTCAATGGCAAGATCATGGGCCCGTTTCACCATTACTGTAAAGTGATGGCGCCCGACCCGGTCATCGTGTGCCTGATTTACGACACGACAGACGCCAACGCCACGCTGACGCAGGTTGAGTACATCGTTGCCAAGAAACTTACTCGCCAGGCAGTTTCGCTGGAAAACTGGAATAAGTACTGGCACGATCACCAGCAGGAGATCGCTACCGGCCGCGTGCAGGTGCACGATCTGCCCGCGGACAAAGCCAAGGAAGTCGCCGACCTGGTCGCTACCACTGACGGCATTATTTTCAGCTTTGACTTCAACGGGAATTTGCCCACAGGTCGTGTGACCCACCCGCAGGCGGTTGGCCATAAGCCGATGACGGCCGCCGACTACGAAAAGAGCCGAAAGGAAAACAGCCAGCAGGCCGCACAGTAGGAAAGGGATCGCCGTAATCGCGAGTGATCGCCGAAATCGCACGGAATCGCCGCAGTCCATGCAAGCAAGGGCGGCCTGCTATCCCACCAACCGCGCAAGAGCGGCGCGGTTTAGGGCGCCTGCCGCCGGAAGAACTCGATTACGTGCGATTCCGCGCGATCACGGCGATTCCGGCGATCCTTCCGGGTTACTTTTGTCATAAAGATTCCGGAATTCGATAAAAAATCCGGGCCCGGGCTGCTTGAAGTAAACTTGTGCTATGGTGGCCCGGGAGAGTGAGGCTTTGACTCGAAAAGCTGTGAGTGATTTCAAGGAGCGCTCCTTGCGGGCGATCCCTACGTTGCTGGAGCGGCTGGCTTACATCTGTTCCTTGCAAACCGAAGCCGGCACCTACGATCATTGGGGCTTGCGCCGGGCCTTCGGAGAAAACGCCGCTCACGAGGCCATTCTTCAGGCGCATACCGATACGGCGATGGAGTTCATCCGCACGCCGATTCGCGAAATCTACAAGGAATATCAGGAAGCTGTGGATCGTCAGGAAGGCCCGCACGTTCTGCGGCCGGAGTCGCTGATCTTAAAGGCGCCAGTTAACGGCGACGAACTTCTTTCGGCTCACTTGCGCCTTCTTCAGGAGTCGACTGCAGCTGTCGTTCATCAGGAGCGTACCACCCCACCAGGCGCATAGCCACGCCTACCACCTGGCCGATCACCTCGGCTTCCTGCGGGTGTTTCAGAATTCGCGCTGCCACCGGGGAGAGCGGATGCGACTGCAGGACAATCTCACCTCGCCGCAGCGAACACCAGCAGCACACGTGGCCTTCGCGGGTCTCCACAAAGTAGATTGGACGCTCCCATTCCGACCGCCACGGCCCCTCTTCGACACGACTGCGCTCCTCGTCCACCTGCACGAAAGAGCCGGGAAGCAGCAGCGGATACATGGTCAGGTCCTGCATGCCGATATACGCGTAGGTGTACCTCTTCTTTGCCAGCTCCTGGAGAAACTGCATCGGTACCGGGCCCCAGCTTTCGATCATCCGGCCCAGATCGAAGGAACGGTTCAGATCAAACCCCGGATCCAGCCGCACCGGTATTTGCGCTGCCCCCCGGTTCGTCGCCATCTCCAGGCGATGCGTCTTGTTGGGGCTGCAGACAGCCAAATCGGACGCGGTGGCGCTCAGATCCACTCCGTAAAGTTTGAGAAGCTCGGTGAAGTCCGCACGATAGATAACGGACAGCGCGTAGAGCCGGAAGATGCTGGGGATCACGCCTTTGGTTTCAATGTCGGAGAGCCGGCTTGGGTTGGTGATGAATTCTTCAACGCCGCGCGCTTCGGCCAAGGTCGTGGTGGCGATCTCCACATCGCGCAGAGTGAGACCAATCTGTTCTCGAAGCTCGCGTAATCGCCGACCGGCAGACAACATGTTCTTCGCCTGAGCTACTCAACTTTTTTTAAAGCCTGACTCTCACCGCGGCCACCTGGCACGATCCGCGTGACCCAAGAACCTATGCAGGCTTTGATACTGCAAAACTGCGGCATCTCCCTCAATTGCGGAATAACGCCATCCGGCTCTCGATTTCCGCCTTCTGGGCTGCCGTCAGCGGTAACAAGGGGAGCCGCGGAAGACCACCATAATACCCGTTCAAGTCCAACGCGTGCTTGACCGCTGGAATCCCTAGCTCGGAAACTATCTTTTTGGAGGCTGCTCCAACGGCTTCCTGCTTGGAGCTGGCCAGTGCAATGTCATTGTCTCTCCAGGCAGCATAGATTTCAAAGCAAATTGTGGGTGCCGGGGCGGCAAAGGCCAAAACCCCGCCACTGGCCCCCACTTGCAGAGAATCGAGCAAGGTGTGGGCGGCGCCCACCAAGACCTGGAAACCTACCTCTTTTGGCCGTGTTTTGAGCCCGGGCTTCGCGGTAACAGCCGCAGGGCCACCGCCGGCGGCGCCGGATGGCCCAGATAGTGCGCTGACCGCGACCAACTGCCCGCCGTCGTCATGATTGACTGGGGAGGCAGCCAGCATCCGGCTGGTAACGGCCTGCTGGACTTCAGTAACTGTCACTGTCCTCTTGACGTGACGGGTGGCTGCGACCATCGCCGCCACCTTCTCAACATTGCCGCTCGATTCCTTGATGCCGATGATGTTGGGGTGCTCCGCGAGGGCGACGATCACTTCCAGCGGAAGATCATAAGCGGTGAAAGGTGGGACCGTGTAGAGCACGACCGGCAACGGCGAACGGTCGGCCACAGTGCGATAGAACGCCAGCATGGCTTCCGGCTTCATTTGTGGACGGTAGAAATGCGGCGTCCGCACCAGGGCCACGTCATACTTCAACTCGGCGGCGTACTCGGTCATGCGTAGCGTCTCGACAACGGATTCAGCGCCAACTCCCGCGATCAGAACTTTTTCCGGCGCCGCCGTCTCGGCGGTAACGCGCAACACTTCGCGCCGCTCTTCGTCACTCAGCATGACTGCTTCGCCCGTCGATCCCAGCACCACCAGCCCGGCGACAGGAGTCCGCGAGTAGCGGTCCACGTTGTGTTCTATTTTCTTCGAGTAGACTCCGCCCTCCGGATAGAAGGGAGTGGTCATCGCGGGGAAAATGCCCTGAAGAAGTAAGCCAAGCATCCTGCTATTTAACCACATCGCGAGGCTTACTGCCCTAAAGAGGGACGAAGACACGGCCCCGCCCTTAGGCGAGGCCGTGAAGCAATCGGCGAAAACTAGATGGCCACAGCGGCCGGCGCCACGTTCTGCATCTCCAGCGCCCCGAGCCGCATGACGTTATCCCGCAGCGCCTGATACTTGAGCGCCAACGTTGCCGGAGTAAGCTGCAGCGAAGGCAGCGCAAACTCGGCGCCAAGTTTCACAAATGCCAACAGGCATTGCACGCGGATCTGCGCCGCCAGGTCCAGGACCTGGGCTGCGGCGCGGGCTACTTCCGGGTCCGGGCTGAGCCGGGCCGATTCGCCCAAGCGCATCACGACCGACGCGTTGCCCGCCACGCGGCCCACATAGCGTACGGTCACGCTGATGCGGCGCCGCTTGAGCCGGCAGAACCTGCGATACGAAACGTGTTCGCGCAGAAATATCTCGTCATCGCGGTCCAGCAGCGTGCGCAGTGCTTGCACGTCTACCGGGCGGAAGCTGTTGCGGGATTGCTTACTGCGATTGCGGGCGGCTGTGTAAAATAGCGCGACCGCGCCTAAAGCCAATGCGACTACTATCATCGTTGTCATTGGTGAATTAACTCCATTATTGCTTGATTCCATTGCTCCAACTGCGCCCGTTGCGGTAACTCCGCCGTACTGGTTATCCGCTCCGGCGCCAAAATGTAGACCATCCAAATCAACAGACTTGCGTTGAACGAAAGGGCACGCGCCAAATTGAACGCTTGAAAGGCGGCGGGGCCGATGTGCGTCTGCAGCGCTATTCCTGCGAGCTCGACGCTTGTAAAAACGCCAAGCCCCAACGCGATTCCAAAAACGTTCTGCCGCCAGTGCAGCCCGAAGGCCCGGGAAAACGCAAACAGAAACACCAGCAGTCCTACTTCCACAATGCGGGCCGTCTCTTCTGTGACCAGCACCGCTGACATGAGGGGGTTCTGCTCTCCTGAAGACTGAGCATAAAGAACCACACACGCCAACGCGACCAATCCGGCTAGAACCCACTTGAAAGCAGCGGCAGCCATGCGTCGGAGGCCATCGTAGGGCCGGAACAACTCCCGGAAGAGCTCATACACTACGCCAAATCCCAGTAACACCGATAAACCCTCGCAAATCCAGTACGCGTAGAAGTTCACCAGCGGCACATGAACGCCTCGCCTGAGGGCATACAAGCCCAGCGTGACAATCAGGTTCGAGAGAGAGTATGTCGCAAAGATCGGGAAGCTACGCCAGAGCCTTTTGCCGAGGACACTTGCAGCCAGAGGCAGCTGCAACGCAATGCCGGCAAGCACCAGATTCGCCATAAGCGGCTTCATTCTCCTTGGCCTTTCACCCCAGGCAGAGCATACCTACTTACACCAGCGACGAACAAGCACAATTTCGGCCTCGTCAACCGACTGCGCGTTACTTTTGTTACGGTTTCTCCCCGCTAGCGATTCTGACTTCCATCATCCGGCGGACACCATGTAGGCGTGCATTGAGGCAGCGGGTTATCCAAGACAGCTTTCTTCATCGCAGTCGTTGGCGTTGCGCTGAATCCTGAACCGGTTGAAAGACAAACAATTGCCAGCAGCGCAATTCTTAGAAAATTCTTGTTCAAGGTTAAGCTCCTCCAGGGTTGGCACTGAAGATTTTCCAGCACCAACCCTTATCCCTAACAAACCAGACTGCTTCTGGTAATTTCCGGATTCGGAACAAAATTGTTCCGAATCGGGAAGAGAACCAGTCTAGTAGCTCGGCAAGGGCGAATGTGGAGGTCTTAAGGACAGCTGCGGCAGGTGACTTTGGTCCATTATGTCGTCTCGGCCACCAAGACACTATTGTGTGTACGACGGGCCAGCGAAAGATCGGCGCTCATAGTTCCAAAATGGGACTTTTTCTGTGCCTCAGGGCTGAAGAGCGTGTGTAGGCTTCGCGGTCTCGGAAGAGCCCCAAAAGACGTAACCAAGGCGTCCAGAGTTACTGCTCCCAGAACCCTTATCTCATTGGCAGGCCACGGGCGTTTTTCCCTTTCGGGTTTTCGTAAATTTCGCCATGCGTTATAGCGACCCGCCGGGCGGCAGCCGGTTTGGCTAACCCCTCTGGAATTGAAAAAGCTGGCGTGCGGTATCGCCACACTCCCGCTCTGCCATTTCTTCAGTTGGGCCCTCGTCCGGCCCGCCACGAAAGAACCATGTGGCACCGGCGCCCTCGCCGGCGAGGTTTCTTCGCGTTCTAAAGACTTCACAGCTGAGGCGCCTGCCTCACCCTTTGCAGCCAACCTGTCCCGCAACCGGCAAAATGGAAGCGGACGGCAAACGTAGTTTAGAATCGAAACGGATGTTGTTCTTTATGTCGGGGCGTAGCGCAGCCTGGTAGCGCACCTGCCTTGGGCGCAGGGGGTCGTTGGTTCAAATCCAATCGCCCCGACCATCTTTCCTTTTTCCTTCCGGAATCGAAAGAGGGCTCCTTCGACTGAGCTCAGGATTTCGCCTGCGGGCTCCCGCTTCGCTCACGCCCGCAGAACGGCTCAACTTGGGCGCAGGGGTCGTTGGTTCAAATCCAATCGCTCCGACCATTTAAAACCAGCTTTAGCTCTTAGCCATTGGCTCTTGGCTTTTGTGTCGTAGTGCCAGCGGACTCGTCGAGCAAGATCCTGTTGCTTCTTCGTTGTTCTGAGAGTCTTACTAAGACTTTGTCAACTCACATCCGCAGAGCGGCTCAGGAATAGATCCTTCGACTCGCTACGCTCAGGATTTCGCCTGCGGGCTCCCCTTCCCCCACGCCCACAAAGCGGCTCAACTTGGGCACAGGGTCGGAGGTTCAGACCCTCGCCGACCGTTCGTCCGTTTCTTTAATGCTGAAGAAAATCTATGACCGTTACTTCGCCGCCAGGCACTCCGGTCTCACCGGCCTTATATGTGATCTTGGCTTTATGGCCCTTCCATTGGGAGCAGGGCTGGGCATCCGCGGTGGAATTCGTGCCCATTGCGCGGTATTCGATCTTGGTCAAATCGGTCACGGACAGCAGCAAGGTTTCGCCGAGAATAGCGAATTTTATAGTGGCGCCGTGAGAGGAGTTGCAGTCAACTTCGCGAATCAGTCCCTCTTCGGAGGCAATCTTTCCGCGATCCGCTCCTGCTGTCCCTGCTGCGGCCGGTTGATCGCTCTCTGGTGCGTCTTGCAGGATTGACGCCGGGTCGGGTTCCTGACTTGGCGGATTGGAACCCCTCTTACCTGCGATGATCTCCTCATGACGCGCTAATCTCAGCGCATACTGCTGCGCAAGGGACTTTTCCTGGGGAGACCGCGCCGCTTTCGTTAGCTTGCCGCCAATCGCGCGCGCCTCGGCATCACGGCCCAGGGCGATGAGCGCGTCGCCCATATCGGCCCAATAAGCAAGGATCGATGGGTCGAGATGATTCGCCTTTATGGCTGCTTCCAGCGCTTTCTCTCGCGTTTCCCGCTGTTGCCGGTAGGCTACCGAGAGAAAGGCGTAGGCGGGAGCAAAGTTGGGATTCACTTGCGCGGCTTTTTCCAGATACCCGATGATCTGGAGCGTGGACTCCGCCCGGTAGTGGTTTCTCCGGTAGTTGATTTCGGCCAGGTAGAAATACGGGCGGAAATCCTGAGGATTCAACTGCGCCGCCTGTTTGAATTCTTTTTCCGCATCGTCATTGTTGTACTGGGCATAGTTGTCGAAACCCATACCCTCGTGTACGGATGCCAGATTCGGCTCTAGGTCCAAGGCTTGTTTAAACACGCGGCGGGCGTCGGCCGCATGACCGTAGTGCTGGAAGAAGTCTGCTTGAACCACCAAGGCTTCAGCAGGGCTGATCGATCGTACCGTCAACTCCGTGGAAGCTTTCTCTTCGAGCTTACCGTGGTAAATCTGGAAAGCGGGCTGTCTCAAATAATCGTCGAGCCTCGACTGAAACTTCTTAAGATCCTTGAAAGCTCGCCTGGCCGCCTCCTCTGCGTCCCGCGTCTCGTCCCATTCGTGCAGATATTGAGTGAGATACTTTTCCCTGCGGGCTTCGGGGTCGAGGCTCAGAAAATGAACGAGCGCCCAGGACTCAGCATAAAAAATCGAAGCCTGGTCCTGCTCATTGTAGAAGGGAGACCGCCGATCAGCAGTCAACAGTTGATCAAGAGGAATGAAGTTGGACTTTCTGAGCAAGTACACCTGGCGGGAGCTGGGGATCCCTACCTGAAGTTCCTTGTCGGTGATGACGGTGTTGCCGTAGAACTCGGCCAGCCCCTCGTCCAGCCAGACTGGCAACGAGGCGAAGTTGAGCCGCAAGATCGAGTGGGTGTATTCGTGGTAGAGGGAATGATACGAATTCTCAGCGCTTCCAGTCACGTCCGTCCGCAGCACGGCAAAGTTTTCGTCGAATCCCGGCACAAAAATGCCGGCGGGGCGGGCCCGGTCTTTTCCCGCCCAGAAGTCGGGCAGAAAAGTCTTCATTGACTCTTCATTTTTTACCGCGATCACGGTGAGAGGCTTGCCGGAGTCTACTCGCAACGCGGGAAAGATGAGGTGGAACACGCCTCGGATTGCTTCGAATTGATTCGCAATCCGTTTTGCCTCTTTTTCGCCGGCATTGCTGACCACCGTGAAATGAGGGCTGGTGACCTGGATCCACGAATCACTGGCTCTTCCCTCGGCCCAGCTCAAGAAGGTTAAGGCGAGCACGACGATCGCAGGGCGAAGTTGACGAATCATTATTCGTGCTCCTTGGTCTGAACTATGAAAGGTAGTGGCTCCGGCAAGTTAAGATCCAGTGTACTTCAGAGAAAGCCAGGCCGCGAAGGCTCCTTCGACTTCGGACGGTGGCCCACCCTTTCGCGCATATAGGCGAGTGCGCTCATAGAGAAAATATGAGCACACTCACCTAATGCGTCAGGCGCTCCTGCGGCCCGTTTTTCCATCTACGACTTTTTCATGCTGTTCTCAATGCTGGCCACAGCTTCTTCCGCGCGGCGCTTGGCCTCCGGTTCCCAGCCGCCCTTGCTCGCGTAGGATTCTAGAATTCCCATGGCCTTGGCTTTGGCGGCGGTCTCCGACGACTCCACGCCAATGCGTTCGACAGCCACCACGGCCATCATTCGGACTTCCATCCCGCCGATCATGGCGTTGGACTCGAGCGGCACGGTGAGCACGTCGAGGGCAGCCAGGTACGCTGCTTCATTGTGACTGCCCCGCACGGCGTTCACGATGGCGTTGATGGCCGGGATTCTTACACCATTATTGCCGCTGCGTACCGGTTCTCCGAGAGCATGCACCGCCGCCAGAGCGATCGCATTGCGGTCGGCGGAATTGACGATGCCGTTCACAACATCCACCGCCACATCGCGCACCGGGACCTGGCCGGCCCGCAGCGGCTCCGCGAGCAGCTCCAGCGCCCTGGTTTTGATCTTGATGTCCGTTGTGCTGTTCGCGATCTCGGCTATGGCGTACATGGCCGGCATACGGATGTGGTCCGAAGCGCTGGCCACAGGCTCCGCCAGAAGCTGTAATGCAGTCAGTTTGATTTCGGGATCCGGGGTGGTCAATCCGACGACCCAGACGCGGTGGGTGGCGTCGACGCGCGTGCGCGTATCCGGGCTGGCGATCTTCTCCCGCAGTGAGATCAGCTCCGCGATCTGCGTCGCCGAGCGAAGATTCGCGCTGCCTTGCGCTGCCGCAGCCGCACTGAGCAATGACAACAGAACCAGTACCGATAAAACCTTCTTCATGCCGTTTCTCCTGATTTTGGATTTGTTGAGTCCTGCGTGCTCTTGCACGTGCGGCATTCTGGATGGGTGAAGGTTAAGCGGACAATGCACAGCGTCGCAATTCCAGGTTAACTGGAACTCATCCACGAAGACGTTTTTCTTTTAACAACTTACGGGAGGCAGGTGATGTCGGTAAAGACCTTCGCGTCACGCCCGATAGGCCCGCGTCCTGATATCCACCCGCAGGTCTAAGCTAAAGTAACCAAGCGTCTACCTGTTTGACGTATAGATTTTGTTGAGTGACCGAACATACTCATTAGGTAATTGCTCGCTTGGGATGCCAGGTCATCCCTACGGAGAAGTGCGTATGCGTACTGTCAAAGAACTTTTCGCTTACGTGGCCGGCGGCTGTGTTGGCCTGCTTTGCCTCGCTGGGCCGTTAACGGCGCAGCCCACGGTGGGCGTCACCGAATCAGAAATCGTGATCGGCTCCTGCTCGGCGCAGACCGGTCCGTCGCAGAAGTTGGGGCAGCAGATGTTTCTCGGCGCCTCCACGTACATCGATACCGTCAACATGGCTGGCGGCATACATGGCCGGAAGATACGGCTCATCAAGGAAGACGACGGCTACGATCCCGCGAAAGCCGAGGAGTGCTTCAAGCGCCTGCAGAGCCAGAAAGTGTTCGCGGACGCGTTCTTTGTGGGAACTCCTACGGCCAAGAAATATGTCCCGCTCGCGGAAGAAAGCAAGGTGCCTCTGGTCGGACTCTTCACCGGAGCGCAGCTTATCTACGAACCACTTCATCACTATGTCTTCAACATCCGCGCTTCTTACTTCGATGAAACCCGCGAGCAAGTGGACGGCCTGTGGCGGCTGGGGATGAAACGCGTGGCGGTGATTCGTGCCGACGATGCCTTTGGCGACGCGGTACTGCTCGGCGTCCAGACAGCGCTGAAGAGATACGGCACGGAGCCGGTGGCCGTGGCTTCCTTTCCCAGAGAGACGGGCAACGTCGAGCCTGCGGTAATGGCGGTGAAGGCCGCCAGCCCCGATGCGGTCATCCTCGTCGGCAGCTATGCTCCGGTTGCTGACATCATCCGGCGGGCCCACCGGTCCAAGTGGTCGCCGCTGTTTCTGACCGTATCGTTCGTGGGAACCGATGAGTTCATTGAGGAAGCAAAGAGCGACGCCGAAGGCACGGTCATTACCCAGGTTGTACCGCCGTGGAACTTGTCAGCTTTTTATCGCACGGTGGGAACCTATCGCGGTGAAATGACAAAAAGGAACCTTCAACCCGGATACGTTAGCCTGGAAGGATTTGTTGACGCCATGGTGGTTGTTGAAGCTCTCAAGCGCGCGGGAAGAGACCTGACCCGGGAGAAATTCATACACGCGCTGGAGTCAATGCATGACGGGATCCAGGGAATGGATCTGGGAGACAAACTCAAGATCAACTTCAGCCCGACTAGCCACAAAGGGTTCCAGGGAGTATTCATGACCGTGGTGCGGGGTGGAAGCCCAGTGCCGGTCACCGATTGGAGCCAGGTCGCGAAGAAATAGCTTCCTCCGGAGCCAGCGTCATGAACTGGGCGCTCATCGCCACGTTTGTAAATCGGGAAGAATGATTTACTCTTGAGCCTCGATTCCTGCGGCGCGCGGAGGGTCATGTCCTCAGAAGCTCAGCTTTCCGGAATTACAGCCATCATGCTCGGTGTGAGCGATCTTGCACAGTCGGTTGCTTTCTACAAGGACAAGCTCGGCTTGAAGGTCATCATGCAGGAGCCGGGCTTGGCTCTGCTGCAAGCCGGCACTGTGATCCTTGGCCTGAGCCCGGGACACTTGCGTATGGCCCAGCACGTGGCCGGGGCTACTGAAGTGGTCTTTCGGGTGGAGAACGTGAGAGCAACGCAAAAAGCTTTGGCTGACCGCGGTATCGTTTTCTTGAGCGAGCCTCGGCAGGCCACCGCCAAAGACTGGGTGGCCCACTTCCGTGATGTGGATGGGCATTTACTCTCGGTTTTCGGACCGGAGGGAAAGAGCTAGCGCAAAGCTCAGACGAACCGCTTTGGATTTGTGCTGGCCAATTGCTAACTCCTGGTTTGCCTCGGTTGCGGATCACCGGCCAAGGTTGAAGCTGATTTGTACACTCATGCTATACGGAATCGATGTGCCATCCTTTTTTGCAGGCTCAAAGCGCCATGTTCTGACAATGTTCAAGGCTTGCTTTCCCAGATCCTCTCGCGGCGCCGTGCGAAGAATACAAACTCGCTTCACCAAACCATCTTCACCAATATCGACCGCGAGTTCGACATCGCCGCTTTCCCTGGCTTTACGTGCTTCTTCCGTGGGTTCCGGCTCCGGATTGTAAATAGCTTTTGGCACGCTGGCTCCTGCCACCCCAGAAGCCGGCCAATGGCAGGCTTCGCCGGTCTTAGGATCGAAGACCGGGAGGCTGCGAATCTTTTGGTATGGCGTCGGGACGCTCACGGTAGCAGGCAATCGTGAAAAATCGGGTGATGTGTCCGGAGGGGGCGTAGGGATAGGTTGCTTATCAGGATAAAAGGTGAACACGGACCACGCACTGACCTGTCCCGGGTGGTCATCTTTGTCTATGGCCCATACCCGCCAGGTTCCTGAACCAGGGCCACCCAAATTGATAGTAAATGTGGGATCCTTGACCCGCGCCATGAAGGTGGGGCCGCTCCAGCCACGGTAGAAATAATCGGTGGTCTCAATGCCATACTCCTTGGCGCCAGGCACACTCGACCAGTTGCAGACAACGGTGTAGGGAAAACCTGACAAACCGTGCGCATGCGCCTGGCTGGGCGGAGAAACCTGGGCCGGCGACGGCAATCTCGACGGCTCGGAAGCCTGGGCACAGGCGTACATAACTGCACAGGTCAATAAGAATGCTGGCAATAACAAGGTCGAACGATTCATAACTTAGCTAGCATGGTTGGGCAGGCACTGCCCCTTGGCGTGAGCTCCGTCTTGCCTGCATCCTCGACAAGTTTTGCGGGGTGACGGTCGTTTCTTATGAAGCAATGTGCTCCGATATTCCTACAGCAGCGCGCTGAATCCAAAAAAAATCTGGCGGAGAGAGTGGGATTCGAACCCACGATACCCGTTAAGGTATACACGCTTTCCAAGCGTGCGCCTTCAGCCACTCGGCCATCTCTCCGCGCAAGGAAACAACTCATTCATTATAGCGAATGGCAGGCACAGGCCGTGGCGGAGGATTCGGTTCTTTTCGCGCCATCATTTGAGACGTGGCGGTGCCACGTCTCTACGTTGAGGTTCTTGGTGGTCCCGGGGGCGTGCGGTTGCCGAAGCCCGAATCCGATCACGGCGATCACGCGCGATGGCCGGGGGCCCCGGTGCGGCGCCGTTTTTGCGCGGACTGCGGTGGGATGACGTGCGATGGAGGCGATTCAGAGAAAAAGATATCAGGCGGCGGCGACCGCCGCCTGATTTCTGTTCTTCCGGTCTGCAAGCCGGAATCGTTCTAACTCAAGATTGGACAGGGAAGCGGTGGTGTGCCGGATTGCGCCTTCTTGATAGCAGGATCAAACGAAGTGTCACCGCGCTGTTAACCCGCCGCCGAATACACCCTTTCAAAACGGTACTCGTCGATCACCGCAGCCACAGCCTTCTTGCCTTTGTCGTCGATTGAGCGGACGACGCGGCCGGAGCAGTTGACCAGAACGTCCGTATTCGTGCCGAGCACCATGGCAGGCAGTACGATGCGGAAGCCGATCACCGTTCCCACGTCGATGGCAGCCTTGGTGTGGAAAAGCACGCCGCCCGCGGAAATGTCGGCGGTCTCGGCAAAATACTCGCGAGCATCGCCTGTGCGAACGGTCAAGGGCAGCTTGAGCGGAAAGCGAACTGAACTGCGGGAATCGTTCACTCGTGCACCTCTAGCTTGGGTTATACACCTCGCTTCCCAGGCGCCAAAGATTACTTTGGTCTTTGCGAGCACCGGAAGGACATGCGCTTCGGTCGCAGCACTAAAAGCCTAGTGTGACATCCAGTGCGGAGTGAGGAAGCCCTGTCAGGACGGGACTTTGTAATGCGAACGCAGAATTACTACACACGAAAACTTAGATCCGTTGGCGCAGTCCTTCACACTCATGCGGTTGATTGTAGCTTTTCGTTGTTATAGTGATTCCTCCCCTTCGACTTCGCTCAGGGCTTCGGGCTAAGGCCCTCAAGCAAAACGCTCGTGAGTTCCAGACTTCGGCCGCACCACTAAAAGCGAGTGACTTCGGTGAAGTTGAAACCGCGAACCTTCATCGCCGGAACCACCATATCGAAAGATTCTTCGCCGCTGGCGCGCGCCGCCTTTCCCATGGCTTCCACGTTGTTCAGCGCGTCGATCAAGCTCTGGTTGAAGCGGAAGTTACGGATGCCATGCTTTACCTTTCCGCTCTCAACCAGAAATGTGCCGTCGCGCGTCATGCCGGTAAGAATCTTCTCGTAAGGATCAACCTCGCGGATATACCACAACCGGGTGATGAGGATACCGCGGTCCGTCCCAGCGATCATCTGTTCCACGGTCTGCTCATTTCCCGGTGTGATGAAAACGATGTTGGTTGGGGCCTCGCCCATCTCGTTGGGCAGCGGAAAGCCGTGGCCGGTAGCCGCGATCTGGCCCACTTTGGCTGCGTGTTCCGACCTGCGCATTTTGTCCGCCGACCTGCGCGCGTACACCAGATTGCGAATCACGCCGTTTTCGACCAGGCACACCCGGGACCGGCGCACGCCTTCACCGTCAAACGGAGCATTCGACTGCAAAGGATGACCAACGTCGTCCATGATGGTGATGTTTTCGCCAAACAGCTTGGTGCCAATGCGATTGTTGAGAAACGACCGCTGATCCAGAATTGCCAGCCCGCCGAAATCCCAGAACATGAAACCCATCAGATCGAGAACAGCCGCCGGTTCCAGGATGACCGTGTATTTCCCCGGCTCCAATTCTTTCGGCCCGCGCGAGTCGCGCGCTTTCTGCGCCGCGATCTCCGCCAGACGCAACGGATCGAGGTTGCCCACGTCGGGAGAGTTGGCTTTCTGCCAGCCGGAGGAGTCGTCCGCCAGCATGGTGATCGAGACTTCCGCGGCGGTCTGGCGGTGAAATACGCTCAGGCCGTTGGAATTGATCACCGCTTCCGTAGTTTGCGAACTCGAATAGATCCCGGCGGTGACCAGTTTGTTCTTCTTGGCCACGGCCACGATCTTTCCCACACCGGCGGCGCGGTCGGCGGGCGCGATGGCGGCGGTGCTCCCGAACCAGCGGCTGGGAACGCTCACGCTACTCTTGCCATCGTCCGCTTTGGCCAGCGGCAGCCGTTCCGGATCAGGCTCTTGGACCTTGGCAATGCCTTCTGCGGATTGCACGGCACGCTTCAGGCTGTCGTCGTCAAAACGGTTGGTGGTGGCGCGGGCCGTCTTTCCGTCAAAGGCGACCCGCACAGACGCGATCTCATTCACCTCGGAAACGTTCTGGTGGATCGTGTTGTTGGCGAAACGGGTGAGGGAATGGTTGGTGGAGGAGAAGATGACTTCGAGCTCCGGCGCCGAGCTGAATTTCTTGACGCGGTCGAAGATCTGTTGTGCTTGGGATTGATCGAGCATTTGCGCTCCAGCAGTTAGCAATTGGCAACTGGCAACTGGCAAAACCTCATGTCGTTTTGCGTTCTGAGCCGACCTTTCGAGTCAGCGCAACTAGCATTCGTTTCATTTCTAGGAACTCTTTGTGGGCTGACGCGTAGTCAGGTGGCGATAAATACCCTAAATCACGAGCAAGCAAAAAGTGGTACTCCAACTCACTGGCCGAACCGCATACAATTTGAAGAAAGCGATGCAGCTCCATATTGCCTATGCGCCCGCATCCTTCTGCAATGTTGGCGGGGATGGAAGCGCAGCAGCGGCGAATTTGACTGACGAGACCGAATAACTCGTGCTTGGGGAAGGATTCTGTGAGCCGATAGGCTCGCAGGGTCATCTGATGTGCTTTGTCCCAGACTTTCAATTTGCGAAAGTCTTTCATGTGTCTTCTCCGTTTTTGCTCATTGCCAGTTGCCAACTGCCAATTGCCAACTGCTAATTGCCTTTATACGCTGTTCCAATCTTTA
>DATFQZ010000336.1:0-4677 GCA_035263765.1 Candidatus Angelobacter sp. | reverse complement strand
GCTAATGCGCCGCGGCCTTATACCGGCGCGCTATTCATCGACTACCTGCTTTCTGAGGAAGGGCAAAAAGTCATCGTGACAACCAATCGCATGCCCGCCAATCCGAAGGTCAAATCACCTGAGAGCCAGCTTCTCGAAGGTCAAGATGTGCGCATGCCCGACATCTTCGATATTGGAAAAGGGTATCGGGCGATCGGCAACCGCTATCGGGAGATCTTTGGCGGCGCACGGTAAACGTAATTGGTTCAAGTCGTTCAAACAGTTCAAAATATTCAAATTGTTTGATTCGGCAGGAACGGCTTGAACGATTTGAACCGAATGAAAGGAATCACCTATGACAAGCAAACCTCGCATTACTTTGGGACTACCGGACCATCCCCGCTGCCGCGCGATGATCGATGGCGAGGTTAAAATCGACGGTTATGAACTCGATATTGATCCCAACTTCGTTTCTTCCGGAGAACGTCACTACAAATACCTTCACGGTGAGTGGGATGTAGGGGAATGCTCCGCCGCGAGCCTGCTGCGCGCTATTGAAAACGGGCAGGAACTTTTGGCTATCCCCGTTTTCTTTGAGCGCGGGCCGAGGCAGCGGAATATCTATCATTGCGCAGGCAAATTGAAGCATCCTTCGGAGCTCAAAGGCAAAAAATTCGGCTGCTTTCGCTACGGAGCTACTGCCGTCGTCTGGGCGCGCGGCTACCTGCTCGACGCGCACGATATCAAGACCACCGACATGCAATGGTTTGTCTCCGGTCGGGAAGTTTTCATCGGCCACGAGCTTCCCGTCAAAGTAGAGCGTATTGATCCACCGCCACCCTTTGGCAAGGAGAAGCTGCAACTCTCGAAGATGTTGAGCGAAGGTCAACTGCACGGCGCCGTCGTGCCCGGCGACTCGGGCTATTTGGGGCTATTTGGCGGCGGCGAGACTCCGCCCATGATGGCGGCCTACCCGGGTGTAAAGCCGCTCTTTGAAGACAAGGACGAAATCATTCGCTACACCAAACAAACGGGCATCAACCCTATCATGCACGTGCTTTCAATCCGTCGCGAGATAGTCAAGCGATATCCCGACTTTCCAGCAAAGCTGACCCGCGCCTTTATGGAAGCACGTGACGCCGCGGCACCGTACATGAAACCGGAGGAAATTGCCGGCTACGCCAAGGAGCGGGACGTGCTCGGCGAAGATCCCTACGCCTACGTGATGGGCGCGAATGAAAAACGTTCTCTGGCAGCGCTGAACCGCTATCAGATCGAGCAGGGCCTCATGAAGACCACGTTGCCCATGGACGATCTCTTTGTCGGCCATGCATGATTGAAACAATGAAGCAGCGGCGCATTGCCCTTCAAATTTTTCTGCTTCTCATCACCTGGTTGCTCCTGGCGTCCGCTCCCGAAGCGGCAACCCCGGAAGAGTCCGCCAGAGTCGAAGGCGAAGTCGTTCTTTACAGCTCGTTGAATAACGAGCAGATCGTCACCCTGGTTGATGCATTCAAGAAAAAATATCCGACCATCAAACCGTCTTTCTACCGTGCCACCAGCGAGCGGGTTCTGCAGCGCGCGCTGACTGAGGCCAAGGCTGGACGTTTCGCGGTAGATGTTTTCACGGCCGCCGGCTTTCAGGTACAGCTGATGAAGGACGCCGGCCTCACTCAGCGGTTTGTCCCCGCCGAGGCGGCCGCCTATGACGATGGATTCAAAGACCCCGACGGCCACTGGATCAACGTCCACTCTCTGCTTAACACCATGGCCTACAACACGCAGCTGGTGCGGCCCAACGAGGCGCCGAAAAGATACGAAGACTTGCTGGCGCCAAAGTGGAAAGGAAGAATCGGTATCAATCTCCAGGACCCGGAGTGGTACGTGAATCTGCAGCGGCGCATGGGCAGAGAGAAAGCCAGAGGATTTCTCAAAGCCCTGGCTGCCCAGCAACCTGGCTTGCGCGATGGCCATAATATTGCCGCGCAACTCCTTGCCGCCGGCGAATTTCACGTCGTGAGCAACACCTACGCTCACATCGTCGCTCGCATCAAAG
The DNA here is from genome assembly GCA_035263765.1 of Candidatus Angelobacter sp. Lineage (GTDB taxonomy): Bacteria > Acidobacteriota > Terriglobia > Terriglobales > Acidobacteriaceae > Angelobacter. The sequence goes on along the minus strand of DATFQZ010000336.1, from coordinate 2,642 downwards.
GGCAAGGCGGGCCCGTCCAGTATGTGTTCGACGAGCCGGTGATTACTTATGTCCATCCGGCCGCCCTGGCTAAGGCTGCCCCTCATCCTAGCGCGGGCAAATTACTCATGAGCTTCATCCTTTCCGCTGACGGCCAAAAGATGCTGCGTGATCAAGGGAGAATTCCCGGCCATCGCGATATCGATCCGAAAGTATTCTCGCTGCGCCAGGTCAAGCTCCTGGCCAGTGATCCAGGCTTGGCCAAAGAATACGGACTGGCGGGCGAAGAGATGCGGACACTCTTCGGTGCACGATAACTGCGTTGTGTGGTTCAAAACGTTCAAGCAGTTCAAATCGTTCAAATCGATTTTCAGTGAACGCGTTGAACTTTTTGGAAGGCTTGAACATCGAAATGGTTAAGAGGTTTATCCAACAATGAGCCTATTCCCCACAAACCGCACCACCCGCCTACCCGGTGGCTACATGGGTAAGATTTTACGCGTCGACCTCAGTACAGGGTCGTTGCGCGATGAGAATCTACCCGAAGAAGCTATCTTGAAAAAATTCATCGGCGGCCAGGCATTGGCTTCGTACATTCTGTTGAAGGAATTGGCCCTACACGCTACACCCTTCGGGCCGGAGAATATCGTCGTCATGATGACCGGGCCGCTCACCGGCAATGGCTTCACCCCCGGTGGCACGAAGATGACGGCTGTGTATTTAAGCCCTCTCACCAACACGACTCTCGGACGCGGGGCGACGAGCGGATACTGGGCGATTTATCTCAAGGCGGCAGGTTATGACGGTATTATAGTTAGGGGTGCTTCTCCGAAGCCCGTCTATCTTTACATCAACGAAGGCAGGGCTGAGCTGCGCGACGCTGCGAATTTCTGGGGCCTCGGCACGCGCGCCACCGAAGATAGCCTACGCGAAGCCGTGGGGCACCGGGAAGCGAAAGTGCTTTGCATTGGTCCCGCCGGGGAGAACATGAATCGCGCCGCCATGCTCGCCAACGACTACAATCATTTCGCCGCTCACAGTGGTGGAGCGGTTCTGGGCTCGAAGCGACTCAAGGCCATCGTCGTTCACGGCACAAAGCGTCCGAGTTTTCGTGATAAGGCGAAGTTGGTCGACGCTGGCTGGCGCTGGCGTACAACGTTACAGCAGCACGACGTAAAAAAGAAGAAAACCAAGTACGGCCATGGAGAAGCTTGGGGCGCACTGAACAATCTAAACTGGCGCAGCACCGATCTCTCACCCGCGCACATTCACGGCTTCGGCGAGAACGATGTTGTTTTGCGGCCCTGCTTTCAGTGCGCGCGCATGTGCCCCTGGGACGCAAAGCTTGGCGAAGGGGAATTCAAAGGAACCGTCGTACACTTCAACGCGGGCGGCGAGTGGCTCGACACTTTTTTCAATCTTGGAATCAAAGGTAACGCAGTGTTGTATCTCGCTGAGAAGATCAACAACCTCGGCATCGAGTGCAGCCACTTCTCATGCGGTGCCGGCGTCGCTTTCGAGGCATGGGAAAAAGGACTTCTTGGTCCTGAGAAGACCAATGGTTTGAAGCTCGAATGGGGCAACGTGGAAGCGGTCGGCAAACTCCTCGATATGGCAGCCCAGCGCGAAGGTTGGCTCGGCAATCTCCTCGCCGAAGGTCCTAAACAGCTCGCCGAAGCTATCGGCGGCGATGCGCCAAAGTGGGCGGTCCATACCAAAGGCGGAGCCGGCGATGCACGAGTGGCGACCCATGCTCGGTCAAATGCTGCGCGAGCTGGTCGCCAGCGGCGGCATGAAGCCCCAGGGAGGCGGCTCCACCAAACCACCTCCGGATCTCCGCTATCGCGAGAACTGGGGGCCGCTCAGTGCCGACAGCCCCGACGGCTGGGCGTGGTCGCACGTCCTCTCTGAGCAATACCGCCAGTTCACCGGAATCTTCGGCGGCTGCTGGTTCGCTCAGATGAACCAGAAGCCGGATGGCCTCAACAGCATCGTCGACGCCTTCAACGCCATCACCGGTTGGAACTTCACCATGGATCAAGCCCTCGAAGCCGGCCATCGCAGTATGATTCTCCAGAGCGTCTTCGGCACCCGGCGCGGCTGGGTCGCCGACTTCGACTGGCAGGACGTCGGCCCAAGATTTTTGGAGCCCATCCCCGATGGCAAGTACAAAGGCTTCACCATCGCGAAGTGGCTGCCTGATCTGATTTTCGAATACTACCGCCTCTCAGGCCGCCACGAGCGAACCGGCCGCCCGTTTAAGAACACGCTGGATCAGTTAGGGCTAGAAGAATTCACACCGTGGAGCCAAGAAGCCAGCCAGCTGTAACCGCAAACCTTCCCCCGTGTCTTTAACCCTCGCCCTCTGGGAGAGGGGATGGGTGAGGGTTCGTCGGTAGCGTAAAGGTAAACGTGGAGCCCTTGCCCACCTCGCTCTCTACCCAGATCTTTCCCCCATGCAGTTCGACAAACTTCTTGGCCAAAGTTAACCCTAGCCCCGTCCCTTCTCTCTTGTGAGCATAGTCGCCTCCGACCTGCCGAAATTCCTCAAAGATCTTTGCCTGATCCTCTGGCGAGATCCCGATCCCGGTGTCGCTGACCGAGATTTCTACTGAGCCGTCGGCTTGCCTGGCGGTAATTCCGATCCGTCCTCCTTCTGGGGT
>DATFQZ010000335.1:0-5840 GCA_035263765.1 Candidatus Angelobacter sp. | reverse complement strand
TTTCTGGCGTAAAGCTTCTTCTAGAGCATACGCATCCGGTTCATTCACCTCATAGGAGACGTCATCGCGGATCCAGGTTCCGCTCTCGTTGAGCTTGAGCGGCGCGTCTTTCTGCGGGACCTGCTTCATGCAGACCAGAATCTTCATAAGGAGAGTTTTCCTTGCGTCACGAGCTTAGATGCGGCAGGCCGGGCCAGCCGTCTGGATGGAACCGAAAAGTATAAATGAGATGGAGGCCGAGCAACAGCCAACATACGCCATCGCCTGTCATGCCGAGCGCGGTGCGAGCGGAACAACGTGACGCAAAGCAAGTCGAGGCATCCAGAGGATGTGTCTTGTTTCATGCCGTCTCAGAGAGTTCTCGCGATACAGCTCAAGATGACCTCGAGTAGCACCTTGCTTGTATGATAGAGGCAGTCGTGACTGTGTCTCGCATGATCGGTTGAAAGCCCTTCACGTGGCCGGGCGCCATGCTGTATGTAAGCTGGATCGGCTTCTTCCTTGCCTACGTTGTCACCAACAACAGGATTCTGGGGTATGCCGCCATGGCATTATTCGTGGCATTCATCGTTTGGCGGTTGACTCCCAACCGGTCGGCAGGGTGTGAGGTTCCGGCGACGCCGATCGATGATCATTCTAAAAACGCGACCGACTGAACTCCCGCGACTTCAAACCGTTTCCGGCAGCGCATATTTTTGCAAGCCACCATATCATCGCGACGCACCATGTAGGATTGCGCCTTGGCGAACTTAGCGCGGTCGCGCTCGTCGGCGCGCGGGGGAAGCCCTTTCTTCTTGGTGCGCACCAGCCACGAGAGTTCATACTCGTTCGCCTGCTGGCAGTGCGGACAGTTCAGGGTGTGCGGCTTCTTGGCTTCCTTCTCGTCGAAAAAATCGCGTTCGTCCATTCTTCTTATATTAACCACAAAGGCCACGAAGGAACACGAAGTTTCTTGCTGTTTCCCAAACAGGAAACGCCTCTTACGCCAGAAGCCGCACATTTCCTTTGTGGCACTTCGTGTCCTTCGTGGTTAAATTCTGTCTGTGTCCAGGAAGCGAAAAAAAAAGAAGTTCACGGCAGCCAAGGCGGTAAAGTCCATGGCCCGGACGGCGATCGGCGCACCTCCGCCGGCCCGCCGCGAAGAAAGCCGGAAGAAGCCCGAAAAGCCGAAGCACAAAGCAACGCTGGGCAAGCTGCTAGCAGATGAAGGCGGTTGAACGAACACCCCACCACTGATCCAACACTGAATACACTGATGGAAAATTGAGAAGGCCGGCCCCGCCAATCATTCCCATTCATGATCAGTTCACTCAGTGAGATCAGTGGTAAGGTTTTGGCACGTTGTGCCTTTCCCCAACGGTTGGGATCCGTCCTTCTGAGAGCACCCACTCCCCAGGCATTCGCATCCGACTCGCTTGCGCTCCTTCTTGCTATGCGGCTTCGGCTCATCCCGATCTGTTTCGCCTTGGCCACAGCGCCAGCCTTGCTTCCCAGCCAAGACTTGGCGCCGCGGGCCTACATCATCACGCCGGTGAATTCGAACGCGGTCACCCTGACTTGGTCCTTTTACGACGGCGGTCTGGATTTCAACGGAACCATCCCCGTCACCGGCGCAACCGGGACATTTCACATCCCCGTGATCAGTTATTACCGTTCCCTAAGCTTCTTCGGACGATCCGCCAACATTACGGCTTCGCTGCCGTATGGAATAGGAAATTTCTCGGGCGATGTGTTCGGAACCCAGAGATCTGCCTACCGCTCGGGGTTGCTGGATTTGAATGTCCGCTTCTCGGTGAACCTGTTGGGTGGCCCCGCCATGCCTCTCAAGGACTTTGTGAAGTGGAAGCAGAAAACTCTGTTGGGAGCCAGCTTGAAAGTGGTGGCTCCCACCGGCCAGTACGACGCTGCGAAGCCGCTGAACTGGGGACTCAACCGCTGGGCCTTCAAGCCGGAGATCGGCTATTCGCAGCGTTGGGGCAACTGGGTGCTTGATGGCTATGGCGGCGCCTGGTTCTACACCACCAACTCCGCGTCCTTCGCGATCCCCGTAGCCAAGCCACAAACCGAATCACCCATAGGCAGCTTTGAAGGACACCTGAGTCGCGAATTTAAGAGTCCCCGGTGCTGGGCGTCTCTCGACGGCAATTACTGGTTCGGCGGCACCACTACCTTGAACGGGATTCGGGATGCGAATACCCGCCAGAGCAGCTCCCGCCTTGGGGGCACATTTGCAGTCCCCATCACGAAGCACCAGTCGTTGAAATTTGCGTACAGCCGGGGAACTTATATCCGGTTTGGTGGGAACTACCAAAATCTTCAAGTGGCATGGCAGTACTCGTGGATCGGGTGGCCTAAGTGAGGCGTGGCCGGGCTCTTAGCTCTTGGCCATTGGCCCTGTCCCGTGACGATGCAAACGGTTTTGGCTAAAGGCCAAAAGCCAATAGCCAAAAGCCAAGCGCTAACTGCCAACGGCTAACTGCTAATTGCTGGGTTTCACGCCGCCAAATCCTCCGTGCCCAGCTCGCTGCGCGCGGTCAGAACCCTGTCGTAAATCTGTTTCATGGTGAGCATTTCTTTCTCATCACCTTTGGCAGTCACATTGGCTTTGCCCCAGCGGCCGGGGATCCCTTCCACTGAGAGCACTCCAAACCAGGCTGGAAGCACGGGGTCGGCTGCGGACGTGAGAACATCGCCTTTGGGCTCCAGGCCCAGCAAGGTGCGGATCGCCAACATGGGCGCTCCCGCGGCCCAAGCCTGCGGGCTGCACGATGTGGTGTACTCCACGGGATAGCGCGTTTGCGTGCGCGTGTATCCGGCAAAGACTTCCGGCAGGCGATAGCGGAACATGATGCTGGCTTCAAAGATCCCGCCGATGATCTCCGCCGCTTCTTTGCGGAAGCCATAGCGCGCCAGGCCGGCAGCGACAAAGATTGAATCGTGCGGCCAGACGGTCCCGTTGTGATACTCGATGGGGTTATAGCCGGCCTCACCCTCGGCCATGGTGCGAATGCCCCATCCGGTAAACATCTTGGGGCTTATCAGGTGGTCGCGGAGCATGGCCGCCTTGTCCTCGTCCACGATGCCGCTCCACAGCAAGTGCCCAATGTTGGAGCACAGGCTGTCCACCTTTTTCTTGTGGCCATCCAGGGCCAGAGCGAAGAACTTGCGGTCGGGGATCCAGAAGTCTTCGTTGAAGCGCCGCTTCAGCTCCGCCGCCTGCTTTTCCAGCTTGACGGCGAGCGCCTCGTCCTTCCAGACCTCACGGGCGAGGCGGGCGCAGCGCACCTTGGCATCGTAGGCATAACCCTGGATTTCGCAGCACGCGCGGGGCGTTGGCGCCAGCGTGCCGTCGGCGAAGAGGATCGAATTCCAGGAATCTTTCCAGCACTGGTTGTCCAGGCCCAGCTTGGTTTTGCGTTCGTACTCGATGTAGCCATCGCCGTCACGGTCGCCGAAATGGTCGATCCACTCGAGCGCAGCGCGCGCGTTCTTTTCCAGCCTCTTGACCAGAGCGGTATCGCCGGTCCAGCGCTCGTACTCGTCCAACAGCACCAAAAACAGCGGTGTGGTGTCACTGGCGCCGTAATAAGGAGACTGGGGCCGCTCACGAAAATACGTCAGCTCGCCAAAGCGCAGCTCGTGAAGGATGCGGCCGGGCTCCTCCTCGGTCAGCTCCACTACCTTCTCACCCTGGGATTCGGCAAGGGCCTGCAGGGCGGTGTTCGCCAGCTCCGAGCTGAAAGGCAGCATCTGGTAGCTGGTGATCAGGCTGTCACGGCCGAACATGGCCATGAACCAGGGCAGCCCGGCGGCAGGCAGCGACCGGTCGGGCAAGGTGTCCGGCCGGAATCGTAGCGCGGCCACATCCGCCAGGCTGCGCATGTACAAGCGCACCGCCTCCGTGTGCGCCGTGACCGTCGGGGCTTGTTGAATCCACTCTTTTAGGTTACGGCGCATCGCGGTACCTGCCGTAGTGGTGAACTTGGGTGGATACGCGGTCTGCCCCGTCACCGGCGTCACGTAGAGCTTGATGTTCCAGGTAGCCTTCGGATGAAGGGTAAAGCGGAAGACAACGCTCTTGGAGTCCATGTCCGTGATGCGCTCGGTGCAGCTTATAACGGTCTCGCGGACGAAATTGTCACGGCGATAGCCCAGGACGAGCTGGCGGTTTCGCACCTCACGGTAGACCTGCCCTTTCTTTTTGAGAGAATCTTTTACTTCGAATAGATCGACGAAATCCGAATCGGCCTCCAGGCGCAGCTCCACTTCTTCTGCCTCTGTGCCGTGGTTGAGCACAGTCAGGTCTTCTACGAACCCGTCGCCAATAAAGCGCCGGCGGACAATGGAAAGCGACGGGTTCTTATAAATGGTGCCGGTCGGCGGAACGCAGAAATGCTGGGCAAAGTAGTACTCCAAGGTATCCGTGGAAAGCACGTCCAGCGGTGTGCCGTGGATGGTGAGCCGCCACTTCGAAAGGTGGCGCATGTCTTTGAAAAAGAGGCCCTGTGGCTGATCCGGCGCGGCATTGATATCGCCGTTGGGGCTCGAAACTAGGAAGGTCGAGCCATCGAGAATGCTGACGTTGGGGCTGAACATGAGGAGACTCCTGGGGAGGGCGTTTGTTGCGGACCGGGGTCGCGGCGGGCGACGGCGGACGCCAACCTAATCGTTGGAAGCGCGACGGCGAATTCAGGCTGTCTGAGATCGAGCGCAAAAACTTTTCAGAAGGACTTTAATGGCTGGGCCAAGGTCGGTGTTAAAGCTAAATTAAGATCCGCAGAGCCTTCGCACGAGTCGAACGCACTTGTGCTTGGCTGGATGCTCACGCCCCCACCACTGCCGTCCAGGCGGCATTCCAGTCGGCCTGGCGGCGCCAGCAATACGCCGCCACGCAGAAGTCGAAAGCTGCACAAAAGACTCCGTAGGCGAGCGGGATCGTGGTCAGCCGGCCTGGCTCAAATGTGTAGAAGGCCCCATGCGCCTGAAGTTCGTGCAGAAGATCCCACAGCCCGTGCAGAGAATAGCCGACGATTAGCGCCAAGGGTACGCGTGAGCCGAGCAGGCCGATCACCACAAACCCAGCGACGACGGCAGTTTCCAGGCGCCACGCAGTCGCCACCCCGAAGTAGGCGGTGAAAGCCAGATAGAACGCAGCGATCATGATGAGAAACATCCCATAGAAGATCTGCTCTGCCTTGAGGGAGAGGGTTTTCCGGGCGAGATAGATGGTACCTGTCGCTGCCAGAAGCCCGATCACCGCGTAGAGGACCATGATCACCAGAAATCCAAGAATGCTGTGTCCTTGGCCCATCGGTCTGCCTCCGTCTCAGCTAGTCAGTCTTCACGTCCAAAAAACGAATGATTCCGCTGCTCATGAAAGGCTGGCGGAAGCGAGTGGGAGTCGAACCCACCAGAGCCAGCAAAGCTAACTCTCGCCGGTTTTGAAGACCGGAAGGGTCACCGGACCCCATGCGCTTCCGCGGAGTCTTCAGTTTACACTGACCCGCTGCACCCAAAAGGCATCTGTGTTTCCAACGGGTTACAGCCGACGACTAGAATGTTGTCAAACGCCTTGACATATTGTTTTATAGACACTAACATTAGTGTCTGTAAGACAGGAAGTGAGGTCGTCAATGTTCAACTTCATGAAAGTGCCTCCCACCACTTACGTCCTTCAGTACAAACATGGCAGGATCAAGCGTGAGGGAGCAGGCCTCTCCTTCATCTACTATGCGCCAACGTCCACGATCGTCACGATCCCGATGGCCAGCGCCGACGTACCGTTCGTCTTTCAGGAATCGACTGCCGATTTCCAAGCGGTTACGATCCAGGGACAGCTC
>DATFQZ010000334.1:0-3970 GCA_035263765.1 Candidatus Angelobacter sp. | reverse complement strand
TTACCATGCCGTCCGCGGGAGCACGCAAGGTCAATGCCGCCAGTTGCCGCTCCGCCGCCCTCACATCAAACAGTGCTTTGTCCCGCTTGAGCTTTTTTGACTGGATCTCCGCCAGGCTGGAAGCTTTGGTTGATTTGTCCTTCTGGTCGAGTTCTTTGTATTTCTGTTCGGCATCGGAAAGTTTCAGCCGGGTCTTGGCGCCTTCCAACTCAGAAAGGATTTCCTGCTGGCTGGTGTCCAGCTTGGCTCGCTCAACGTCGTAACGCCCTTGCAGAACATCAGTCGCCTGCTGCTCCTCGGTCAGCCGGTTCTCGGCACGACTGTGTTCGATATCGGCCTCGGCCGATTTCAATTCGGACTGTTTTTGCTCCAGCGTGTTGCGAAGTGTGGAAGTATCGAACTGGACGACCACGTCACCGGCCTTCACCATGGTCCCCGTTGGGACCAGCTTCACGATCTGCAAGTCGGCGCCGATGGAAGGCGCAGTCAGCTGTACCGAGCGCAGGGCCTTGATTTCGCCGCGCACCTGGACATAATCCACGAATTTCCCGCGCGTAGCGTCAGCCGTGGCCACGTGGGGCGCCCTTGTGCGCTGCAACTCCACTGCCCCCACCGCCACCAGCAGCAATCCTGCGAGCAGCAGCACAGCCATACCCTTGCGACGCACGACCAATCGAGTTAGAGCCAGTTCCTTCATAAGCCTGGGTTCCGCAGCAATACTGCACCTTTTTCCACGCCGGATATGATCACCTGCTCCACGTCATTGACGGCGCCGAGTCTGACCTCACGTTTGTCATAACCTGAGCCGCTTTGGGCGAAGACGAAGTTCTTTCCATTCTCGGTCAGGACCGTGTCCCGCGGAGCCACCAGCATGTTGGGCTGGCGGGCAAGCTCAATGTCTACAGCTGCAGAGAGATCAGGAAGCAGTTTCGGGTCGGCCCCATTGATGGAGAAGATCACGGTCAAGTTTCGCGCTTTGCTGGAGAAGGCGCTGGTCTGCGCCACTGCGGCAATGCTTTCGACTTTTCCCGTGAAGGACAGTTCGGGATAAGCGTCCAGTCCAATGCGCACACCCTGGGCCAGGCGCAGTTGTTCGATATCAGCCTGGTTGACGCGCGCCCGCACCTGCATGCGCGCCGGGTTGACGACTTGCATAAACGGAAAGCCGGCGCGGACCTCGTCTCCCTCCTGCACGTCAGACATGGTGCCGCCCTTCCACATGGAGTTGATTACCGAGACGCCGTCGCTGGAAGCGTGCACCACCATTTTTTGAGTGTTGGATTGCGCCCATCGCATGGCGGTCAGCGCGCGGTCGCGCTGGATCTCCAGGATGCGCAGGTCCGCTTTGGCTGCCTGCCTCTTGAGTTCGAACGTCTGAGTGAGCTGCTCAAAGCTGGCCCGGGCTTGCTCCAGGTTCTGGACGTTCTTCTCCGCGTCTATACGCGAGACAATTTCGTTCTTCTTGACGTCCAGTTCCGCCGTCTTCAGCGCATCTTCGGCTTTCTTGAGTTCGGTTTCATCAGCAGCCCGGGCCGCGGCCTGCTCGGCCTGCTTCTTGCTGATCTGAGCCACCAGGTCTTTGTATTCGGCCTCTTTATCGAGGACATTTTTAAGCTGCGCCTGGCGATCAAACTCCACCAGCACGTCGCCTGCGCGTACCGCACTACCGTTTTTGACCAGCTTGGTAATGATCAACGTGTTGAGGCCTTGCCCGGAGAGCCGTGGTGCAGCGATGGTGTGCGATTCCACGGCTTCAACAGTCCCGTGGACGCGTACCTTATGTAGAAAGTCCTTCTGTTCAACGACAGCGGTCCGCGTGGCTTGACTCCCAGCCGCCCGGCTTGGAGCCGCTCGAAAGCGGGTAAGAACGAAAATCGTGACGGCTACAACCACCACCACTGCCGCCGTGATGAACCAGAGTTGACTGGCCTTGCGTTTGCGGGTTGGGGAAACCTCCGGTGGGAGGGCTGGTTCTGGCTCCGGCGCATGTACGGGAGCCGGAGCGAGCACAGGTTCTGCGGCACTAGTCAACAACGATCGTTGTTCCAATGGCTTTACCCAAGATGAATCGGTATTCAACCGACCATAAATTGAAGGCTTACCGTCCTGAACTATGAATTCACAGCTACTACTGGACTATTGGGAACTTTAGGTCGATGGCCCGTTTGGGAAACCTCTTATCAGCCTGTTACTTGGACGCCAATATCTGGTCTTCGTCACCTTAAGAATGCTCGAAAGCAGCCTTCTTGCGGATGCCTTCAAGCCATTATTTTACGCGCCCCAGGTCGTCATAGCCGATGTTGCAGGGAAAAGTAAGGACTTGACTGTGCGCGCTATACGCAGACAATGTTGAGCCTGAGGTACTCGAAAAGCCTATGAATCGACGCGAATTTGTTTCCGGGATGGCGGCGCTCGGAAGCGCCACTGTTCTCGATGGAGTTTCAGGTGCGCAGACCGCGAATCCACCCCAATCCACGCAAAACCGGGGCGCATTGGGGGCCCCGGCGCCGGCATCTTCGGCTGAGCTCTCGTTGCCGCGCAAAGCAGACTTTGCGATCCCTGAAGGCGAGACATATATCAACAGCGCCTACGTGCATCCAATGCCGATCGCAGGTCGAGAAGCGCTGCGGAGGTACGCAGAATCGCGTTCCGGCCCGGTCCTCGACACGCACTATGACCGAGAACATGTGAAGGCGGAATTCGCGTCCTTAATTAACGCGAAGCCGTCGGAGATCAGCTATGTGCAAAGCACAAGCACAGGCGAAAACCTGGTGGTGAACGGGTTGGGAATCGTCGGCACCGATTCCAATGTGGTCACCGACGCGCTTCACTTCGACGGCGCCCTTCTCCACTTGGGTGAGCTCAAGCGCCGTTCCGGGCTCGATGTCCGTATCGTGATGCCACGCGATTGGCGGATTGATCTCAAGGACCTGGAACGCGTGATCGACAGGAAGACAAAGCTGGTCGAGATTTCGCTTGTTGCCATGGCTAACGGGTTTCAGCACGATCTCAAAGCCGTCTGCGATCTCGCCCACGCACATGGCGCATATGTCTACGCCGATATCGTGCAGGCTGCCGGCAACACTCCCATCGACGTTCGCGCCAGCGGACTCGATTTTGCCGCGGGCTCTACGTTCAAGTGGCTCATGGGAGATTTTGGGCTTGGCTTCCTTTATGTCAAAGAGGAACTGCTCGATCGCGTCTTGGGACAAACGCAATTCGGATACTATCAGGCCGAGGCAATGCAGGCGCATTTCCTTCCCGGCGACGACCCCGCGTCGACACCCTACAGCTGGAAGCTGTACAACGATGCGACGGGCCATTTCGAAGTGGGCACGTCAGGATCAGGAGCACAGCACATCTTGGCAGCGACGCTGCCCTACATCCGTAAGATCGGCGTCGAAAAGATTCAGGCGTATCGCCAGCCATTCTTAAAAAAGCTGCGCGAGGAGATGCCGCGGCTCGGATTCGCCTCGATTACCCCGCCTGAATCAACTTCCGCAATCACGAGCTTTGCGATGAAAGACCGGGCTCATGTATTGCAGCGGCTGCAAAAGGCGAATGTCAATGTGAGAGTGGCGGAGGATTTCCTTCGCGTGTCTCCATCCGTGTTTAACGATATGGGCGACATCGAAAGGCTGCTTGCGGCACTCTCATAAGGATTGCAAAGAACGCCGAGAGCTAAATCTCTGCGGAGACGGGCCGAATCAAAGGCCCGTCCCCGCGTCGAGGCCGGCAACTCACTGGCATTGGGTTCCGTTCAACGAGAATGCGGCTGGAGTTGCAGCAGCTCCATTGGCCACAAAGCCCATTCCGCCATAGCTGCCTCCAGCGGGAATGTTGCCGTTGTAGCTCAGGTTATTTACCGTGACCGAGGTTCCCGTCTGTGTAGCAGCGCCGTTCCACAGGTTGTTAATCTGCTGGCTGCCAGGGAACGTCCAGGCCAGCGTCCAGTTATTGAGAGCCGTAG
>DATFQZ010000333.1:0-8500 GCA_035263765.1 Candidatus Angelobacter sp. | reverse complement strand
TGGTTGTCCTGGGGACGGAAGCAATCGCGCTCCTGGGAAAACCCCGACGCATCTTTGGGGATGTCGACAAAATGCCAGTCGTAGCTTTCGTCGCGCTGTTTTCTTACATCGTCCGCCCAACTGGCAACGGAGGCCAAGCTGTCATTGCCGAGCAGCAACTGGAGGTTGCTCTTTGCGGTTGGCGTGAGGTGGGCAGCGGCAATGTCAGCGACGATCGCGTGTCCCTTGGGACCCCAGGCCGAAAGCTGAACAGGAACGAAGGCCAGCAGAGCCAGTACGGCAGTGAGTTTTTTCATGAATCCTATTGTCTCAACAAAAGCGCGGCAGCCGAAGCTGCCGCGCAGTTAAGCTGCTGCGTCGGTTAGAACTTCACGCGCAGTCCCAACTGGATCTGTCTGGGAGTGTACGTGAAATTGCTGTTGGTGTTGTTGATCGTGCCAAACAGCGGCGCGCCCGACGGCGATGTGTTAAAGGTGAGACAGGAAGTAGTGTTGGTAACAGGCGCGCCGGGAACGCAAGACGCGGTGACTACATGGGTCGTGGTATTGACGCTCGGGTTGGAGATGATGTAGCCCGTATTGTTTTCACCGGTTACATTCTGCTTGTTGGCGATATTGAAGAAATCCGCCATCAATTCCAGTTTGTATCTTTCCTTGATGGTGAAGAACTTGGCCAGGCGCAGATCTTGGACCCACGTATGCGGCAGCTTGAAAGTGTTACGGCCCACGACGTCAAGGCGGTTGGCCCCGCCCGAACCGTTCGCGCTTGATCCCAGACCACTCAGCAGCTTGAGGTCAACACCGGATGTGCCGGTGACGATCCCGGGCGTGCCCGCGGTCACCAGATTGAGCGGCAGCCCATTCTGGATTTGGAAGATCGGATCTAGCTGCCACTCATTGGTGAACCAGCCCAACCATCCATTCTTCTTCCACGGCGAGGTAATCACTGCATTGGTGACAAAGCGATTGCGCACGTCATAGATCGAATTGCCTTTTTCCGCCGCGATGGCATTCGGTGCCGAAGCCGGTAGCAGATAGTCATTCGTGTCTGTGAACGTGCTCTGGTTCTGGTTAAAGTCGATGGAGTGCGACCAGGTGTAGTTGGCTGAGAACTGGACGTTATGGCTCATCCGATGGTTCACCTGGAACACCAGCGCCTCGTAGTTGCTGTTGACCCCGCTGACAATGTCGGTCATGGAACCGAAAGCCGGGTTCGCTCGCTGGGTAAACAGGGGTTCCGTGATCGTAGACGCCGTGACCGGGCCGCCTCCTAGCACGGTATACGTGAGGGATGCCGGAGCAGTGCAGCCAGGCAGAGGTACATTCGCAGCGGTACAGATGTTGGTGTCAACAAAGCTGGGCAATTGGCGTCCCAGGCTGCCCAGGTAGCTGACCGACAGCACTGTATTCCACCCCAGTTCATGTTCGAGCGTGAGGTCCATTTGGTGAATCTGCGGGTTCTGGAAGCTTGGATCGAAGAATACAAGATTCCTGTTGGCGGTGGGTGGAGTCGTCAAGATAGCCGGGAACACCGGCGCTCCTGCCGTACTGGGAGTGAAGAAAAACGAAAACTGGCTGGCGGTCGCTCCGGTGTTGATCAGCCCATTGAAGATGGTGGAGTTGATGATGCGTCCGTAATAGATTCCGTAGCCACCGCGCAGCACCGTCTTTCCGCTGCCCAACACATCCCATGCAAAGCCGATACGAGGACCGAAGTTGTTCTTGTCGCTGGGCAACGTGCCGGTCTGAGGAACCGCCGGGTTGATCAGGCTGCTGACGGGGCTGGGCATCTGCTGATATTCATAGCGCAAGCCGAGGGAGAGGCTCAGTCGCGGCAGAATCTTCCAGTCGTCCTGGACAAAGAACGCATAATCGTTGGTGCTGAACTCGAGGCCGGGAAGACCGAAACCCTGAGTGAAGTTGGAGTAGCACGGTTTTCCCGAACAGGTATTGGGCTTGTTGAGGTCAGAGAAGTAGCTCTGCAAATTGGGGTAGCTGTAGCTGCCAAAGCCGTTGAAAAGGTTCTGCGAATTGTCGTTCACATGGCTGAAATCCACGCCAAATTTAAAGCTATGTTTTCCGTGGATCCAATTCACTGTGTCGGCAACCTGCATGCGGCTCTCATCGGGGAAGAACGATCGCTGGAGGAAGTTGGGAACGCCAAACGTAAAGGCGTTCGTGATCGATACCGTCGGCGGCAACCCCTTCGGGTTAGTGAATGTGGGAGCGTTGACCAGGGTGGCGAGCTCGTAAGGAGTCGGCGCCTGGCTGAACTCGTATTCAAAATCGCGGCCGTACTGGAAACGGACTTCATTCGCCAGATTGTTGGTGATGAAACTGTTGAGCTTGGCAACGCCCCAGGTGTCTTTGACGAAGTCATTGCCAAAACTGGCGATGCCGCGGGTGACAGTAGCCTGTGACTGAATGCCTGCCGGCGAAGACCAGCGCATGCGATTAAAGGAAAACGACGCGTGGTTCTTGGAATTGATCACCCAGTCAATTTTGGGGAGGAAGATGTTCTGCTCTCCGGTCCGCTGTACCTGGCCCAGCATGCTGTTGAGACCGGCCAAGTCGGTATTCCAAAGGCCGCTCGGGCCTGCCACTAACGCATCATTCGCCACGGTGTTTCCACCCGGCAGAACGTGGCTGGCCAGAAAACCAACTTGCGAAGTTGCGGTACACAGACTCCCGCTGAATGGCGCAGTACCGATGCAGGACGGCTGGGCAAAAAACGCGTTGGGATTGCTGGCCACCGCAACTGCAGGGAAATTGCGGTGATACCAGTCATACGCCAAGAATAGGAAGAGCTTGTCTTTAATGATGGGACCGCCCACACCGAAGCCGGCAATTTTGCGCCAGTCGGTGGGCTTGAAATTTTGTAGAGCGAAAACGCCCGGAGACGTCTGGACGTTTATGGCAGTAAACTCGTTAGCTGCGCCCCACACGTTGTCGCGGTCGTAGAAATATCCTTCCCCGTGGATCGCGTTCGTCCCACTCTTGGTCACGGTGTTGATGACGCCGCCGGCCGACCGGCCATATTCCGAGGAATAGTTCGAGGTATTGACTTGAAATTCTTCGATGGCAACCTTGGGAGTTGAATAGCCTGCGCGAGTACGGCCGCGTTCCTCTGAGAAGAAGGCTTGATTGTTGTCAGCGCCGTCGACCGTATTGTTGTTCAGCAGCGTGCTGATGCCGCGGAAGCTGATCAGGCCGAAGCCGTTGGAATCGCTAACCACTCCCGGCGTTAACATCGCAAAGTTGGACCAGCGCCCGCCGTTGATGGGCAGGTTGGAAATCGCAGTCTGATCGAGCGTAGGGGCGAAGTCCGCGGAAGTGTAGTTGATTTGCGGCGCTTCTGCGCTGACATCCACCGTCTCCGTGGCTCCCGCGACTTTGAGCCGGGGCGAGAGCTCCGTCACGCTGCCCACCTGTACGATGACTTGTTCGGCCTTGTAAGTCGCAAAGCCCTGGCGCGTCACCGTCACGCTGTACGAGCCGGGCTGCAACTTAAGGGCGCGGAAATATCCGGAATCGTCCGATTGCAAATTTTGCTCGGCGTTGGTTCCGTTGTTGTGGATCGTGATCTGCGCTTTGGGGACGACCGCGCCGTTGGCGTCAAAAACCGTGCCACTGATGGCGCCGTCCGTCGTGGACTGGGCCACGAGCAAGGTTCCCAACATCAACGCAAACAGCACAGCCATCAATGTCCGGAGCATGCAACGAACAGAAGTTTGCAGCATTGAAATTCCTCCACAGTTTTAAAACCATAATGGCGGGATAATTTACCTGGAACCCGAGGTTCGCAGATCGCGCCCTTTTCGCGACCTGGAGTGGCAAACCCGGCGCACAATAATAAACTTGGAGACCCAAAATGCAACTGAAGAAATCATGAATATTTTTCGAGTCCGGCAAAGGCTAGCAAACGATTGTTTTCAAATGACAAAAAGCCAGTAAAGAATGTGTGAAAGCAGTTTCATCTGTGGAAAACTCGGCTGAAACCGCGCGTCCGCGAAAGGTTTTTCCAAAAACTGTAGGATTCTTGAGGCGTGTTCTAGGAACTGTGCTTGCCGTTCGAGCCCACGGCTTCAACATGCACTCGCTGCGGGAAGCATTCCAGGCAGTGGCGGTTGCGGCAAATGCCTGCGGCGGAAATGGAATGCTTGAAGATCAACTGTTCTAGAGTACTGGTCTCGAGGATTACGGAGTATTTGTCGAAGGAACGCACCCGCCCGGAAAGCTTTGCGCCATTGAGCAATTCCACCGTGACGTGTTTGTTGCCCAGCAGGGCAGCGTGGAAAAACGATTCTTGAATGGTGCTGACCGGCATGCTTGACCGCAACGGTCCGGCTTTGGCTCCCCACTACAGCTGCCGAAGCGCGGAATCCAATTGGACAAAAATAGAGGCCTGCCCCGTCTATGTCCAATATATAATTAGACTTTCCAATATAGGTGCAGACTATGGAAGTCCATCAGCTGCGCTATTTTTGCGCCGTGGCCGAAACCGGCAGTTTCACCCGAGCTGCGGCGCGGGAACAGGTCGCGCAGCCCTCGCTCTCCCAGCAGATCATGAAACTCGAGGAAGAACTGGGCGTCCGCCTGTTTGACCGGCTGGGCCGGGCAGTACGCTTGACCGAGCCTGGCCAGCTCTTTTTGCCCCGCGCGCGGACCGTCCTGGGAGAACTGCGGGCCGCGAAGGAAGAAGTCGCGGAGAAGCAATCGAGCGTCACCGGAAAAGTCAGCGTGGGAGTGATTCCCACCATCGCGCCATATTTTCTGCCTCCGCGCATAGCGCTATTCTCCCGGAAGTATCCTCACGCCACGATTACCGTGATGGAAGACGTGACCGTCCGCCTGATGGACCGTTTGCGCGGTGGGCTGGTGGACCTGGCCATTATGGCGCTGCCGGCGCGCGGTCACGATCTCGAGTGTTATCCTCTGCGCACGGAACGGTTGTTCGCCATTCTTCCCAAGGGCCACCCGCTCTCGCGCAAGCGCAGTGTGAAGATGAAGGAGCTTCGCAGCGAACCCTTCCTGCTGCTGCGCGATGATCACTGCTTCCGCGATACTGCCATTGAAGTTTGCAAACAAGCCCGGATCGTGCCCCAGGTTGTCTTCGAAAGCGGGCAGTTCTCGAGCATTCTGGGGATGGTGGCCGCGGGCCTGGGGATTTCGATTGTGCCGGAGATGGCGTTAGAAAAGCGGCCGGACTGCAGCTCCGTGCTGATCACCGACGAACGCGCTTCCCGCACCGTCGGCGTTGCCGCACTCAAGGGGCATTTCCTGGGCCGCGCGCCCCGCGCCTTTCTTGACCACCTGCGCGCCCACGCCCAAAGCCGCGGCGGCGTGAACTGACGCGGCTCGCGCCACCTGGAGACGCGATGAAGTTCGAGGTCTTGTTTGATGAAGGCGAGCCGTCATCGCTCAACGATCCGGCGTTCGCGCCCTATGGCAAGCTTGGGTTTCCCAACCCGCCGAAAGACCGGCCCTGGACGCTTGCCAACTTTGTCCAATCGATCGACGGCGTAGCTTCCTTCGGCGGAAAACATGCAACCGGCGGAGACCTGGCGCAGTCCCAGGAAGACCAGTGGCTGATGGGACTGCTGCGCGCCCATGCCGATGCCATCCTGTTAGGACTGAATACTCTGATTGCCGAAACGGCGATTCTTACCCAAATTAACGCGGGGCGCGGTCCGGTGTACAAGATTGAGCATCCGGAACTGCGCGAACTGCGCCAGCGGTTGGGGCGGCAGCGCGAAAGCGTGATTCTGGTTACGGCCTCGGCGCGCTTCGATCCTGCGGCTTACCGTCTTTTCGACGGCGATGAGGTCCAGGCCTTTGTCCTGACCACGGCAACCGGCGCCTCCCGGCTGGCCGGCACGAAGGCCCAGGTCATCGTGGCCGGAAAAGATCAGTCTGTGGACTTACCCCTGGCCGTGCAGATCCTGCGTCGCGATCTGGGTGTTGAATATTTGCTTTGCGAAGGCGGGCCTACGTTGTACGGCAACATGGCCAAAGCGGGCTTGATTGACGAGAAATTCGTCACTGTCGCTCCCAGGGAAATCGGACTCATGATTCCTCCCGAGCAGGAAACGGCTGACTGGGAAAGCAAGAATCCTCCGCGACTGCGGCCGACAACTTTCATGGCCCCAGGATTTACATGGGAAACCTCACCAAGGTGGCGATGGATCAGCTGCCGGCGCAGCCACGACTTCCAGTTCAGTCGCTACCGTCTTCTGCGTTAGATTACGTTTTCTCAGGCTCGATCGGGGTCCGATATCCTCACGGTGGTTGCTGGGTCCGCTGCAAAAAGAAGGCCGGGCATGGCGCCCGGCCTGAGAGAGAGGGATTAAGGATTAACGTCGAGTTCACTGGGGCGGTGGTTCCGGACGCCGCAACCGCATCGGTCCAGGCTGTTCTTGTTGCGTCGTGAACCCGCTTGGCACCTGGAATAGAGAGGCATCGGGTTCGCCGCGCTTGATGTTGGTCAGCCGGAAAACGGTTTCACCGAAACGCGGATCGCTGCGTTTGCTCAGCACAAGCACGTGGAGTTCGGGCGACGTCCAGGTTTCCACGACTATGTTGATCGGCTGCTCGTTGCCGATGGCGCCCGCAGGAATGGTCCGCGTGATCCTGGTGCCTTCCGCGTTGACACCTTCAATCTGCTGCGTGCCCAGCGATTCTTTCTTCAGCTGGGCCATCTCGCCGTGACCCATCTCAGGGTGTGCTCCGGCGGCCGGTTCCTTCCTTAATTCTTTCTTAAAGAAAACCACATCGCCGGAGCCCTGGCCCCCGCCTCCGTTCAGGCCCTCGATCTTGCGATGCATGGCGCTCATGCCTTCCATGTTGATCACGCGAGCGGTCTTGCTATCCGGATTGAGAACATAAGCGGTTTTCGCCACCGGATCATGTATGAAGATCATGTTCGGGCCGTCGACGGCGAGCGGTCCGATGTGGCCCATCGACTCTTCACGCCGGATGCGCCCTTCTCCATCGCGCGCTACCAGTCCACTGTGCTTGTTCACGATGCGGTTGCCGTCGCCGAGCACCTGGGTGGATTCGGTGACCGCCGTAGCGCTATAGGGTGCACCTTTGATCTGCTCGTGCATCTCGATCAGCTCAGCATGCATAAACTCGATGTTCGGCGACCCCGGCTCCTGTGCGTAGAAAAAGACGTTGTCATGCCCGCCCGGCCCGGGACCCATTGGGTGCATCGGCGGCGCATCCTGGGCCTGGGCCATAAGCATGCCGGCTACAACCACCGCTGCAATAGTAAGAATGTGACGAATTCTCATTGAAACTTTCTCCTTTTCCATCGAACTAATTCCATCGAACTAACGAACTAATCTCACGGCATACGGCGTGCCATCACTGGCGACCACGATGTCGGCCAGCACGCGGCGGTCTGCAAGATCTTCTGCCACCGGCGCGCCCACCAGGCGCAGGTCGGCTCCGGTCAATTCGAGCCGTACCACCTGCAATTCACCCGGCACCATGGCAGGATCGTAAGTGCCTAGGGGCATAAATGCGTTCTCGTTTGTGTTGGAAACGACGGCTTTTGCATTGCGCCGGCTGGCTGGCGATGTTCTCTCTTGTGCAGCAACGCTTCTTGGGGACGTGCTCTGGCTTGGCTGCTCTGGAGTGACCACCGGCGCCGGCTGCAGGGCAACGCTGGGCGCGGTGGGCGCGGGCTGTTGCAGCGACAGCAATAACGCCACAGCGAAGGTCAAACCCACCGCCAGTGAAAACACCACGACGGCCCTCGTCCTGCGGCGCCGCCGGTGATGCCGGCGGAACTGCTGTGCCAGCTGCTCTCCCACGCCGGTCGGCGCCTGCCGAGCCGAGCCCTTGGCCAGCCTGTTCAACGCCGCGGAAAGCAGCGCCTCCGACGGATTGCGAATTGGATCTATGTCGCGCACTTTTGTTCTCTGGCTCTCTGCACACTCAATTTTTTCTTTAGTATGCTCCGCGCCCGATTGAGACGCGAAGCCACTGTTCCTGGCGCACATTCCAGCAGGTCCGCAGCTTCCTGGTAACTTAACTCTTCCAGGTCGCAAAGCACCACCGCTTCGCGGTAGGGCTCCGGTAACGTGAGTACCGCTTGCCGCAGCGCCGACAGCAGTTCGCCGTTCGTCAACTCTTCCAAGACGTCCAGGCCATCCGCCACAGCGAACTCGTCTCTTTCCGTGTCGTCGTCGTCCAGCGAAATATCGTCCGCCGTTTCCTGCATCGCGCGCCGCGTGATGTTCCGCGCCATCCCGAAGAGATAGCCGGCGAGCGAACCCTTGGCTGGATCGTAGCCCTTGGGCTTTCCCATCAGCGCCAAAAAGACTTCCTGTGTCGTCTCTTCGCCGGTGGCGGGATTGCCGCTCATGTGCAATGCGAAACGGTAGATGCGGCCCTGGTACCGCTCATACAGAGTCCGGAACGCGTCTTCGTTCCCCTTGGCGAGCTGCCGCAGCAACTCCTGGTCATCACTCAAGCGTTCTGCCATGGCTGGACTT
>DATFQZ010000332.1:0-60157 GCA_035263765.1 Candidatus Angelobacter sp. | reverse complement strand
AGTGGCGGTGCTGGAAGTGACGTTGTAAAGGTAAGCGCCCTTCTTGAAAGGCGTAGTGCCCAAAACGTTGTCAATCAGGCAGGAGGCGGTGCTGGTCACGTTAGCCGGGACCGTGCAGTCCACGCCGTTGGGCCCCAGAGTGGTAAGGTTCGGAGCATAGCCCATGGAGGGATATGTGGTTGCGTAAGTATATTCTGCTGTGTTGATTGTGCGCACTGTGCTGGCGCCGGCCGATTGATTAGCGGCAATGCGGGCGCGCATCAGGTTGGGAATAGCGATCGCTGCGATGATCAAGATAATCGCAACGACGATCAGCAACTCGATCAAAGAAAAGCCTTTCTGTTTGCGCATTTTAAGATCTCCTAATTTGGTACCTTCTTCTCTTTGCGGTTGCCGCTAAGAGAGATTCATATGTTTGACCTAGCTTAGTGCACTTGGTTGGCCAATACCTAGGAACGTGGCTGCGTGCTGATCATGCATTTCTTGGTAAGTTATTGATAGATATGCAGATACATCGCTGGAAATCTGACGCACGGTGGCCTTGGCCAGGCCGGCTAGAAGGTTCTATCTTACCAGAAATGACAGAAATTGGCATTTTCCCTGACATACATTGTCTAGCATAGACGGGGATTGCGGCACAGTCGGCGCAACGGCACGAAGCAGCCACCCTGGAGGGAAGTAGCTGGCCCCAGACAAGGGGCGTTTCCAGTTCATTAGAACGGGATATCCTCGTCTGTGATTTCAGCGGGGTGGGGTGCAGCAGCTTCATCGGTGTGAGGCGTGCGCTGATCAAAGTTGGCTCCGGCTGAAGCCCCACGCGACGCCCGGCCTTCGCCTTCACTCTCGCCGCGGCCGCCCAGCAACACCAGATCCTGGGCGACAATTTCCGTGCGATACTTCTTCTCGCCGCTCTGCTTGTCTTCCCAGCTCGAGGTTTGGAGCCGGCCCTCAATGTAGATCTTGGAGCCTTTCTTCACGTACTCGCCTACGATTTCCGCCAGCCGCTGCCAGGCTACGATATTGTGCCACTCCGTGCGATCCTGCCATTCGCCGGCCTTGTCTTTGTAGCGCTCATTGGTGGCCAGGCTGAACTTGGCGACCGGAACGCCGCTGGGCGTGTACTTAATCTCCGGATCCTTGCCCAGGTTCCCGATCAGAATAACTTTGTTGACGCTCTTTGCCATGAGGGTTCCGCTTTCTGTGTGTTGGTTAGCGGCAAATATACCAGCGTTTCATGAATTGTGAAAGTCATATGGGAGGGCTGTTGGGCAACTGCGACCGATGATACGTGTGTGGCACAAGCGAGCCCGAGCCGTGATCACCTAAGGATGTACAGGTCCTCTTGGAACTTGCAAAACTCAGGTAAGCGCGCACACAATCTTTATCGAGTGATGCATTCGGATTCAGTCGAACCTTCGAGACAGTGGTGGCGCGCCGGACTCAAGCTTCTGTGGGCCGCGTACATGTTGTCGACATCAATCTATTGCCTGCTCGCATTTTTTCCCTATACATATTATGCGCTCATCAAGTCGCCAGCCTACGACTGGATGCCATGGTTTGCCCACCACCAGGCCCTGCTGTACTGGCTGGCCCTCATCGCAGTCGCGGGCGCCTATTGCAAGGACATGAGACGACTGCGGCCGGCTGCATTTCTCCTGCTCCCGCTCGCCGTGGCAGGAGCGTTCGTTACGGCGCGCCCGTTTCTGCCGGGCCTCATTAGCGATGGCGAAGCCTATGGATGGAGTGTGGCCGCGCTGGTTCCCGTCCTGCTCCTTGCCGCAGTCGATCTCGTCAGCCAACGATCGGATGCGCTCGGACAGCAGCGAATCACACTGACCTATTTGCC
The DNA here is from genome assembly GCA_035263765.1 of Candidatus Angelobacter sp. Lineage (GTDB taxonomy): Bacteria > Acidobacteriota > Terriglobia > Terriglobales > Acidobacteriaceae > Angelobacter. The sequence goes on along the minus strand of DATFQZ010000332.1, from coordinate 58,311 downwards.
TGCGGTACTGTCCGCGATCACAGTCGCGGTGCTGAGCATGTTCGGGCAGTGGGTCCAGGACAGAGGCAACGCGCATTCATCCATTCTCCATTCCCATGAGACCCAGGTGGGCTCATGGAGTGTGATTACACATGTCGTCGTGGCTCTGGTGGTCGTCTCGATGATCAATCTTCTGTCTGCCGCTGCGGCCAAAACAGCGCGCCCACGACTGGTTCGAGGGGGAACAATCAGTCTCGCTGTTATGTGCGGCGGGGTCTATAGTCTGGCAAGTTTCTTGGATAGCGCGCTTGGGTTCCGGGGCTGGCTTGCCTGGCTATACAGTTTCTTGCTCATCGCTACCCTGCTGCTCCTGGCTATCGCTCTGGTTCTTCCGCTACTGGAAAGAATCCGGATACAGCTCCTGGAAGGGAGAACGCAGCGCCGGATGAAGGTTTTGCTGGTTCTAAGCCTTATCAGCATCGGCGCGCTGGCTCTCATCCTGCCCTCGAGGTTTGGCTACTGGGACTGGAACGGCATGTTTCAGTGGGTTTTTACCGTTTTGCTTTGGTCGGTGGTGACAACGTGCTTTTATTTCTTGTCGCGCACGCGGGCGCCTTACTCATGGCCGGCAATCGCAGCGGTTCTCCTGCTAGCTCTGTCCAGCTACAAGATCCTGCAATTCGGCGACGTGGTATGGGCCAAGTCGCTTGGCGTGAGTGACGACGACATAGCGCGATCGTTTGAGCAATATGCTTCGCAGGATCTCTCCTTTCGGTTCGCGCACCATTTGCTGGGCAATGCCGCAAAGGAAGAGCCGTGTGAAGAGTTTTGTCGGATTCTTCGCTCTTATACCAACATACGCGGTTTCCAAACGAGCCGGCAGATTGACTTTGTTGACAGCCTGGCACAAGCCCCAAGCAAGCGTCCCAACATCTTCATCATTGTTGTGGATTCCCTGCGCCCGGACTTCCTGGGGCCGTACAACCCGCGTGTAGACTTCACTCCGAACATCGATGCCTTAGCTAAGGACAGCCTGGTGTTCCGCAATGCCTATACTCAATATGCGGGCACATCCCTTTCCGAACCGGCGCTCTGGTCGGGCGCCATGCTCCTGCACGCTCACTACTTGCAGCCCTTTCGCAACGTAAACGGCTTGGAGAAGCTGGTTCATGCTGATGGCTACAAGATGATCGTCAGCTACGACAATATTCTGCCCGATATCCTTTCCTCGCAGGATGACTTGATCAAGCTCGATACCGACAAGAGAACCTGGAAGTCGCTGGATTTATGCTCTACAGTCACACAGTTCACCGCGGCCCTGGACACCGGCGCCACCCGAGGCCGTCCCCTTTTCTTTTATGCGCAGCCACAGAACGTTCACATGTTTGCCAGTAACAACCACCCAACGTGGCGCAACGCGACTTGGAAGCGCCCTGGATTCGATAGGAGGATCTCCCTGGAGGTCCAACAAACTGATGACTGTCTGGGCGGCCTGCTCGCCTATTTGAAATCGCACGGCTTGTACGACGAGAGCATCATCATTCTCACCTCTGATCACGGGGATGCGACCGGCGAATTCGGCCGGCGCATGCATTCTTATCTCATCTATCCGGAGGTCATGCGCGTCCCACTGATTGTCCACTTGCCCAGCTCCATGCGCGGTAAATTCGTATACGATCTGGACCGCATCTCCACTCTCACCGACATCACGCCATCTCTTTACTACCTGCTCGGGCACCGGCCCATCAAGCACCATCCCATGCTGGGCCAGTCAATGTTTGCGGAGACAAAAGAGGAGCTGGACCGTTACCAGCGAGCTGAAGTGTTCCTCGCCTCCGACTCCGTGGCGGTCTACGGAATTCTGGACAACGGCAGGTACATGTATGCAACCTACGCTTATCCGGCCCGCAGTTTTCTGTTTGACTTGGCCAAGGACCCGAACGCTGAGCGCAACATCCTTACCGACGAATTGAAACGACACTATGACCAGCGAGTGATTGACAACCTGAAAATGATTGGCGACTACTACGGCTACAAGATCGGGATCAATTCGCTGCTGACGTCACAGCAACGATGACGCCTGGGTCCCGCGATTCACCTCAATCACACTCCACAAGTACACTCGAAGCGGCGTCGGCAGAATCTAGATCTTGTGCTGCCGTTTAAAGATCCACTCGGGCAAAGCCCGGACGCACAGCATGACATACCGCCAATACCGCGGCGTGTAAAGAATATCCGGGCGACCCCGTTGCAGCGAGCGATAGATATCCGACGCAACCCGCATGGGACTGGCAAAGGATGTGTCCCGCGGCAGGTGAGCCGTCATCTTTGTATCGACAGGGCCCGGCTTGATCGTGATCACGCGGACGCCGGAGGCATGAAGGCGCGCTCGCAAACCCTCAAGAAAATGACTGAGCCCTCCTTTGGCCGACCCATAAACGTAATTGGAGCGCCGGCCGCGGTCTCCCGCCACGGAAGTGATGACCGCCAAGCAGCCCGTTTTGCGCTCCTCGAGGTAATCCGCGAAAAGCGTGAGGATGCAGGCTGCGCTGACGAAGTCTGTATGCAACTGCCGTGCGGTGAGATCGATTGAATGCTTGCATTGCTCCTGGTCGGGCATTGAGCCGTAGGCCAACAGCACGGTATCGAAATCGGGAAAGCTTTGCCGCGCAAAGTCGAACAGCCGAACGCAATCGGCAGGGCTGTCGAAGTCGGCCACGAAGGTGAGGACCTGAGTGGCGCCTCGAATCAGCAGGTCTTCTCGGAGTACCGCCAACCGCTCGGGCGAACGAGCCACTAATAACAGCTCATGCCGTCCAGCTGCCATTTTCCTTTCAACTGCTTCGGCAATCCCGGATGTCGCGCCCAACACAATGATTCTCTTCATGACGGTTCGGTTCCTGTGACGCGGCGCCAGAAAGAAGAGGAGAGCTTATCGTCAATATAGGGCCGCAAGTCGCGCCAAGCGGGGAATGAAGCCTCAAACATGGCAGGGCTCATGCGTGCGTCCTTGGCGGGATACAAAGCCCCACCCGCACCCAACACCAGTTCGTCGAGAGATTGAAGCAATTGCAGAGTAGATTCTCCTCGCATTGCAAAATCAAGGGCGAGAGTCAGGCCCGGCCTGGGAAAGGACAGCAACCCCGGGCTCTGGGCAGCTCCAAATCGTTTGAGTACCCCGAGAAAAGAGCCCATACTGCTTTGCGAGATCGTTTGCAGAATCCGCTCCAGCGCAGGCGCGGACTCAGGAATTACACACTGGTATTGAAGGAAGCCCTGTCTGCCATAAAGCAGGTTCCACTGGCCGATCGAATCAAGAGGATAAAAAAACCGCTCATAGGGCTGGATGGACGAGCCTCTTCTCCAGCTCTTCCACGAAAAATAAGCTTGATTGAATGCCTTGATCGTAAATCCATTCAGCAGGCCCTTCGGTAGAGGGAAAGCGATTCTTGGCGTGTACACGCGGGCCGGCTTCGAAGGAGATGTGTTCGCGTGATTGCCTCGAAAAAACAGGCCGCGCGTTTCCCGAGACGCGAAACAGTCGATCCAGGCTACTGTGTACTCGAATGCCGCATCACTCTCCGCGGTCAAGGCCAGGAACTTTTCCAGTGAACGAAACGGCAGGACTTCGACGTTGATATTGCTGCCGGCAATCGGGATTAATTGAATCTCAGCCCACAGAATGACTCCCGTCAGCCCGAGACCCCCAATCGTGGCGCGAAACAACTCTGCATTCTCGTCAGGGCCGCAGAACACGGTGCCTTGCCCAGATCGGCAAAGCGCCAACCGGCGTACATGACGGCCGAATGTTCCTCTGCGGTGATGATTCTTTCCGTGGACGTCATTGGCGATGGCGCCACCCACCGTCACAAACTTTGTTCCAGGCGTGACGGGCAGAAAAAAGCCGCGAGGGACGATGATCTTGATGATGTCGGCAAGGCTCGTTCCGCCTTCACAGCGAACCCATCCTTCGTCAAAATCGGCAGCCAGAAAACGGTCCAGACTGGAACAGTCGATCAGTTCACCTCCTGCATTGAGACAGCAATCACCATAGCTTCGTCCCAGTCCGTAAGGCAGCAGGCCATGGGGAGGCACATGATCGAGAATGGAGGGCACCTGGTCAGCCCATTCAACGCGCCACACCTGCCGATGTTTCACGCGCGGATAACGGCCCCAAGAGAGACGCTCGTGCTCAACGCTGGAGGTTACGCTTGACGAAACGGGGATGGCGCTTCCTTGTGAACTCATCGGTTAATGAAGTTTCGCCGCACTTGCGATCAGAACGAGGAGTCCAATCGCTGCGACGGCATAACTTACAGGGTCCTTCATGGCGAGGACCACAGGATCTTCGTGCAGTTCGCCGCGGCTGGCTTTCAGCCAAAGACGGCTGAGCCAGTATGCAATGGTCGGCGCCAACAGCATCAATGGCCCGGGGCGCTGATAGAGCATAAGAACTTCGGGACTGTGCACGTACAGAGTAAAGATGACGACAGCGGAGAACCCGCTGGCAATTCCCAGATTCATCAAGAGTGAGCGATCTGCAACAACATAGCCGCGGCCCGAATGGCCCTGTTCGATCAAATCACTGGCATGAACCAGCTCCGAATAGCGCTTTGCCATCGATAGGCTGAGGAAAAAGAATAACGCAAAGGAAACGAACCAATTCGACAACGGCACAAGCGTAATCAGCGCGCCCGCCCAGATGCGGATACTGTAGAAGCTCGAGAGCACGAACGCGTCCAGTAACACGACTTTTTTCAGGTGTACTGAATACCAGATCGTAAGGAAAGTGTATCCCGTCAACACCAAACCAAAATTACGGCTCAGGAAGAAACTGCCGGGCAATGCGGCGAGCAGCAGCGCAGAAGATATAACGAGGCCAGCCGGAATTGAAACATCTCCTGCGGCAAAAGGACGTTTTCGCTTCCAGGGGTGAATGCGATCAGAATGCAAGTCCAGCAGATCGTTGAGAACGTAGACTCCCGAAGCGCATACGCCAAAAAAACCAAATGCCGCTGCGGCCATCATCCAGGACCGGGCGTCAAACCGATGTGCCAGCGCTAAAGGCAGGAAGAGCAATAAATTCTTCAGCCAGTGATGGCCCCGCAACGCTGCGATCCAGGTTCGAAAGGTGGCTTTTTCAACGGGAAACACGCGCCCAATCGCGACGCTCTGGCCGGCGCGGATCGCAACGCGCTCCTTACCGACAAAATGGGCGATGGAGGAACACTGCCAGACGGCCACGTCGGCGCGCGAATCGCCGATGTATTCAAAAGCACGCTCTCCAAATTCACGACACAAGAATCTTGCCTTGCCACGACCCTTCAGATTGTCATTTCTGGTGCTCGCGAAGCAGGAGTCAAAAATTCCCAGGAATTCCGCAACGCGGCGAGCGAGTTCTTCGGCGCCTGCCGTGACCAGAACAAGCCGGCCTCCGGCAGACCGTCTCTCTTTCAAAAATTCCAGAACGTCCTGGCGATAGGGAAGTGAAGTTACGTCGAGCTGGGCTCTTTGCGCAAGTTGACTCTTCAGATTGGCTCGGCCGCCCAACAACCAGAACGGAAGCATGAAGACCCAGAGCGGCCGCTTCTTAAGAAGAGAAATCACGCATTCCCAGAGGAGATTGCTGCGGATGAGCGTGCCATCCAGGTCAACACAAAGAACAGGGCTTGGCGCTACGCTGACGGCGGGCGTAGGAGTTGGAGATGCATGCGCCGTTCCAGAAGAGTCATGCTTCAGTGAAAGCTCCATCAACGCGGTGATTCTATCGCACTCCGGTTCGCATTCCAATTTAGTGCTTTCCCTCATCGTATTCATCTATGTTCATAGGTACTTCGCCTTAGCAGCCGCGGCATTGTTTGCGAACCATGCACCAAAGTAGTATCACAAGCAGTCCGACAGCGCTTCACGAACCGCTTGCGAAGGATCTGGATCTCTGGCAGAATCCGCAAAGAAAATTCTTTCCCCAGGATCCCAAGCGGAGACGAGCGTAGATAGATGCCCCCCACATCATTGTCCAAGTCAACCGTGAACCGGTGGTTCTGGACAATAATCCGACTTCAATCGATCGGCCATTGATTGTCGAAAACGATTGTCGTGGCGGCTCGGGAGCCGTCCAAGCTTGCCGGATCAGGTCATCAGAATATGTTTGGAAGAGAATATGCCGAAACCCGGCGATCTTGTAATGGAGTTGGACGTCTTTGAGCGAGCGCCAGCAGCAAATGTCGTCGAGGAAAAACCTCACTGAGGCAGAGACGCCCCCTCCGGGCTTCGCCTCACTGGCACAGCACTTCGAGAACCCATATCTCTTTCTTTGCGTGCTGAGTGCGCTCACTCTCATCGTCTACTATGTGAGCCTTTCTTTTGGTTTTGTATGGGACGACGTCTTCCAGATTTCAAACAATCCGGTCGTGCGTTCCTGGGCCAACGTTCCCCGGGCTTTCACCAGCGATTTGTGGTACCACGTTCATCGTGGACAACTCTATTACCGACCGCTTTTTACGACGTGGTCGATCCTGAACTATTCGCTGTTTCAGTTACATCCCTGGGGTTGGCATCTGACTGCGGTTTTATTGCACATCGCTACGGTGCTGGCTGTCTATCTCATGGCCAGAAAGCTCGATTTGCCTTTTTGGACATCCGCCATCGCTGCTGCTCTTTTTGCCTTGCACCCGATCCACATTGAATGTGTCGCGTGGATTTCTGCAGCCTCGGATACGATGGTGACGCTTTTCTATCTCCTCGCCTTCGCAGCGTTTCTCCAAGCGCGGAGAAGCGCTGGTTCGCAAAGGATGGTTTGGAACATAGCGTCTTTGGCCTTGTCGTGCTTGGCGCTCTTGACCAAAGAGATGGCCGTGACATTTTTTATGATCGTGGCGCTCTATGTCTGGCTGTTTCCTGCCAATGGGACTGCTACACGCGTTGGAAGTAGATTTCGCCAGGCAGTGCTCTCAGCGTTTCCTTACCTTGCTGCCTGTGCTGGTTATTTGCTGTTGCGGAAATATCTTCTGCATAGCGTCGCCGGCCCGATCGCGGAGCATCACAGCCTGGCGGAATACATCCTCACTCTTCCCTATATATCGGCCTTTTATCTGCGTTTGCTGCTGTTACCGACTGGGTTAACAGGTTTCTATTACACGCCGCTACTTCGTCCAGACCAATATCCGCTGATCTTGGTGGGAATTCTAATCAGCGGCGCTTACGCCGGGCTCATCTACGTTTGGCAGAAAAAGACGGGAGACCGCATGGTTTCTTTTCTGGGACTGTGGCCTCTACTAACTCTCCTTCCTGCTCTGTATCTGTCGAACTTTGCCTATGGGAATTATGTCCGTGATCGCTATGCATATTTGCCGTCCGTTGGGTTCATCCTCTTGGGCGCCAAGGCCATTCGACTCTTGCCGGCGCTGACGCGAATGAGCGCTCGTGCGGTGCAAACAGCTGCGACAGCAGTTGTGCTGTTGGGATTCGTTGTCGGATGCTCACAGCAGATTTACTGGGCGAATGAGCTGGCGCTATTTCAACGGGGCAGCGACCTCTACCCCGATAGTGAGTACGCGCGGGTTGGTTTCGCGCGGGTTCTTCAGCGAATCGGACAGAATGAGCGTGCTGTTGAATTGCTCAAGCTAGCGATCAGCAAGGAGCCCCGGAGATATGCCGCATACTATCTGCTGGCTGAAGCGTACGCCCGAATGGGCGACCGTGAAGATGGCAGACGGGTACTCGCGCAAGGACTCGCACTTAGTCCCGATCCCGGCGAGATGGACACCGCGGACTTAGCTGGTCTTTATGGCAGGCTTGGCGACTACGATCATGCTTTGCAATTGTGCACCGCGGTCCTGCGGCAAGAGCCTGATCTGCTGAGCGCGCTATACAACTGTGGGACGATTAATTTTGAGTTAGCCAGGTATGAGGAAGCTGAAAAGCTGCTTTCGCGGGCTGTGAGGCTCGCTCCCGAGGAGCCGGCGGCCATCTATTGGCTGGGGAGAGTCTATCTCCAAACCAATCGTGCAGCAGAAGCGCAGTCCGCGTTTCGCAAAGCCTTGGCGCTCCAGCCGGATGTCTACGAATATCATTACCGCCTCGCTGAGTCACTTGAGAAGGCCGGCGATCTGAAAAATGCCAGAGAGGAATATCGCGAAGCACAGCGCCTTGATCCCAACGCTGAGGCAGCAACGCAACGCCTCAGAGACCTGGAAAGACGTATCCAGTGAAGGCTGAACCTGAGCAGAATGCTTTGTGGCACTACGGCAGGTTGTTTTCGCCATCAAACGGCATCCCTCAAGAAAATTCGGTCGTTGTTGCGTGCTAAGTGGAATACCGGGTTCCACGACGCGCTCACCCCTTATTCGCGCATAATGTCGGTCGAGCAAACTAAGAAAACCTACGCAGTCCGAAGGTCGTAGCACTGCAGTTCCAACGGCTACCTGGATCAACAACCATAGGACCAATTGGTTTACGTCATAATAATGCCGCCCTCGCCATGAAAGCCCAGAGTTCAATAGCGTCCAGCAAAGTTGCGAGAGCAAAATCTGATCGGCACCTCGTTGCCGGGAGCCCTCTATGAAGGTCGTTGTTCTTTGCGGCGGATTAGGCACTCGCCTCCGCGAAGAGACTGAATTTCGCCCTAAGCCGCTGGTCGACATTGGCGGCCGGCCGATTCTCTGGCACATCATGAAAATGTACGCCCATCATGGCATGCGGGAATTCGTTTTGTGCCTGGGTTACCGCGGCAGCATGATCAAAGAGTATTTCCTCAATTACGAAGCCATGAACAGCGATTTTCGGATATGCCTTGGGAAAAAATCCCATATTCAATTCATGGGCGCCCACCAGGAGCAGGATTTCGCCGTCACCCTTGCCGACACGGGGCAAGACACGATGACGGGGGGGAGATTGAAGCGTGTGGCTCGCTATCTCGAAAACGACGAGAGTTTTCTTTTGACCTATGGAGACGGCGTGAGCGACGTGAATATCCGCGCTCTGGTTAACTTCCACCGCAGCCACGGAAGGCTGGCGACGGTTACATCCGTTTCACCGGTATCGCGGTTCGGCGCGCTCGACGTCGATAGCCAAGGCACGGTGCGGCGATTCTCAGAAAAGCCACAGGCCGATGGATCCATCAGCGCAGGCTTCTTTGTTTTCAACAAAGGAGTGCTGGATTACCTCGATGGAGACAATTGCATTCTGGAACGCGAGCCTCTGGAAAAGCTGGCCAAGCAGGGTGAGTTGATGGCCTACCGGCACGACGGCTTTTTTTATGCCATGGACACGTACCGCGAGTATCAGTTTTTGAACGAACTGTGGGCCGCCGACCGGGCTCCCTGGAAGGTGTGGCCGTGAAATCCTTCTGGCGTGATCGCTCCGTGCTGGTTACCGGAGCCAGCGGTTTCCTGGGCGCCTGGCTGGTGCGCCACCTGCTTGCGGCGCAAGCCAACGTCGTGTGCCTGGTCCGCGACTGGGTTCCACAGAGTGAGCTGATCCGATCCAACATCATAGAGACGGTGACCACGGTCCGGGGTGATGTAACCGACCCGAGCTTACTCGAGCGGCTGCTGGGCGAATATGAAGTTGAGGTCGTCTTTCATCTTGCTGCGCAAACTATCGTGGGCATAGCCAATCGCAATCCGGTTTCCACGTTCTCCTCGAACATTGAAGGCACCTGGAATCTCCTGGAGGCGTGCCGCCGGTCGCCTAAAGTAGCCTCGGTTGTGGTGGCCTCGTCGGACAAAGCCTACGGGCAGCAGGAAGTTCTACCCTACACAGAGGCAATGCCGTTGCAGGGGAGCCATCCCTATGACGTGAGCAAGTCCTGCGCCGACCTGATTGCCCAGAGCTATGCCGTTTCCTATGATCTCCCGGTAGCGATTACGCGTTGCGGTAACTTCTACGGCGGCGGCGACCTTAACTGGAATCGAGTGGTCCCAGGGACCATCCGCTCGATCCTTCGCCAGGAAAAGCCCGTCATACGCTCGGATGGACGGTTCGTGCGGGACTACCTGTATATAGAAGATGCGGCTGCAGCTTATATGCTGCTGGCGGAACGCCTCTCGCAGGACTCAAACCTCCGGGGAACCGCGTTTAACTTTTCTACCGAGAGCCAGCTTAGCGTTCTAGAGATTGTGAAATTGATCTCGGCCAAGATGGGCTTTGCCCATGAACCCGAGATCCTGAACGAAGCCAGCAACGAGATTCGCCATCAATATTTAAGCGCCCAACGCGCGCGAACGATGCTGGGCTGGAAGCCGCAGTTTTCGATGGACGAGGGGCTCCACCGCACCATTTCCTGGTATTGCGATTTTCTGGGTATGGCCGCCCCGGTTTCTCAAATGCGGATGGCAGCGAAATGAATCCCAAGGCTACACAGGTTCGGGAACAGATTCGCCATCTGATTCAACAGTATTACCAGCTTGAATTTTCCTCGAGCGCCTTTGTGCCCGGAGAAACCCCTATCCCTGTATCCGGCAAATGCTTTGATCACAATGAACTGCAGTATTTGATTGATGCCTCGCTGGACGGCTGGTTTACCGCGGGCCGCTTCGCAATCCAGTTCGAGCGGGAGTTTGCGAAGTTCATGGGAGCGCGCACCGCTCTGCTGGTCAATTCCGGATCATCCGCCAATCTCCTGGCTCTCTCTTGTCTGACATCGCCCTCGCTGGGTGAGCGGCAACTGCGTCCTGGAGACGAAGTCATTACCGTGGCCGCGGGTTTCCCGACTACGGTGAATCCCATTATTCAGAATCGCTTGGTTCCTGTATTCGTGGATATCCGGCTACCAACGTACAACATCGATGTTTCACAACTGGAAGATGCTGTTTCACCGCGAACGCGCGCCATTATGCTGGCGCACACCCTGGGCAATCCGTTTGACGTGGACGATGTCCTCGCGTTTGCCGCGAGGCACAATCTGTGGTTGATTGAAGATTGCTGTGACGCCGTGGGATCGCAGTACCGGGGGCAAGGGGTCGGCACGCAAGCGGATCTGGCGACAACCAGTTTTTATCCGGCACATCACATCACGATGGGCGAGGGCGGCTGCGTTTTGACGCAATCGCCGGCGTTGAAGAAACTCGCTGAATCGTTCCGCGATTGGGGTAGAGACTGCTGGTGCGATCCCGGCAAAGCCAATACCTGCGGCAAACGTTTTGATTGGCAATGTGGCGATCTTCCCCACGGATACGACCACAAGTACATCTACAGCCACGTCGGCTATAACCTGAAGGCAACCGACATGCAAGCGGCCCTGGGCGTGGCCCAGTTGGCCAAGCTTCCCGGATTTATCGAGGCCCGGCGCGCAAATTTTACGAGGTTGCTCGATGCCTTGGTTGATCTGCAGGATATCTTTATCCTGCCTGCAGCCACCAGGCATAGCGAACCCAGCTGGTTTGGATTCCCCTTGGCCGTCCGTGCCGATGGGCCGCTTTCACGCAATCAGGTAATTGCTTTTCTTGAGTCGCGCAAAATCGCGACGCGATTGCTCTTCGGCGGGAACCTCCTGCGCCAACCCGGTTATACCAAGGTGAAGCATCGCGTTCTCGGCGCATTGCCCAACACCGATTTTGTAATGAACAACGCCTTTTGGATTGGCGTCTTCCCGGGTCTGACTCACTCGATGATCGACTACATGTGCGCGACCCTTCATGAAGTTCCTAAGGCCGTAGTTCCGCTGGGAGGGCGCGCCGGAAGATGACATCGAACGCCCTTGCTTCCGATCTTGAGAATATTCTGGAAAGAACCGAAGGCCTCTGGCCAGAACTGCGCCGTGGCCGCGTCTTAATCACGGGCGCCACAGGTTTTTTCGGTTGCTGGCTGCTGGAAAGCTTTGCCTGGATCAACCGCAGACTGGGATTGGGGGCAAAGGCTGTAGGTCTTTCCCGCCATCCGGAGACACTTCGCGCAACGGCGCCTCATCTGGCCGAGGATTCGTCGCTCAGCTTTCTTGCCGGCGATGTGCGCGATCATCTTTTCCCAGATGCTCGCTTTACCCACGTCATTCATGCCGCCACGGAAGCCAGCGCCGCGTTGAACGCTGACCATCCGCAGCTGATGTTCGATACCATCGTACAAGGCACTCGCAATGTACTGCGCCATGCCGGCGCGGCGGGCGAATGCAGATTCCTTTTGGCCAGCTCCGGCGCGGTTTACGGCGTACAGCCACCTCAGATCTCCCACGTGCAGGAGTCATTCCCCGGCGCCCCGGATCCTCTGGAAGGCGGGTCCGCATATGCGGAAGGGAAGCGGGCCGCGGAACTGCTCTGCGCGCTGGCTGCCACCAGCAGTTTTCAACCCACGATCGCTCGATGCTTCGCTTTCGTTGGTCCCTACATGAAGCTGAACGCGCATTTCGCCATCGGAAACTTCATCGCCGACCGCCTTCGCGGCGGCCCTATTCGTGTTCAGGGGGACGGAACACCGTTTCGCTCTTACATGTATGCTTCCGACCTGATGGTCTGGCTCTGGACCATTCTTTTCAGGGGACAATCAGCTCGAGCTTACAACGTCGGTTCGGAAGAAGCTCTCGACATAGCGGCTACCGCTCGTAATGTTGCCGAGGCGGTTCCGCCGATGGTTGAAGTCCACATTGCCGGTAAGCCTAAGCCCGGAACTCTACCGGCGCGCTACGTGCCCTGTACCAGGCGGGTCCGCGAAGAACTTGGCGTAAGGCTTGAGGTACCCGTTGTGGAGGCCGTGCGGCGCACTTACCTGTGGTTCGCCCGCCAGGTGAGCTATGACTGATCACCGATCCGGGGTTCGCTTTCGCAGTTGCGCCGGCTGCGGAGAGGCGGACGCTCAAATCCTTCATGTCCAGCGATTCGTCGTGCCCGAAGCGTATCCGCTCCCGGGCGAGTACGCTGTTGTCCGCTGTAACCGATGCGGGTTTGTTTATGCCGACACACCTGCTCCCCAGGAGCAATACGACCAGTTCTATCGTGATTGGTCGAAATATGATGATGCCGCCACCTCCACGGGAAGCGGGTTGAACGAATACGATGCCGAACGCCTGAGAACCACCGCGGCAGACCTCGCGGAAGCACTGCCCTTGCGTAATATGCGCGTGCTGGACGCGGGTTGTGCAAGCGGGGGGCTTCTGCGTGCGCTGCGCGATCTCGGTTTGAATGCGGCCGGCCTGGATCCGTCGGCACGCTGCGCGGACTTATGCAAGGAGCACGGATTCGCGGCGTACACCGGCACCATTACCGCTCCACCTCGCGAGATGCCACAGTTTGATTGCCTTGTGGCCAGCCATGTGCTGGAGCATGTTTGTGATATTCCTGCGTTTTTCCGGGCACTGCGGAAATTAATCAAAACCGGCGGCTATCTTTATCTGGAGACGCCGGATGCTGCGCGCTACGCAGACTACCTGTATGCCCCTTTTCAGGAATTTAATACCGAGCATATCAACCATTTTTCGGGCATCTCGCTCACCAATGTAGTTTGTCGCTTTGGGTTTGAGTTGGTGGTGGTGCGTTCTAAGCTGCTGCAGACATCGGAAAAACATTTCTATCCGGCCGTTTTCGGCATTTTTCGGCTGCTGCCCGAACCGGGAAATTCCTGTAACGGCGGGCGGGACGAGACTTTGCTTGCGGACGTAGCAAGATACATCGAGCAATCCCAGGCAATGATGCACGAGATCGGCAAATCTCTTGAACAACAGCTTGAGGACGAGCCAGCCGTAAGTCTTTGGGGCGCCGGACAATTGGCGATGAAGTTGCTTGATCTTCCGGCCTTGCGCGAGCGTAAGGTGGTTGCGGTTTTAGACAGCAATCCCGTTCTGCATGGCAAACGACTTGCGGGCGCTCCGGTCATGCCGCCCGAAGCAGGGGTGGGTCGAAACGAGCCTATTGTTATTTCCACGCTCTTACACGAGGAGCAAATCGCAAGCCGTATCTGTCAACTCATGCCGGGAAGCCGGATTGTCCGGCTGTTGCCCGGCGGCGCGTCCATGGAGACGCGGGCATCATGAAGCTTTCCGACTACGTCGTCAAACGCCTGGCGGATTGGGGGGTGCGTCACGTGTTCCTGGTGACAGGCGGCGGAGCCATGCATTTGAATGACTCGATCGCCGGCGAGCCCCGAATTACCTACGTCTGCAATCATCACGAGCAGGCCAGCGCGATGGCCGCAGAAGCCTATGCGCGCGTGGCGAGAACACCGGGCATCGTTAATGTGACGACAGGCCCGGGAGGAATTAATGCGCTGAACGGCGTTTTCGGCGCGTGGACAGATTCCGTGCCGATGCTGGTGCTCTCTGGGCAAGTCAAACGTGAGACCTGTATGCGGTCTCGCAAAATTACCGGCCTGCGCCAGCTCGGGGACCAGGAAGCCGATATCGTGAGCATGGTTGCGGGAATCACAAAATATGCCATGATGGTGGACGATCCAGGCTCCATTCGCTACCACCTCGAGCGGGCCTATTATCTTGCATCGCACGGCCGTCCCGGCCCTTGCTGGCTTGATATTCCCATCGATGTGCAGTCAGCCCCGGTAGAAGAGAGCAGCATGACTCCCTATGATCCGGGACAGGACGAGATCACCTGGGATCGTGCCGAGATTCGGGGCATCTGCAGGCAACTGCTCAAAAGAATTGCCGATGCGAAGCGCCCGGTCATCATGGCGGGAACCGGCCTACGCATCGCGAACGCCGAAGGCGTGTTTGAGCAGATTGTCCATGCCCTTGGGATTCCGGTAACCACTGCCTGGACTCACGATGTCATAGCTTCCGACGATCCCCTGTTTTGTGGTCGTCCGGGCACGATCGGCGGAAGAGCGGGGAACTTCACGGTTCAGAATGCAGATCTGCTCTTGATTCTCGGATCGCGCCTGAACATTCGGCAGGTGAGCTACAACTGGCCTGCCTTTGCTCCCCGGGCTTTTAAGATCCAGGTCGATATTGATGAAGCCGAGCTGAAGAAACCCCTGGTTCGTCCTGACCTTCCCGTTCATTGCGACCTCAAGGTGTTTCTCGAAGAACTGCTTGCTCAGTGTGACTCTGCTGGGTACAAGCCCGGCAAGCATGACCTATGGCTTTCCTGGTGCCGCGAGCGTATGCGGCGATACCCGGCCGTGCAGGACCGGCAACGCTGCCCGGGGCCTCCTTTGAACGGCTACTACTTTATGGAGCGGCTTTCGCGGATGCTCAAGTCCGACGACGTGGTGGTATGCGGCAATGCCACAGCCTGCATTGTTCCGTTTCAGGCAATGCCATTAAAGGCCGGACAGCGACTGATTTCCAATTCCGGCTCGGCGTCCATGGGCTATGACCTGCCTGCGGCGATTGGAGCCTGCGTCGCGCGCGGGAAAAAACGCGTTATCTGTTTGGCCGGCGACGGCAGCATTCAAATGAACATTCAGGAACTGCAAACCATCATGCATCACCGCCTCCCCGTCAAACTTTTCATTCTGAACAACGGCGGCTACCTTTCCATGCGGCTCACGCAGACGAATTTCTTCGCGAGAGCGGTGGGAGAAAGCGCGTCCAGCGGGGTCTCGTTTCCCGACATGGTAAAGATCGGCGCTGCGTACGGGATTCCCTCCATCAGGGTCGATCGCGCACAGCAGTTCCAGGATGTGGAATCAATGCTGAACGAGGAGGGGCCCTCGTTGATCGAAGTGATGCTGGATCCGCACCAGGAGTTTGAGCCTCGGTTGCGTGCGCGGCAAATGCCGGATGGGACTATCGTCTCTCCGTCACTGGAGGACATGTACCCTTTCCTGGATCGTGATGAGCTTTCGGACAATGTCATTGAAGACAAATAGATACGATCTCGGACATTCGTACCTATACTGTGACATCGGTACAGGTATATTTCCGATCAATAACCCTAAGAAAAGGGGAATTCCGCCCCGCTTTTCGTGACCAGTTATGCTTTCGACTGAGATTTTTGAAGAAATATTCGTGCTCGAGCTGGCCAACAACCATCTGGGAGACGTCCAGAGAGGCTTGAAGATCATCAGCACGTACGCTCAAGTTGTCCGTTTCAACAACGTACGGGCGGCGATTAAGCTGCAAATTCGCGACGTCGACAATTTTGTTCACCGCGATTTTCGCCATCGGCACGACATTCGCTACATCAAGAAGACAGTGGATACGCGGCTTGCTGCCGAGGATTTTGCCAAGCTGGTGAAAGCCATCCGCGCCGCCAGTTGTATTCCGATGGCCACGCCCTTCGATGAGAGCTCCGTCGATATGTGTTGCGACCTGGGAATCCCCATTTTGAAGATTGCGAGTTCCGATTGTAACGATTGGATCCTGCTCGAAAAGATTGCCAAGACCAAGAAACCGGTCATCGTCTCCACGGGCGGCTCGTCTTTGAAAGACGTCGATGACCTGGTTACCTTTTTTGATAACCGGCGCATTCCCATCGCCATCAATCATTGCGTATCCATTTATCCCTCGGAAGATTTTGAGATCGAGCTCAACCAGATTGATTTCCTTCGCCAGCGTTACCCGAATCACACGATTGGTTTCTCCACTCATGAGCATCAGGACTGGGAATCGTCGATGTTAATTGCATATGCGAAGGGAGCGCGCACCTTCGAGCGTCATGTCGATATTCAAACCGATGGACTGCCCGTGTCTCCTTACTGCTCCCTGCCCGACCAGGTGGACACCTGGTTTAAGGCTTTTCATCGGGCCAAAAGGATGTGCGGTGCTCCCGGGACCCAGAAACGCATGCCGCCCAAGAAGGAGATCGAGTATCTCGACTCTCTGGTGCGGGGCGTGTACGCCAGGCATGATCTGCCGGCCGGGCATGTGCTGCAGGACGATGATGTCTACCTGGCCATACCTCTGCAGAAAGGACAGATCTCATGCCGCGAGTTGATGCGGGGCGAGGTGATTCTCAAGCCCGTCAGCAAAGACGGCGCGATCATGATCGACGCCATTGACAGTCCTTACGCGCAGATACCATCCCTTAAGGAACTGATCTATCGACGCGGGTTGGCTCCTGAAGCTGCAGCCGTGAAGTCGACGGCCGCGGGAAATGGACACGACTGAAGCAATTGCGATGAATCTGCGGCAACAACTTGAAGCCCTCCTGAGCGAGGGTGTGAGCGACGCGCAAATTCGCGAGCACAACGCATTTGCCCTGGCCCGCGGCAAAAAATCGGGCATCGTGATCGTCGGCGCGGGCCGGCTCGGGCGAAATGTTCTTCAGGGACTGCGCCGCACGGGGATGGAGCCCGCTGCCCTGACGGACAATAACGAAAAACTCTGGGGGCAAACGATTGAAGGCTTGCCCGTCCTTCCACCCGGGAGAGCGGCGGAACTGTACTCCGGCAACGCCGCCTTTGTGGTCAGTGTCTGGAACCCTCAACGCATGCCGTTGATGTCGCGACTCTTGAGTCAGCTCGACGGTCTCGCGTGTTGCGGGGTCCCATTCCCCATTTTGTTCTGGCAGATGCCGGATGAGTTCCTGCCGTATTATCTTTGGGAGTTGCCCAGCAAACTGCTTCTGCGACGGCTCGACATTCTCGAGGCATTTGACATGCTGGGCGATGACATATCGCGTAGCGTGTTTGTTTCTCAAGTTGGCTTACGCCTGCGTGCTGATTTCCAGGCACTACCCGAAATTTCGAGAGAAGACCAATATTTTCCCGGCTTGTTTCGTCTGACACGCGATGAGACTTTCGTCGATTGCGGCGCCTATGATGGCGACACGATCCGCTCCTTCGTGCAGCAAAGCGGAGGAAGATTCAAGAAAGTCATTGCGTTTGAAATCGACCCGGCTGTAACGTCGAGGTTGAAAAGCTGCATTGCGGAGATCGGGAGCCGTGCGGTCATCCATTCCGCAGCTGTGAGCAGGAACTCCGGAAAACTGCCTTTCATCGGGGACGGACTTGGTGGAGGCCGGATTTCGGATGAAGCGGGCACCTCCGTTCCGTGCGTGCGGCTCGACGAAGTCCTGGCCGACGAGCAACCGTCCTTCATCAAAATGGATATTGAGGGATCGGAACTCGACGCGTTGCACGGCGCACAAGCCACTATACGAAAACACCGACCGGTGCTCGCTATTTGTGCCTATCATCGGCAGGACCACCTCTGGACGATTCCCCAGATTCTGCACACATTGTTGCCGGATGCCATCCTTTTCATGCGAGCTCACCGCAGCGACGGTTTTGATGTAGTGTGCTATGCCGTGCCTCGCGAACGAATGGTTCGCGGAAATCAACCAGCAGCCCAGGACTGCCCCAGCCTTTCTAGATCGGTCAACGTATGAAATCAATCAGCATCGTAACCCCCTGTTATAACGAAGAAGGAAACGTGCAAGAGGTCTATGAGCGCGTAAGGGCGCTGATGGCAGATCTGCGTCGCTACCGGTATGAGCACATTTTCATCGATAATGCGTCCCAGGACGGAACATTCAATGTCTTGATGACGATCGCGGCCGTCGACCCGAATGTCAAGGTCATCCGGAACGCGCGAAATTTCGGACACGTCCGCTCCCCAATGCATGCCCTTTTGCAGGCGCGGGGAGACGCGGTTATCGTCTTAATGTCGGATTTGCAGGATCCGCCCGAAGTGTTGAAGCAGTTGATCGAGCAGTGGGAACAGGGCGTTCCCATCGTGATCGCTGTGAAGGATTCCAGCCGGGAAGGCTTCCTCATGTTCCGCGTTCGCAAGCTTTTTTATCGGATCATCAACCGGCTCGCCGATGGCATCGAGACCTACGAAAATTTCACGGGGTTCGGCCTCTATGATCGGAAGGTAATCGATCTGGTCAGGCAATTCAATGACCCGTATCCATACTTTCGCGGCATGATAGCGGAAATCGGACTTCCGCACTCTGAGGTTGGCTACGAACAACAACATCGCAAGAGAGGTAAATCAAAGAATAATTTCTACACTTTGTATGATCTGGCCATGCTGGGAATCACCAGATTGTCCAAGGTTCCGCTTCGTCTTGTCACATTCTTAGGATTTGCCGGTTCGTTGCTATCTCTGATGGTGGGCTTCGTCTATTTCCTTTACAAACTGCTGTTCTGGAAGCAGTTCAGCCTCGGGATCGCGCCGCTCGTGGTCGGGTTTTTTTTCTTTGGCTCTCTGCAATTTCTTTTTATGGGGATTATCGGAGAGTATATAGGCAACATTCAAACCCAGGTCTACAATCGGCCGCTGGTTGTCGAGCGGGAACGAGTCAATTTTGAGTACCAACCGGGGGAACCGCTCGATCTGCAGGCGGGAAGCCACGTACCCATCGGGAGCCAATGACCCCTCACATTCATTGCGCGAACACTGGCCGCCGGGCGAGCAGCAGACGCAGGCAACACTGAACCATGGCTATGCCACCCCGCTTGACAATCGCCATCCCCACTCTCAACCGGGCACGGTTGCTCCGGCGTGCTTTGGAGAGCGCGTTGGCGCAGACTTCTCAGGAGGTGGAAATCCTTGTGTCCGACAACGGTTCCCGGGACGAAACTCCGGCTGTGATCGCAGAATATGCCGCCCGATCCGGGGTGCGGACCTTCCGTCATGAATCGACTTTGGATGCGGACCGCCACGGACAGTTTTTGATCGATCAGGCAAGAGGCTCGTTTTTCGTAGGGCTTTCCGACGACGATTTTCTTGGACCGGACTTTGCGGCAGAGGTCCTCGACCTCTGGGACCGTCACCCCGAACTGTCGTTTATCTATACCGGGGCCATGGTGCATTACTGCGACATCATTGTTCCTTCCTTGACCGGGCCGGAAGTCGAATCGAGTGCCGATTTCCTTTTGGCATACTACGCGGGGAAGCGGGAGGTTACGTGGTGCGCCTGCGCAACTCGGGTCGAGATGTTGAAGCGCTTCGGCCCAATGCCGGCGGGCTTTGTTCTGGGAGACATGTTCTATTGGACAAAAATGGCATTTGCGGGTCCCGTGGGCTGCATTCCCATCCCGCTTTCCCATTATGTCCTGCTGCGCCCGCAAGATGAGAACGACAACATGTCTCACGGCACTCGACCGCTGGTTTGGTCGCGCCAGCAGCAGGAAATCGCCGACGGCGTACTCGATGCGTCGGCACGTGCAGGTGCTGGAGCCGCTTATTTAAAACAGCTCGCAAATGACTGCAGGATACATCGCGCTCGCTCCACGGCGAACCAATTTGTGTGGACACGAATTCGCGGCGCCGGCTGTTGGCAGTCACTCACTGAGCTAGTCAAGTGCGCTTCATCTCTCTCTTGGAACCTTCTGGCGTGGAGCCGCGCCCTCACGGCCCTGCTCCTTCCCGCCGGCATGCTTCGTTTTCTGTTGATGCGTGCAGCCGCGCAGCTTGCCCGGACTCGCGCCAACAACCGAAAAGAGATTGCTATGCCTAGGACAGCTCATGCAACCTAGCTCCAGACAGGATGGCCCTGCAGTCGCGACGGCCATACAAATGGCGGCAGGGGAACGAAACCGGAGGATCCTTCTTACCGCAGGTGCGGGTATTTTCCAGCGGGCTCTTCAGCTTGGTAGCACCTTCATTCTTCTGCCTGTCTTGCTACACGTGCTCGGGCAGGTGCGATTCGGTATCTGGGGTGCTGCCGCCTCGCTTGCGTGGCTGACTGGTCTGGTTGATTTTGGTACCGGAGCTGCGCTGGTCACGCTAGTCGCGCGCGCAAATGCCTGCGACAGCGGCGAACAAGCCCGGAAGCATCTTGCTGGCGCCCTTGGTTTTGGTTTCGCGCTCACCGTCCTCGTAGCGCTACCAGCCGCTCTGGCACTGACTACCAGCGTCCAGGAGCAGACAGCATGCTACCTAATTGTTCTGATCGGCCTGGCCTTGAATGTTCCAGTCAGTACCGCGAACAATGTCTGGCTGGCCCTTCAAAAAGGATACGTGTCGGGCTTTTGGGAATCAGTGCAGGCACTGGCTACACTCTTCGCATTGCTCGCGGTAAGCCGGCTTACAAAAGACCTTCGTATCTACGTCGCGGTGGTTTATGGGGCGTTGGTCTTTTCCAATCTCGGGAGCCTGATTCACCTGCTGATCACCCATCCGCAACTTCGGCCTGATCGTGCAGCCTTGTCGTGGACAGCGGTAAGGGAAATGGGCGGCCACGGAATGATGTACTTTTCTCTGGCAATCGCCGGCGGGTTCAACTTTTTTCTCGACAACATCCTGGCGCTGGCATTGTTGGGACCAGAAGCTTCCGCGCGCATGACGATTGCCATGCGGATCTGTATGACTGCCATCGGCCTGCTCGTTGTCCTATCACAGCCACTCTGGCCCGCATTTGCGGAGGCCGCGGCACGGCACGATGGTCAGTGGGTCCGCAAAGGAATCATGCGCGGCGCAGGGGTGCTGGTTGGGCTCACTGCAATGGGTTCGTTTGCACTGGTCGCATGGGGTCAAGAACTGCTGCGCTGGTGGCTTCGCGCAAACATCGGTATCGGGAGGGATCTTCTTATCGCAATCGCCGCGTGGACTCTGGCGCAGGCACTCAGCCGGGTACCCAATCTCCTGCTTAACGGGTTGTCAATTATTCGCTTTCAGATCCTGGTCTCCTCGCTTGCTACCACGCTGGCGCTTGGTCTGAAGTTCGTGCTCGCACCACGTCTCGGGGTTGCGGGCATTCTCTGGGGCACCACCATCGCGATGGCTTGCATTGTGATTCCCATGAATGCGTGGCGTATTCGGCGATGGTCTCAGGAATGCGGGGGCTTATTGGCCGGCGTTCGAACTAGCTACCTGCAATTTGCTTCTGCAGCGGTCCCGGAATTGTCTGTTGATGAGCTGGCCACTTCCGCTGCATGCAGGCGCGCGGTTGGGGCGGGCCCCACCAGCAACGAAAAGGAGATTGCTGCAGGAAGCAGAGCTCATGACCAGTCGAGGTCAGAGACTACGCCGGGTCGTGCATGATGCTGGGCGTCATTCTGGTGTTGAAATGGGTTGGAGCCGCAATATTTGTCGGGCTCGTATTACTCCTTGCCTTAAGGAGCACCCTGCTTAAATCACTCGCCATAAAAAGGCTGTTTGGAAACCGCTATGAAGATGGCTTGTATTCATCCCACGTCGCCGATTTTCTGGATGAGCGGCGTTTCATCAGCGCTTACAAGGCTGGAGAGGCAACGGGATCATGGCTTGGATCGCAGCTGCGATGGCGTACTTACGTCTGTTGCTGGGCCGCCGAACACGCCCTTTCGGTATCAGGCGATTTTGTTGAATGTGGCGTGAACCGCGGTGGATTCTCACGAGCCATCATCGACTATGTTGGTTTTGGTCGGCTGCCCCGTACCTTTTATCTACTCGATACGTTCTGCGGCGATCCAGACGTGGTAGCCGTCAACCGGCACGACTACTCCGAGTGCTATGCCGATGTGCAAGCGACCTTTTCACAATTCCCCAATGTCGTGCTTGTAAAGGGACGCATTCCTGGAACGCTGTCGCAGGTTACTTCGCCGTCCATCGCTTATCTTTCAATCGACCTGAATAACGCTGAACCAGAGATCGCTGCGCTGCGGTTTTTCTGGCCAAAGATGGTTCCGGGGTCCATCGTCATCCTTGACGACTATGCCTATTCCCAGGACTATGCGTATCAAAAGACCGCAATGGACTTACTCGGACGGCAACTGGGTTTCTCTGTGTTGACCCTGCCAACAGGCCAGGGACTGATTGTCAAGACGGACTCCCTGCGCTTCCATCTACCGGTTGATGAACCGGCCATTTCCGGCAGTCCACGGCGTCGATGAGAGTCCCCAAGACGCGTCGGGCGGCACTCGATCTCGTTAGCCTTCCTTGAAAATGAAAGACCTACCAGCAACGCTCCGCCGGAAAAACGATCAACGGTTTCCGCTGCGCGGTTCGCTTAGAGGTTTTCTCGCAGGCACCGAACTGGTTGCACTGTTCCCTGAGGCTTTCAAATCTGGCCCGCGCCAAAATATCAAAAACCCGCCAGATCGCATCACAAAGGGAAATGTGTGTGCAAGCTGTGCTTTCACTTGTGGATCAGGCCGTGCGCCAGGGAAGAACGGCGCCTCGTTGATAACCACTAGTTTAAGGTCATTCGACTGAATTGCCTTGAGAATGACCTCGGGTGCAGCGCCGCCATCATCGTTTGTAGGGTTCGTGAGCCCTGAAAGAAAATACAGATCAGCACAATCATTGGCTGCAAGCATCTGGCCGTTGGGAGATTGCTGCTGCAGAAAGTGGATCAGGGACTCAATCTGAGTGCTGAATTCCACTCTGATTCCGCCCGCCCGCGGGAGATTGAGCGTGTCCGTCTTGCCGACCGTGTATGTAAGCTCGTAGATATAAGAAGGCACCAAGTACCCGACCGCGAAGAAGATATAAAGAGCCAGAACGGGAGCGAACACATAACCGGCACGTCTCTTGTCCGTCGGCCCCACCAGCGCTGCAATCGCGAATAGCGTGATTGGCGCCGCATAGCAAAAATATATAGGGACGGGGAAGGGGAACTGCACCAGTGAACACAACGCGGCAAGGGAGAGAAACAGGAGGATCTGGTGGTGACGGCTCTTGGAAAAGACCGTGTTCTTTCTGTCCTGAATGAGCACTCCGGCGCCGATCAAAACGATCAAAGGAGTCAAGGCGGCTGCCGAACACCAAACCGGCCCCAAGCTTGTCGGGTAGGCCCAAAGGATGACGGCCGTCAGAGCGGAGAGCAGCCCAACAACAATAATCCCGAATCGCTCCTTGATGCCGTCCCAATACACAGCCAGAATAATCAGCACAGCCAGGGGCATCGCATAGATCGCTTTACTCAGCAAGAGAGGACGGGCGACGGCTAAACCGACAGCCCGACTCGACACGCTCGAGAAATTGCCCCCTATCAGCGTGTGAACGGCTCCAGAGCGGATATAAGGAATGAGAAATATCAGAATTGGAACAGCAATGCCTGCAATAAATGGGATCAATAGGCGAAAAAGACGCGCAAATCGCTCAATGCTTTTCGCGGGTTGAATGAAGCGCTCGCGAATGACGATAAGGGCAGCGATCGTCATTGATGGCAGCATGAAATGATAGACTTCTGCCCCCTTCGCATTGCGGCCGGTTACCAAGATCAGGACGTAGAGAAAAAGCCCTAATGAGCAAAAAACGAACGCGCGATAGAACCAACTCCTGCTTTGCCGGTGTTCTTCGTGATCCGAGCCTTGCTCTAGAAGCACAAAGAACAAGAGAGCTCCAGCGATGTAGTACGCACCGATGATCTTGATGAGAACAGAAATTCCTCCGCAGACGCCCGCCACAAACAGCCACTGCCGTTTGCCGACCTGAAGATATCGAAGCAAAGCTGCCGCGCCAAACGTGGCGAGAAAAAGGTTGTACCAGGACGGCATGGCGGCCGGGTAGTTGGGGAGCGTCCAAACGGCTGCCATGAGAGTAGTCGCCCCCGCTGCCAGCGGCGAGACGAAACGCGAACTGATGTAAAACACAGCCGGCAGCCAGCCTAAGAAGAAGAGAAAGACAGAAATTCGAAGCGAGAGAAGATTCACCCCGAACAAACGGAAGAAAGCACCATGTAGAAAGTCGAGACCACCGGTGTAGATCTCCGTAAAGTCCCGATGCGGCAGTTGTCCATGCAAGACGCGCAGAGCGCCTTGGCCAAGAATGCCATCATCGTGCGGGACCCATCCGGTTCGCAGATGCGCGCCGACGTAAGCGGCACTTACCAACATGACTCCAGCAAGGGTTAACCAGGAAAGGCGAGCCGTGTCCAGGTAAAACGGCCTGCCCTGAACAGTTGACTTCTGCCCAGTCGCCACGCCATATCCAACCTTTGTGTGTGGTTCCACCATTTGTTCGAAGTTGTAACAATTCGTTAAGAAGCACTGAACGGGAGCTGACTGGCAACACGTTAGATTGAAGGTGCCACCGCAGCAACGCCCCACTCCCGTGTTTGCGATTATGCACCAAAGTGTGTCATGCAACCTCAGAATCGTGCGTCAGGGTTATTACGATAGTACAAATGGGTGTCAGGACCACACCGGCCAGAGCGTTCTACCGCAATCGCTGCCGCGACCGCATCTTTCTGGCTATCGGAAAGGCCATTTTTGACCGCCTCACTTCGGAGAAAAGCGGCGGCCAACGAGTCTGGTCCCGATGAGCTGACTCGGCTAGCCTTCCAGCTTCTGTTTGATTTTGATGATTTCGTTACGCACCGGCTGATTCGCCGGATCGAGCCGCTGGGCTGTTTCGAACTCCTGAAGCGCCAGATTCAATTTTCCCTCTGCCTCATAGACTGCGCCCAACGCAATATGAAATTCGGACTGTTGCGGCGCTCCGTAGAGGGCTTGCGTAAGAGATCCTTCAGCAGCTGCGAGTTCGCCATTCTTGAACTGGGCGATGCCGAGACGAAAATACCAGTCGGACCGCGTACGTAAGGTCAGGGCTTTCTTAAAATAATTCTCTGCGGTGATGAAATTACCCTGGTTGAAATAGACCATGCCAATGTTGTAATACGATTCGGCATGGCTTGGGTTCTTCTCCAGTATTTCCCTGTGCAAGGCAATGCCTCGCTCGAAATCGCCTGATTCCAGATAAACGTTAGCGAGATTATTACGCGCGCTTAGGTTGCCAGGCCCTACGCTGACTCCACGCCGGTACAGAACGAAGTCGCTTTTCCAGTAGAAACTCTGCATTGCAGTTGCGAATGCCAGGAGTCCAACGAGGGCAGCGCCCAGCACGGCCTGCATGCGTCGTGGAGGCGTCATTCTGGCCGCAAGCTGCCGGACTAACAGTGCTGCCACAGCGAACAGGCCGATCGAAGGGATGTAAAGATAGCGGTCGTGAGCAATCTCACCAGGATCAAGTGCCTTCAAGTTCAGTGCCGGGATCAGGAAGAGTGCGGCCCAGAGCAGAAAGAATACACACCGCTTTCTATAATCCTCTCCGCTGGCGCGGTTCACCCCAAGTTGACGAATACAAGCATAAGTAATTGCCGCAGCACCGATCAGAACGAATGAAGGAATCCAGAAGTGAAGAAAATCAGGCCCGGTCACGTAGGGCGTGTCGTAGAAAAGGCTGAGCCCAACGGGAAAGAGGAGCAAACCCAAATAAAAGAACAGCACCGAAGGCAAGGTGTAGACAAGCGTCGCGGTCGGGAGCGGGATATGAGTCGGGCTGAAGCTGCCGATTACTTTAACTCGTATCAGGCAGTATCCCGCGGCCAACAAAACAAATGGAAGAACCGAAGCGACGACGGTGCTGGGTGATTGTTCATTTTTGGAAAGTAACAGGAAATCCAGTATGAGCAAGATCGGAAACAGGAGCGCTGTTTCTTTGGTGAGCAAAGCGCACGCGAAGCATGTCAATGAGGCAGAGATGGTGAGTACGCGCATCCAGCCTCTGGCGTTGCGTGCCTTACGGTAAGCCAGGAAGGCCGTGATCACAAAAACGGCGGTCAGCGGGTCGGTGATCCCACTTACCCAGGCCACGGATTCCACATGTGCGGGATGTACGGCGAACAGTAAGCCTGCCAGCAATCCAGTCGCCCGATCGCCAAATATCGTCGAGACCAGGCGATACGTGAGAACCGAAGCCAGGAGATGCACGCAGAGTGCGGCAATGTGCCATCCTGCTGCATGTGGACCGAAGAGCGCGTAGTTCAGGTTCAACCAGGTTGAGAACAGCGGCCGGTAATACGAAGGCGGCATGTCCGGAATATAACTCCACACGTGATGCAGAAAGTACTGAGGAATGGAGCTTATGTGGAGCAAGGTCGAGTTTTCGAGGATTTGAAACCGGTCGTCGTAGACAAATTGAAAGCTGGGCACAGCCAAATAGGCGATTGTGCCGGCCAGGCAGATCAAAGGAAGGGCCCAGGGTCTGATTGGATCTACCGTCTGGTCACTCTGGGCCATAAGAAACTGCCTTCGGAAATGGAATCGATCTGTTCATGAGGGGAGCCGCTAGTTAGTCTCAGCTCTTCGCTTGCGGCTCTCAGCGTCGAGAATCCGCTATTTTATGCAGAGTATTTCGTAAATCTCTGTTTTGGGGGATCAACAACGCAAGCCAATGGGGGATTTTCTCGCCAGTATAACAGACACTCTTCTTTGGGATTGTATCCAGAAACACTCTTACGGGTGCGCACCATAGATCCGATACAAGATCACATATACCATCACGCCCGTCACAGACACATATAACCAGACGGGGAAAGCCCAGCGGGCGATGCGACGATGCCGATCGAATCGGCCGCGCAATCCGGCGATCAGCGCCAGCAGCACGAGGGGCACCACCGCGGCGGCGAGCACGGTGTGGGAGATGAGCAGAGTGAAATATACCGGTCGCATCCAGCCTTGTCCTGGGAACCGCACTGAACCCACGTGCGCGTGATAGTAGAGGTAGGAAGCCAGAAAAAGCGTTGAAGTGGCAACTGCACTAAGCATGCAAGCGCGATGCAGAGCCATCTTCTTTCGCTTGATCAGGGAGTGTCCCGTCACGATCAGTACAGCGCTCGTGCCGTTCAGTGTGGCGTTGAGGGCGGGGAAGATGCTGAGGTCGGGCATGATTATGCCGCGGGAACCGTGCTCCTGCGACTGGCGATCAAGAATCCGGCGATGAAGACAACCGCCGCAAAGGCGGCCAGCACAGCAATCGAAGGCCACAAAGGCAGCAGGGTCGGCGGCGTGGCCGGAAAGAGCGTGAGTTTAAGGGCGTCCATGCCGTAGGTGAGAGGATTCGCTTGCATGAGCGCGCGCAGCCAGCCATGGGCCCCGCTGAGGGGAAAGAGCGCACCGGAGAGCATCCACAGCGGAATCAGAAACAGATTAATGACGGCGTGAAATCCCTGGGTGGATTCCATGCGCCAGGCAATCGCGAAACCCAACGCCGTGAGAGCGAATGCGGTGAGAAAAGTTATCAAAGCGACAATGAGGAACCCGGCCAGCCCGAGACGGATTCCGATCAGCGGCGCGAACACCAGGAACAGCAGGCCCTGAACGGCGGACAGCGTAGTCCCGCCCAGGACTTTTCCGAGCACGATGCCGGAGCGATGTACGGGCGCTACCATGACGGAAAGCAGGAACCCTTCATTGCGGTCCTCGATCACCGACATCATGGTGAAAATCGAAGTGAACAGGACGATCATCAGCAGCGCGCCGGGAAAGAAGTAGTTCAGGAAGTTACCGGTCCCAGTGGCTGCCGACTGTAAAGACGTTCCAAATCCGGCCCCGATCACCACCCAGAACAATAGGGGAGAAATAATCACTCCTACGACTCGAGCCGGCTGGCGGTAGAAACGCACGATCTCGCGCCACCACAACGTGAACGCGGGCAACAGAGGATTGACGGAGGCGGGAACCGCCGCTGTTGGAGCGACCACTGCCTGGGCCATTCTAGTCCTGCTCTTTCTGGTCAGCTTCTGTCCACAAACGATGGCCGGTCCGGTCAATGAAGACATCTTCCAAAGTCGGCTTGCTGACGGAGATGGAATCGATCTCGCCGGGAAAAGCGTCCATCAATTCGGTCACGAATTTATGACCGTCTTTGCGTTCCAGGCGGACTTTGTCGTCGAGCACAGTGGTGGCGATCGCAAACCGCCGCCCAATGTTGAGCGCCAGAGCGCTCGCCGCCGATGATCCCAACAGAATCACGTCGCCGCCGATCTGGCTGCGTAACTCCGGCGGCGTGCCCAAGGCCACCACTTGCCCCAGGTTCAGGATGGCGAGACGGTCGCAGCGCTCAGCCTCTTCCATCAAGTGTGTGGTTACGATTATTGAGACACGCTCTTGTGTCCGGAGCTGGTGAAGATACTGCCACAGATCCCGCCGCGCGCCGGGATCAAGGCCGGTCGTGGGTTCGTCCAGCAGGAGGACGCTGGGCCGGTGCATGAGTCCTTTGGCAAGCTCCACACGGCGCTGCATGCCTCCGGAAAATGTCTCTACGCGATCGCCGGCCCGATCCGCAAGTCCCACGCGCTCGAGCATTTCTCTGATGCGCGTCTTGAGTGCAGATCCGTAGAGTCCGTAGAGATGCCCCTGGTGCCAGAGATTCTCGGCTGCGGTGAGCTTGATGTCTATGCTGGGCGACTGAAAAACCACCCCGATGCGGCGCCGCACGGCATCCGGTTGAGATGCGGCATCAAATCCCGCGATCCAAGCGCGGCCGCCCGTGGGCAGCATGAGAGTGGAAAGAATCCGGAACAGGGTGGTCTTGCCGCTGCCATTGGGGCCGAGCAGCGCGAAAATCTCTCCTGCATGTACCGCGAAGGAAATGCCCTTCAGCGCTTCGCGCTTGCCGTAGGTGTGGCGCAAGTCCTGGACAAGAATAGTCTCGGTAGGATTTGAAGCCAACGGCGGCGTAACGGTGTTCTCCAAGGCGGTGGCCATCACAGATGCACCACGTCGATCATCATGAGGGCGAACAACAGCGGAAGATAAATCACTGACGCTTGCAGCAGTTGCCGGGCCAGCTTCTGCGAATCCGGTGAGGTCGTGGGCAGCTTGGTCCTCGCCAGGCGGAAGACGAACCACAGGAATGCAAGCCCCAGAGCCAGCGCGCCGAACAAGTACAGCCGTCCTGACATGCGCAGCAAAGCCGGCATCAGGCTGATAGGAACCAGCGCGGACGCGTAGGCGAACATCTGTCGGACCACACTGTGTCCGGCCTTGTCTACCACCGGCAGCATCTTGATGCCGGCAGCTTCGTATTCATCGCGATACATCCAGGCAATCGACTGGAAATGCGGGAACTGCCAGAAGAACACGATGAGGAAAAGAATGATCGCTTCCGGTTCCACAGAGCCGCGGATGGCGGTCCAGCCGAGAAGCGGCGGCATGGCGCCAGGGAATGCGCCGACAAAGGTCGAGATCGGCGAAATCTTTTTGAGAGGCGTGTAGAGCGCGAGGTAGGTTGCGGCGGTGGCGAACGCCAAAACTCCCGTCAGCACGTTCGTCGTCAGCGCCAGAGCGATTGGTCCCACAATGACTGTGGCCAATCCTGCGATCAGCCCTGTGCTCACTCGCATTCTTCCGGAGGGCAGAGGACGATCCTGGGTGCGGCGCATTCGCGCATCCAGATCGCGCTCGACAACTTCATTTAACGCGGCAGCGCCGGCCGAAGTCAGGCCAATCCCCCAGAGCGCGTTGAGCAGCGTCCATGAAATCCAACTTACGCCGCTGCGGGCCGCCGCCATGTAACAACCGGCCCAGGCTGTCATGACGATCAGGGATGTCACGCGGACCTTAAAGAGTTGTGCGTAGTCGCTCCACAACGACTGTTTCCGCACAACAGCAGCCGCGCCGGCGGCGACGCCAGCCGGTTGCTCGGCGATGGGATGGGTTGTGCTCATGCCGTAGCCACCTCACGACGGCGCTCGAACGGCAGCACCCCGGCTGAATCACCGGTGTGACGGTAGGTTTGGATGGTCAGTACTACGGTCCAAGCAAGAATGAGTGCTCCCACGCCCAGGTGCGAGACAGTGATCGCCACCAAGCCCAGAGTTGGCTGGACTTCGTTCACACCCTGGATCACGCGCACCACGTAGGCTGCAGCCCCGAGCAGAAGTTGCACGATCAGCAGCAGGAGCATCCACGTTGCCGGACGCCGCAGATGGGGCAGGTTGGAATGTTTGCTGATGATCTTGAGGCTTAGGTACAAAATCAGTCCCGCAACCAACAACGAGTTCACGATGTGTGGATAGAGAAAAATGTGGACAATCTTGTTTACAGGCCATTGGTTCGAGCCCGGCGGGCCCCATTTGGTCCACACGTGACGGAACGCTGCGCCCAGAATCAACTGCAGAAAAAGAAAACCGATCAGCATCCAGGAATGCCGCAGCAAAGGCTTCGCGTCTTTGCGAAGGATCTTCTCAGGGGGCTCTTCCAGCCAGGCGCGGCTAGTGAACACGGCAATCGCCGCCAGCACGCAAAACATCGCCTGGCCAACAGTGGCGTGCGCCGTCGAGATAGCAGGAGGAAGAAAATTCAAAACCGTCAGCCCGCCCAGCACGCCTTGAAAGATCACGCCTGCGACAGCGGCCAGCGTCAGCCTGCGCATCCAGCGGCGCTGATCGACCAGCCATGTCCACACGGCCACAACGATCGTCAAAAGCCCCACGAATTCCGCTACCATGCGGTGGCCGTGCTCGAACTTTACGCCGCCGATCATCCGCGGCATCTTGTAGAGCGACCCAAAGCTGGTTGGCCAGTCAGGCACTGCTAGCCCGGCGTTGTTGCTGGTAACCAGGCCGCCCGCAATCAGCAGCAGAAAGGCCGCAATGGCAACGAATAAAGTGAAATAGTGGTGTGCGGCGTTGTAATTCGAGGAACTCAGAGCCTGCTCCTTAGTCCTGTACTCTCTTGCGCGATGTCGGAAACCCATTATTTTATCATCGCGATGCGGCGCCGGGGATGATCCGTCTGCCCAGGTAATGGGTCAGCTTGATCGAGAATCATATGACACCGGCGCCCTCGCCGGTGAATTGTGCCCATTGAAGAGACCGAACAGCCCAGCAGCCTTACTACTATGCGTCAGGATCTTGCCGGTCCTGAGAATGATTTTCTTCGTTCTTTCTTCGCGCTACGAGAGACTGTAAGCGATCCAGGCAGTGAGACGTGGCAATGCCACGTCTCTACGGCAGATTCTCTCCGTGTCTCCGTGCCTCCGTGGTAGGTGTTGCTTTTGGTTGCGGCTGGCCCCGCCTGTGCCACATGGATTTTGGAGCTAGAGCTGTCCTTGTGCAAACTTGAAATCTGCCTTGGCGGCGGACTTCGGATCAACCTTAACCTTCATTGTTTGTTCGCCGAGCTTCTCGTGAAGTGCTGCCACGATGTATTCGCCCGGTGGCAGGTTTGCGATCGTAAACGTCCCGTCGGCCGCGCTCACGGCAAAGTAGGGATTCGGCATCACGTTGACGTAGGCGCGCATCCAGGGATGCTGATTGCATTGCAGGGGGAGCATCATCTCCGGATTGGGGAACGTCTTGAGCACTGGCGGATCGCCGGTCATTTGCGATTCATTCCACTGCGGGTTCTTGGTTGGCATGTCGTGGACGTTATGGTCCGCGGTGTCCGTGTTCAGGATCTTGAGAGGCTGTCCGGCCATTATTCCCAGCATGTGGGGAATGTAGCGGCACCCTTTTTGGTCGAGCACCACCGGCTCAGATGGGACGGCAAACCGGCCCTGCGGCAGGCCTTCCTTGATATAGACGAACACGTTGGCCAGCTTGCCATCCTTGACCACAAATGTTTCCGCGGGCTGCGGCTTGCTCGGACAACTGGGGTCTTGCGACATATCGAGCGCGATGGTTTTAGGCTGCGGGCCGGCAAAGGTGACAACTCCGCTGATGCTGCCGGCCGTGGCTGGATCGACCGTGATCGCAGGTTTAGCCGGCGTGGCACTCTGTGGGCCCGGCTGCGACTTGTTGCAACCGGTCCCAGTAAAGACTGTGAGCAGGGCAAGACTTAGAAGGAGACCGATTCTCGTCAAGATACCCCCGCTGCCCTTGCAGCTGCTTTGGTATACGTGATCTGAGTGGGGCAAATGTCCTGCAAGCGAGCAAACAGGTCATCAAATGCCCCATGACTCTGCCCGACAAAATCCTGAGACCGCGCCATGCCTACGAGACAGCAGCCTTCTGTGTCGCGGGGAAGGTTTCCGATATGAATCTCAATCTCAGAAAATCCGGGAACGTTTTCAACATGGGGGATATTGCGGCCGTGCTTGGGTGAAAAGCGAATGTCCAGAGTGTAGGTGCCCTCCGGAATGGCGCGAGGCTTGACGTTGTCAGTCCGCGTTACCGGTTCCAGGGTAAAGCACTGGAAAACACCATCGATGAACAACTGACCTCCGGTGGACTGCTGCGTAAATTGATCCCGCGTTACGGTTACCATAGGTCCTCCTAATCCTCGTATTGCATTCAAAGGAAGTGCATAGGATGACGGAGATGTACTCAGAGGATTGTATCAACTGGAGCGGAATTAGCTACCGCCTTACTTCGGCAACTGCCTCCAGATTAGCGATGACCGTGTCCGTGAATTCACTGGTCTTCGACGTTCCGCCCACGTCGCGCGTGAGATGCTGTTTTTCCTTGTACGTCTTTTCGAGCGCGAGGTAGATGCGGTCGGCAGCCTCCGCTTCCCCGAGGTGACGCAGCATGAGGATGGCTGACTGCAACACCGCCGTGGGATTAGCGAAATCCTTGCCGGCGATGTCCGGCGCCGAGCCGTGTACCGCTTCAAAGATCGCGGAGCGCTCGCCGATGTTCGCGCCTGGAACCAGGCCCAGCCCGCCGACAAAAGCGGCACAGAGGTCGGAGAGAATGTCGCCGTAGAGGTTTTCCATCACCAGGACGTCATACTGGTAGGGGTTCATGACCAGTTGCATGCAGGTATTGTCCACAATGTGTTCGCCATAGGTGATCTCCGGATAACCTTTGGCTACTTCGCGGCAGCAGCGGAGAAAGAGACCGTCGCTCAGCTTCATGATGTTGGCTTTGTGGATGGCATGAATCTTTTTTCTCTTTTCCCGCCGTGCAAATTCGAAAGCAAATCGGGCAATCCGGGTGCAAGCTTTTTCCGTCATGATCTTCAGTGATTCCACAACTCCGGGGACCACTTCGTGCTCGATGCCGGAGTAGAGCCCCTCCGTGTTCTCGCGGACGATCGCCAGATCCACGCCGGGATACCGCGTCGGTAGCGAAGGCAAATTCCGGATCGGCCGGAAATTGGCGTACAGCTCGAACTTCTTGCGCAAGGCCACGTTGATGCTCGGAAACCCACCGCCGATGGGCGTGGTCACCGGGCCCTTCAACGCAACTCCGGTGCGTTCCACCGATTCGATGAGCTCTTTGGGAATGTATTCGTGGTATTTCTCGTAGGCCTCGGAACCGGCTGCGAACCTTTCCCATTCGATTTTCACACCAGCAGCGTCGAGAATGCGGACTGTAGCGCCGGTAACTTCCGGTCCAATGCCGTCGCCGGGAATCAGGGTAACTCGATGTGACATAGACTCCGTTGCTCTTATTTGGTGGCGATCTTCGTTTTGGCAGGTTTGTTTTTTTCTTCTTTGGCGTTGAGCCGTTCCAGTTCGGAATGAAATTCACTCACGTCCTGGAAGTCGCGGTACACGGAAGCGAAGCGGATGTAAGCCACTTTGTCGATCTGCTTCAGGCGCTCCATGATTAACTCGCCGATTTCAGTGGCGGTGCGTTCGCGTTCCGGAGAATCCACCACGAATTGCTCTACTTCGTTGACGATCTGCTCCATCCGGCCCATGGAGATGGGGCGTTTCTCGCAAGCCCGCAGGATCCCGGAGAGGACTTTCTGGCGTTCGAACTTCTCCCGGCGGCCGTCCTTTTTCACTACCATGTAGGGAATTTCGTCAATGCGCTCGTAGGTGGTGAAACGCTTTTCGCACCTCAGACACTCGCGACGGCGGCGGATGGAAGCGCCTTCCTTGCTCTCGCGGGAATCAACCACTTTATCGTTTTCAGAGCCACAAAACGGGCATTTCATGCGTCGTATAAGGCTTTTTTCGGCAAGTTCGATTGTATCAAAGCGGGTAATAAAGATCGGGTGATCCGGTGATCGGGTGGTTGGGTGATCTGAAAACCTGGACGCAGCCTCCAAGGGACCCAGGAATCACGATGAGCCAAAGCAGGCTTTGTACCAAATCGAGTGCGGCGAGTGTTGCGCTCAGATCACCCGATCAACGGATCACCCGATCACCCGATTTCCTCTCATCCTTTCTCCAGAGCTTTCTCTTCTTCCGCAATGCTGTCCCGTTCCAACCTGGTGAGCGAGACGTGCTCGAAATGAGCAAGCACCAAGCCTGCCGGCACTACGGAGACGAAGGTCACCAGCCACAGCATGATGCCGGCGCTGGTGGAAATCTCCGGGGAGAGATGAAATATCTTCTCGAAAATCGCAATGGTAGCGAGTTGGGAGCCGCCCCCGACCACCGGAAGCTGGAGAATTCCTCCGGCAACGCTGCCCGCCGTCAGCAGGAGGACGTCAGAGAATCGAAGCCGCTGCAACCTGTGAATAGAGTAGGCGTGCGCGACGGACATGTACGCAAAACCGATGATGATCCAGATCAGCAATGAGAGTCCGCTTAACTCCAGGAACGATCTGAAATCTTTCACGGTGTTCAAGCCCTCGCCGAAGGCGTGCACGCGATGATAGACAGCGTCGCCGAGCTTTGTCGAAATGACGCCGAAGACGCGCTGGAACGCTCCCGCGGCTCTGGCTGGGTTTTTTCGCACAAGGAAAGCTACAAGCGAGGCCACGCCGACCATCATCAGCAACGCGAGCCCGGAAAGCTGAAACAACCCAAACGAAGTGATGGTCATGCCGGCAACCTTCCGCGAGGGAGCGCCGGCAAATCCCGGCAGCTTGCGCAAAGAATCGGCCGACCAAAGAATGTTGACCGCCATAATTAGCGAAAACGCTCCCATGTCGAAGATGCGCTCCACAATCCACACCGCAAGTTGCGACGCCATGCTCATGTCTTCTTTGCGGGCGATGAGGTAAGGACGGATGAACTCACCGGGGCGGCCCAGCAGCGCAAGGGCAGTGAAGCCGATCATGGTGGGTGCGACCAGCCGCGATGTCTTGGTCTCACGCACCGGGCGTAGCAGAATCTTCCAGCGCACCGCGCGGAGAAAGTAATCCGCGTATATCAGCGCGACTGCGCCCAGGATGTAGCCTTTGTGGGTGTGTTGTGTCGCCGACCAGAAGCGCGCCCAGTCAAACTTTCTCCAGGTCCTGACTTGCAAGTAAACCAGCCCGGCCAGGATGGCGAGTACTGCTGCGGTGATGAAGATTTGTTTCTTCCTCATGGAGCGGGCCGGGTGCGTGTCAACAGCAACGGCCTTCGAGCGGAGATCAAGCGGGTTTCTGGGGCTTAACGGCTGCGGCTTGCGGCTTCGCCGGAACGGTTTTCTTGCCGGTCGTCTTTTTATGGTTGGCCGCGCTTGTATGGTTGGCGGCAGCCTGGGTCTTCATCTGGGCGCGCTTCTTGGCGTTGAAATCGCGGACAATGCTTGCCACGTACGCCCGGGTCTCGCGATACGGCGGGACACCATGGTACTGGTCCACGCGATGGGCGCCGGCATTGTATGCGGCCAGCGCTTTCAAGGTGTCGTCGTGGTACAGATCAAGCAGTGCACTCAAGTGTGCGGTACCGGCTTCCACGTTGGCCTTGGGATCGAAGGCATCTTTCACGCCAAGCTGCGCCGCGGTGCCGGGCATCAGTTGCATCAGTCCTTGAGCGCCCTTGCGGGAAACCGCGCGGGTCTGAAAGTTGCTCTCCGCTTTGATCACGCTATTGACGAAGTCAGGATCCAGGCGGTTCCGGGTGCTGGCTTCACGCACCATCAGATCAAGGTCGGCGCGGGTCGCCGCTTTCCCCGGCGCTGCTGCTGGAAACTGATTCGCTGCTGAAGGCTGATTCGTTGCGATAGCGACCTGGGATGGCTGCGCGTTCTGTGCACTGACCGCAGGAGGAGCGGTGACGTCAGGAGTATCATCCGGCTCGAAGGAAGCTATTTCCGATGTAGCGACTTCGATGAAACCTGTTTTCGTATAAAGACGCGTTACATCTCCGACCTGCTCTTTACGCTCAAAGCGCAGGGAAAAGCCGTTGCGGAGCACCGCTACTTCGGCACTAAACGCAGGAAGCTGCATGGCCAGCAGCACCAGGGCGATCCGGATTGGGCGTTCGATCTTCATGCCTTCGCTAGGAGGTACCTATTTTCGCTGAATTGGCGATTGAAAGCCAGTCCTGAGCAGCTCCTCCACGGCTAAAGCCACACCATTTTCCGAGTTGCTGGCGGTCAACCGCCAGCCATTATGCTTCAAATCGTCAGATGCATTAGCCATGACCACGGGAAGCCCAGCAAATTCAAGCATTTCCAGATCATTGTAATTATCGCCGATGGCCATGATCTCCTCCCTTGCGATCCCCTGCTCGCGAGCCCAGCGGCGCAACGCATGACCCTTCGAGCAGTCCGCAGCCAGAATGTCGAGGAGGCAAAGATCCCGGTGGTCATACTGAGTTTTCAAGACGGTAATCTCATCCAGAAACTCGGCCTTCTCCAGACGGCTCTGCACCTGTCTCATGAATGCGACGGTTCCGCAATACATGGCCTGCACGGGGTCTTCGGTTAGGGCGTCTTCGAGGGGCGCCACCAATTTGATATAAGGCCGGTTCATCTCCAGCCAGCGCGAGACGCTCTGCGCCAGTTCGTCAACGCGCTCCAACACCAGCGCGCCGTTTCCGGGATGACTCGGGCGTTCAAACGTGAGCACAGCATGTCCCCGGTACTGGTCCATGTGGCGGATCAGCTTGCGCGCTGTGGATGCGGCCAGACATTCGGTGAAGAGCGTTTCACCGTTGCTGGACCGTACTAAAGCTCCGTTGGAACTTACCAGCAGGATGGGGATGCCCAACTCGCGGGCGATGGGCATGGCGTAGTCGTGGCGGCGCCCAGTAGCCAGCACGATTTGTATTCCGGCATCATGAGCCGCGCGCAGCGCCGCGATGTTGCGCTCCGGGACGTGGAACTGGGGATCGGTCAAAGTACCGTCGATATCGACGGCGACAACGCGGATGGGTGAAGTCGCCACAGCTGATTGTAAATCCTTTGATCTGAAAATAACCTTAACCTGATTCAAATTGTCTATGGTTGGAATGGCGATTGCAGCCGTTAGAATTGAAATTTCCACACAGAACGAACCATCCAACGGGCCACAAGGGAGCACGCAAGGAATGGTCTATAAAACGATTACCATGGGATCGCGCAAGAAGATCGCGCTGGTGGCCCACGACAACAAGAAGCAGGACATGTTTGATTGGGCCAAGTTCAACCGCGACCTGTTGGCCCATCACGATCTGTATGCCACTGGGACCACGGGCGCCGTCCTGGAAGCTGAACTCGATTTGGTCATCACGCGCCTGGAGAGCGGTCCGCTGGGCGGCGACCAGCAGATTGGCGCGAAGATTTCTGAAGGCGCAATCGATTTCGTCATCTTCTTCTGGGATCCGCTGGAGCCACAGCCGCACGATCCTGACGTGAAAGCGCTGCTGCGCATCGCAGTGGTCTGGAACATCCCTGTGGCTTGCAACCGCGCATCGGCGGACTTCATGATCTCATCGTCGCTCATGACCGGAGAATATGATCGGTTGATCCCCGATTACGCCGCGTACCGTGGAAGAATGGGGCGCGGAGCGAGTTCAGGATAGTGCCTCATGATCCGTTGTAGTCAACTTTTGATCCGCAACAGTCCAGAGTTACTGGGTCCGGGAACGGGCGGAGCAGAGCTTGCCCCTAAGCAACTGACCCAAGCAAGGAGTCGAGATGTGCATTCATGCCTGGGGTCAGTTGTTCAGCCGCTGAGGCAACAGGCCGACCTCTCCTTCCACCTCCTAAGCGCCGGAGGCGCGACCACAAGGTAGCCCACGGCGGCAGCCGTGGGTGGAAATACCAAAACCGAGAGCGCCAGAGGCGCGGCACAGGCTCTTATTCCCATGATGCGTTCCATCGTTCGGACACGGAACACGTGTCGCCCCTCTGGGGCTCTTCATCTTAGTACGCACGTTACCCACGGCTGACGCCGTGGGCTACCCTGCCAATGCGCCTCCGGCGCTGACCGAAATCCAGTGCAACCGCGTGGCGAAAGTGAAGATGTTTAGCCCAAATCATTCACTCGTCCCTTCGGCCCTGAAGGGCTGCTCTTCCACCACTAAAGGCTTACAACCCCAAATACGCCGCCCGCACCATTTCATTCCCCAGCAGGTTTTTGGCGGTGTCTTGCATCAGGACGGCGCCGTTCTGCACCACGTAGCCGCGGTCGGAGATGCTCAAACCGCTCACCACGTTCTGTTCCACAATCAACATGGTGATGCCGGTGCGGCGGACTTCCTGGATTTTATCGAAGACTTCATCCACTACTTTTGGCGCCAGGCCGAGCGAAGGTTCGTCAAGCAGGAGGAGCTTGGGCTGGGCCATCAGACCGCGGGCGATCGCCACCATCTGCTGCTCGCCGCCGGAGAGCGTGCCCGCAAGCTGGTCCATTCTTTCTGACAGCCTGGGAAAAAGCGCGAGCTGTTCTTCCAAGGCGTGCTTGAAATTGGCGCGGGCGCGATGCGTATAAGCGCCGAGAGAAAGGTTTTCGCGCACGGTGAGGAAAGGGAATACCTGGCGGCCCTCAGGGACGTGGCTTACACCGCGCGCCACCATCTGGTGCGCTGGAACGCGGGAAACGTCTTGGCCGGCAAAGCGCAAGGAACCGCCTGCGGGATGTTTGACCCCGGAGATCACGCGCAGAACGGTGGTTTTGCCCGCGCCGTTGGCCCCGATCAAGGTGACGATCTCGCCGGCATTAACGTGCAGAGTGATGCCGAAGAGCGCTTGCAGATCGCCGTAGAACGCGGTCACCTTGTCGAGTTCGAGCAGCGGCGTGCTATCGGTCATCGTCTCATTCCTGCAAACTCATTCCGGCAAGATTTGAAATTTAAAATTTGAAATTTCAAATTTAAAATCTCTATTTCGCCATCTCCTTATACTTCGATCCCAGATATGCCTCGATCACTGCCGGGTCCTTCACCACGTCCGCCGGTTTTCCTTCAGCGATCTTCGCGCCGTAATCGAGCACTACGACGCGGTCGGAGATCTTCATGACCACTTGCATCACGTGCTCTACTCCACCCACCACGCTGACGCCCCATTCCGGCAACCGGCGCACGAGATCGGCCAGCGCCAGCGCCTCGCTGGTGGTCAGCCCGGAGACAACTTCGTCGAGAAGAATCAGTTTGGGGCGCGTAGCCAGCGCGCGGGCGATCTCGAGGCGCTTGAGTGCGGCCAGCGGGAGTCCGCGTGCCTGAAAATCCCTGAGGTGAGACATTTGCAGGAAATCGAGAATCTTTTGAGCTTCCTCCTGCGCGCGATGCAATCCGGCAGTATGCATGAATGCGCCGAGCATAACGTTTTCGAGGACGCTCAGCGTCGGCAACGGCTTCACGATCTGAAACGTGCGCCCAATACCGAGGCGCGCCGTGGCATGAGGCTCCGACCGGGAGATGTCTTTGCCGAAAAAGGTGATGGCGCCTTCATCGGGATGGAGGAAACCGCTGATCAGGTTGAAGACCGTGGTCTTACCGGCGCCGTTTGGCCCGATGATGAACAGGATTTCGCCCGCGCCCAGATCGAACGAGACTTCTTTGACAGCGCGCAATCCGCCGAAACGCTTGGAGACGTTACGCAGCTCGAGCACCCCTGCCATCGTCAGCTTCCTCCTTTGGCTTCCGCTGCAACAGAGCCCGCCGCGACGCTGGCAGGCGGTTTGGCTTTCATGCCTCTGCGAACCAGATGGCGTACTCCGCCCACAATGCCTTCGGGGAGGAACAGCACCACAACCACGATCAAGATGCCGTAGATCAGCAGGTGGCTCTCCTGAAAGCGGTTCTTGAAGATTTCGGATGCGCCCAGTAGAAGTACGGCCCCGACCACTGGTCCCAATAGCGTGCCTGCTCCGCCCAGCATGGTGATAATCGCCACCTGAACGGAAATCTCGATACTGAGGGCGCTGTCCGGGACAATGTACTGGAAAGCGCTGCCGTAAAGCGCCCCGCCCAGAGCGGTCAGAAAAGCGCTGGTCAGCAACGCGCCCAGTTTATAGCTCGCGGTGTCAATGCCTACCGACGCCGCAGTCTCTTCATCTTCGCGGATGGCCATCAAGTAATAGCCGGGTCGCGATTTGGAAGTCGCGTAATTGATCACGAAGCAGAGAGCAGCCAGCGCGACGGCGGCGAGATAGAACTGCTGCACAGTAGAA
Organism: Candidatus Angelobacter sp.; assembly: GCA_035263765.1. Classification (GTDB taxonomy): domain Bacteria; phylum Acidobacteriota; class Terriglobia; order Terriglobales; family Acidobacteriaceae; genus Angelobacter. Next base: position 17,634 of record DATFQZ010000332.1, on the reverse strand, counting down.
AGAAGATGCGTTTGCAAAAAAGTTCTCGGCTGAAACAATGCCGGCGTACTCAGGCCGATAGCTCCGCCGGTAGCGTTCAGGTTGGTCACGCCCAGGCGCAGGACTTCGCCGAATGCGATGGTGGCAAGCGTAAAGTACGGGCCGCGCAGACGGAAGACAATGCGTCCGATGATGGCGGCGAACCCGGTGGCTACCAGGGCCGCGAGAAAAATCGAGATCCAAACCGGAACGCCTCGCGCCGTGAACATGGCCAGCCCGTAGGCGCCGACGCCGAAAAATGCTACGTGGCCGAGCGAGAGCTGGCCGGCATATCCGCCCACGAGATTCCACGCCAGACCCAGGGCCGCAAACAACACAATACGGAAAAAGACTTGCATCAGATAGTCGTTGTGGACAAAGGCCGGGACGAGTGCACAGGCGATGACGACTGCGAAGAATATCGCGGGTTTCCAAGCGCGAAGCGAGTTGTGGGAAGCAGCGCTCATTTTGCAGCGGCTAAAGCCGGGTTATGTTCGTCCCTTTCGGCACACTGAAGCATGCCCTGACAGGCACCGTCCGGTACAAATCCTTCTTGGGTTCCATCTGCGTTCATCTGCGCCGATCTGCGGCAAAAGCTTTGTGTCTCTCATGCGCGTTGCCTCCCGAAAATGCCGCTTGGCTTGAGCGACAAGACGAGCAGGAAGAGCACGAAGTCGACGGCCAGAGCCCACTCGTTGCCCAGGTAAAGGCTGGTGATACTCTCGGTGACGCCCAGAACCAAACCGCCGATGGCCGCGCCTTCAATCGATCCCATACCGCCCAGCACTACAATGACGAAGGCTTTGAGCGTGTAATCCTCGCCCACGCTGGGGAAGAGATAGAGAGCGGGAAGCAGAAGGCCGCCGGCAATCCCGGCCATCATGATGCCCAGAGCAAAGCTGAAGCCCTGAATGCGCGTGACATTGATGCCCATCAAGGGAGCGACGGAGGGATTCTGCGCGATCGCGCGCAGTGCCTCTCCGGTGCGGGTGCGCACTACGAACTGTTGCAGCCCGATGATCAGTACCCCTGCGATGGCAAACGACAACAGCGACGCGGCATTCAAAGTGAACGAACCAACGCGCAAAGTCCTGTTCACCAGCTCGATGTTGGTCTGGTGATAATCGGCGCCGAATTTCAGTTGCACGCTGTCCACCAGGATGAGCGAAATCCCGGTCGTCATGAGAATCTGCATAAAATCCGAACGGTTGCGGATCGGCCGGATCAGCGACTGGTACACCAGATACCCGAAAACAAAAAGAAAGAGACCACCGGGGATAAATGCCAGGTAAGGATTGACCTGGTATTTGTCGAACAGCACCCAGCTTGCGTACATCCCCAGCATGAGAAACGCCCCATGGGCAAAGTTCACGATGCGCATGACGCCGAAAATCAAAGCCAGCCCCATGCCGATGAGTGCGTACAGAGCCCCGGTGAGCAGGCCGTCCATGCAAGCTTGGAGGAAGGAGCGCAAGTCGGAACCCTATCGTTTGGACCACTCGGGCGCGGGGATGATGGGCTTGCTCTCAGCCACGTCCGGCGGATAGACGACGCGGAATTGTCCGCCTTGCACTTGAGTGATCATGAGGGGGTGCTGGTTCTGTCCGGTCAGGTCGAATCGAATGGGTCCGAATGGAGTCATGCTGAGGTTGGTGTTGCGGATCGCGTCACGGAGCTTTGTGCTGTCCGTAGACTTGGCGCTGTTGATGGCTCGGGCTGCTACTTGCAACGCGGCGTAGGCCGACATCGGGTGGTGCGTGGGATGGGAATTGTAGCGTTTGAAATACTCCGCGTCGAATTGGCTCGAGCCTGCCCAACGCGCCGTCGGCAGCCATTGCATCACGGCGTACGTGTACTCCGCGTTCTTGCCAGCGCCTTTGGAAGTAGGGAACTCGGCAATGGCGAAGCCGGTGCCGGCCGAAGTGTAGTACTTGGGATTCAGATCAATCTCTTGCGACTGGCGCATCAGGGTCGTGGCATCGAGCAGGTAGGAGCAAAAATAAATGACCTCGGGATTCGCCCGCTTCACCCGTTGCAAGACCGCCCGGTAGTCGGGCGATTTGGCTTCGTAAGATTCCGCTGCCACGAGCTTGATACCGGCGGCCTGCGCGGCCGTCGTCATGGCCTTCATGCTGGATTGTCCGAAGTTCGTGTTCTCATACACGATGGCCATCGTTTTGGGAGCTCCGTTGTCCTTGAGAAAGGCAACGGTGACGCGCGCGTAATCAGCCGAGCTGGCGCCAACGCGAAAAACCCACGGCGACTTGCTATCGAGCAGGTTGTCGGCGAGCGCGATAGGAATGATCAAGGGAACTTGATGCTGGGTCACGGCCGGAACCATGGCCATGGTGCTCTCGCTGGAAAACGAACCCAGCAGGATGGGCACATGATCATGATCCACCAGCTTGGAAACCCCTTGCACCGCCTGTTCCGGTTTGCTCTGATCGTCGTAGATATCCAGTTCGATTTTCTTCCCCAGCACGCCGCCCTTGGCATTGATCTCATCGAGGGCAATGACGTACCCGTTCTTAAGGGCTTCACCGAAGGCTGCCTGGCTCCCCGTCAAGGGTGCCACGATGCCGATCTTGATGGTGTCCTGGCAGACCCCAGCCACAGAAAAGACCAGGGAAACAGCGATCCATACGGCAAAAATCTTTGAACGCATGTTGTCTCCCTTCCCGAGCAAGAAGAGATCGTCGAGCCGCCGCATTATACCTTGCTGCGTCCAACGTCCGGCGGCTGAAGTCAGCCGCAGGAGCCGCCGTCCTACCGCTTCGCCCATTCAGGCGCGGGGATAACCGGCTTGGCTGTGGCCACGTTCGACGGATACACCACAACGTACTTTCCGCCCTGGATCTGCGTGATCAAGACCACGTGCTGGTTCTGTCCATTGACGTCAAACTTCACCGGGCCGAAGGCGGAACTCTTGAGGTCGATGCTCCGGAGAGCGTCGCGCACCTTGGCCGGGTCCTGTGACTTGGCTTTGTTCATCGCCTGGGCCGCGGTCATCAACGATTGATACGCTTGCATGGCATGGTACTGCGGGTGAGAGTTGTTGCGTTTGAAATACTCGGCGTCAAACTCCTTGGAGCCGGGCCATGGCGCGTCGGCCAGCCATTGGGAAACGGAGAAAGTAAATTCCGCGTTCTTGCCGGCGCCCTTGGCTGTCGGAAACTCGGCCGCGGCAAACCCGGTGCCGGCTGAAGTGTAGTACTTCGGGTTGAAGTCCACTTCCTGCGACTGGCGCATCAGGGTTGTGGCGTCGAGAAGGTACGAGCAGAAGTAAATCACGTCGGGGTTCTTGTCCTTGACGCGGCGCAGCACGGCTTTGTAATCAGGCGCTTTGGCTTCGTACTCTTCCACCGCGACCACGTTGATGCCGGCAGACTGGGCCGCATCCCTCATGGCTTGCATGTTGGCTTGGCCGAAATTTGTCTTCTCATACACGATGGCCATGGTCTTCGGCGCGCCGTTGTGTTTGAGGAACTCGATGGTGGTCGTGGCATAGTCCTTGGCTCCGGCGCAGATGCGAAATACCCAGGGCGACTTCGAGTCCATCACGTTATCGGCGGTCGCGGTGGGGATGAGCAGCGGAATCTGATGCGAAGTCACGGGATTGATGATGGCTTTGGTGTTTTCGCTGGAGTATGCTCCCAGCAACATCGCGACGTGGTCCTGGTCCACCAGTTTGGAAACGCCTTGCACAGCCTGGTCAGGCTTGCTCTGATCGTCGTAGATATCCAGTTCGACTTTCTTTCCCAGCACGCCGCCTTTCGCGTTGATTTCGTCAAGAGCGATAGCGTAACCATTTTTGTGGGCTTCGCCGAACGCCGCCAGACTGCCGGTGAGCGATGTAATCACGCCGATCTTGACCGTGTTCTGGCCAACTGCGGCCAACGACGTGCCCAGGAGAACTGCTATACAAGATACAAGTTTAGAAAAGCGCATACGCCTCCTCCCATGATCAAACAGCTTGTTGCCGCGCATTATACACTCTGCTTCTCCTGGCGGTGGATCGCCTTTTTGGCGCGCTGAAGGCCTGTTTGTCGATCAAAATAAAACTCCGGCGGCAACCGGGTGGTCCGCCGGAGATCGAAACCGCTCTATCGGCTCAGTTACTTACACCTTGTGCTGATGGCCGGAGCTTCTCCGGCATGGGTTGATCTTTGCGCCGTCTGTGGCAGCCACCTGCTGGCTTCTCCCTGACCGCAACAACTGATGAACTGCTCGCAAGTGCCGCCGGGACCGCAGTCATCGTCCTGGTTGCACGGGAAGCCGCAACTGCAGCGGCAGGTCTTCTGATGAAGAGCTGTGACCGGCAGGAGCTCCTGTGAAAGTGTGCTTTTCAGGCTGAGGTCCGGCTGCAGAGTCGTGCGGATGGCGCTTCTTGACATAGATTGATCGTTGCTGGCGGGCACGGCGACAGCAGCCGTGACCAGGAGAATACATGCCAAAAGCATCGCGATCGACAATTTGGTACGGAACATCGGCGGTCTCCTTTCGTATGACGCAGTCCGGCTTATGCCGTGACCATCAGGCAGATTGTAGGGCCGCCGAGAACCCAATATAGAAATTAAAGAGGGAGGCTGAAGAACGGGATTCCCGTTTTGGAACGATGCAAGAGCTCAAGAGCTGATGGGGTAGAAAGCGTCTCTCTGGGCGAAGGAACGATGGCAAAAAAAGGTCGCGGCTAGGCAGCGGCATCTCTGACAGGCGATTTCGGTAGAAAGATAATGAACTGAGTACCGCTGCTGCCGTTGTTCCCCGTCGTGCTGGTGGCAGAGATGATTCCACCGTGCTTGTGAATGATTTCCTTTGACACCCAAAGTCCCAGGCCGGTGCCGGTGTCCTGCTTGGTGGTGAAGAAAGGTTCGAACACACGGTCCAGGTCGGGGGCGGCGATGCCTCTGCCGGTGTCGCCCACCTGGACTTGGACGCCGGGGACGCGATCCTTGCTGGCCTCGCTGACACGCACCGTCAGCGCGCCGCCGTCGTTCATGGCATCGAGGGCATTGGAAGCAAGATTGGAAAACACCTGCTGGATTTCGCCGCGGCGGGCGCGCACTGTCCCTTGACATCGATAATCGCGAACTACGTGGATCCCACGCGCGGTAAATTGCTGCTCATAGAAAGCGATGGTTTCGTCAAGCAACTCCGGCAGAGAGAACTCCGACTGCGCCGATGTTTCGCGGAAAAATCCAAGGGTTCGCCGGGTAATTGCGGAAACCCTCTGCAACTCTTTCTCGGCAAGCTTCAGATACGCCTCTCCCTGCTTGCTCATCGCTTCACTCTTCGAGAGGTAGATCAGATTGATGACAGCTTCCAGCGGGTTGTTGACTTCGTGAGAGATGGTTGCGGCAAGACGGCCGGCGGCGATGAGCTTCTCATTGCGGATCAGGGATTCTTCCGTCTTGCGCAGCACCGTCACGTCGCTCAACATGCCCAGGATACCGAGTAGTTGTCCGTTGTGCCCGAAGACCGGGTTGGCGGAAATCAGGACCCACAATTCCGATCCGTCTTTTCTGCGCAAGCGGTCGTAGAAAGGTTCTTCCTTTTCATTACGCTGCTTCTGGAGGTGCTTGATCTTGCTGGGAATATCTTCTGGAAAGAAAAAATCGAATGCGGAGCGCCCGATCATCTCCGCTTCCGCGTATCCCATCATCTCCCTCAAGCGGCTGTTGACGAAGGCGGTCCGGTTTTCAGAATCCAGCAGCCACACGCCGTCGTTGGTGGTTTCAACGATCATCTGGTATTGTTCCTGGGTTCGCCGCAGCTTCTCTTCGCGGCTGAGCGCTTCCTGCGCGGTTGTCCTTTCGGCGAGCAGGGCAGCCAGCGACAAGCCTGACACAGATAGCACGGTGATAAACACTATCAGGCCTCCCGCGTTATAGAGTGCTGGACCAAAGGCGACGAAGGGGCCGATGCCACGCGCCGTGTCCCACAGCGCAACGCTAGTGAGTGCACAACTTGTCAGCCCCGCCCCGGTCACCCCAAAACGGGCGGCGCCCCAGATGACAAACGGCAAGAGAGCAAAGTCAAAAACTTCGGCAGAAATTCTGGTCTGATACAACAGCAGCAGCGCTGAGCCCCCCAGCAGTGCCGATACCAAGAGGGCAAGCTCCATCCAGCGCAGTTTGAAAGTCTTGAATTGGGCGGCGTTGACGATCAGCGGCGTCACCAGCAGGACGCCCATGCAGTCGCCCAACCACCAAATCAGCCAGGCTAAAGGGAGATCATGCCAGGCATGAACACCGTTCAGAAACAAAACTGTAGGGCCGATAAGAGCCGTGACCATCAGGCCCAGTGCGCCGCAAAAGAGTAGGTCAAAGACATCAGACAGTCGCTTGATGCTGGTAAAGCTTCTTCTCTTGAGAAGAGCAGCAGTGAGCGCCGGCCCCAGCGTGTTTCCCGCGGCGATGCCCAGTGCCGCCCAAGGGGAAGCAGTAGTGAACAGATTCACTAGAAAGGCGCCGATGGCAATGCCCAAGCACGTGCGCCAGCCGAACACTAGAATTGAGCCGAGCGCAAGACCAGCAGCCGGCCACACCGGAGACACATTCGCGTTGGTGAAAGGAATGATCAGCCCCAGTTTTCCCGCCGCGTAGTACGCTCCGGTGACGGCGAGCACTTCCAACGCGCGGGCCCACGGCTTCCTGATGGAGGAGGTCATCAGTTGGCTCCTGAGGGTCGGAGGGCAATATTCTAATCCGGTTGCACCGAATCAGTAGCAGTCAAACACATAAATGTTCTCTTAAGGTAAATGTTCGAGTTCTATCTTCAAGAAAAACATGATGGGTTATTTGTAAACAACTATTCACATGTACTTTAGTAATCCGCTTTATTCGAGCGAGACATGAAGGGTGCGACCAGCCCAAGCTCGCACAAGTCCAAAATGGAACTTCGTTCTTGAGGAATGGTTGTTGTTGTGATGGTCTTCACGAGCCCATGCTTGCCCTACGTGCTTTCAATCTCCAGCGGCGACTGCTGAGTTCGCTTCGTTCTTTTCTCGTAGGCCTTCCCACATTTCCACGACGCAGGCGCGCAACTCCTCGGTAATCTGCTTGTAGGTGGCCTCAGAGTGTTCGGCCGTGGCGGGCGGCGGGATGGGAGCGCCGAAACGGACACGCAACTTGGAGAGGCGGGGGAATGCGCGGCTCCGGGGCCACGCTTCAAAGAAGCCTTCCAGGGCGACAGGGCAAATGGGTACGTTGAGATGCGCCGACAGAATCGCTGCGCCTTTTTTGAATTTCTTGGGTGTGCCGTCAATCGAGCGTTCACCTTCGGGATACAGCACGAGGTTATAACCGCGTTTCAGGCCGAAAGCTCCGGCGCGCATGGCGTTCACCAGGTTGGAGTCGGGATCCACCGGCACGAGTCGGAACGTTCTACCCAGATAGTTCAGCGGACCGCGGCCGAAGATCTCGCTGGTTCCCACGTAGAACATATCTTTGAACAAGCGCCAGGGAATCTGGCTGGCGACGATCGGTCCATCCAGAAAACTCTGATGATTGGGCGAGAGAATGAACGGCCCTTTCTGCGGCAGGTTTTCTTTTCCAGTCACGCGCAGGCGAAAGAAGATGCGCGCGATTGCGGCGACAAACCTGCCTACCAGGAACCAGCCCACCGTAGGCAAGATGCCACCGTTGAGTGCCGCCAGGATGCGAGGATCATCAGGGTCGCCGTTCAGCACGGCGTCCCATCCGGGCAGGGCAGGCCGAGCCGCCGGGTCTGCGCCGCGCGCTCTCAGGATGGCATCTACCAGCTCGCGTACGGTGTAGACCTCGGAGACAACCTTATCGTCCGCGTGCGCTCCCAGTTCGCGCTCCAGCGCCACCACGAGCTCCACCCGCTCCATGGAATCGAATCCCAAATCCAGCTCCAGGTTTGACGAAGGCAACACCGGCTTCTTCGATTTGCTGGCGGCGCGCACCATGGCGATGGCCTTCTTCACGTCAGGGGAATCCAGCCACAAGGCCTCTTCCGCGGTCGGCTCTTCGGCCACGCCAGGTCCGCCCTGGTCTGCGTTACGTTCCCCGGCGAGCACGCGCCGCTGGATTTCAAATCGTTTCAGCTTGCGCGTTGTGGTACGGGGCAGAGGATCGCGCCAGAGGTCGAAACTCAAGATGCGTTTGGCGCCAGGCAATTCCGTGGAGAAGTTTTCAACGTCAAAGCGGATGACTTCGCGTGCGTTCACGATCTTACGTTCCCGCAACACTTCAAAGTTGGGGACAATCACCGCGTGCAGACGTTCGGCAAAAGGCTCTCCGGGACGGCTCACCAGGCCCATGACGCACATCTCCTTAATAAACGGCGAGCGCAAATAGTGGTTCTCGATCTCCTCGGGATAAATGTTCTTGCCCGAACTGGTGACAATGATCTCCTTCTTTCTTCCAGTGATGAAGAGGTTGCCGCGCGCGTCCAGGTAGCCGAGGTCGCCGCTCAAGAGCCAGCCATCGTGGATGGTCTGCGCGGTTGCGTCCGCCCGGTTGTAATAACCTTTCATCACAATCCCGCCGCCGATCATGACTTCGCCCACGGGGAACGGGACGCCTTCCGCCGGCTGCGGGTCCAGAATCCTCACCTCAATACTTTGGAGCGGCCGGCCGACCGAGCCCACCACATTGGCCTGGGGGCGCGTGACCGTGGCTGCGCCGCTGGTTTCCGTCAGTCCATAGGCCTGAAGCATGTTGAAGCCCAAGTTCTGCAAGTCGTTTCCGATCCTGGGATCAAGCGCCGAACCTCCGCTGACCAGAAAGCGCATCTTCCGGCCCATCTGCTGGTGGACTTTGCGGAAGAAAAGCTTTCCCAAATTCAAGCCGGCTCTTTTTCCCATGGCGGCGAGGGCCATCAGTATCCGGAACGCTGTGCGCAGCGCCCAAGGGCGGCTGTTAACCTGCCGCATGACGCGCTCATGGATCAGGTAGAAAAACTGGGGGACGCAGCAGAACAAGGTGATGTCGCGTTCGCTCAGCGCCCGCATGAGCTCGGTGGTGTTCATCTCCTCCAGGTACACGATGCGCGCGCCTGCAGCAAAAGGCAGCAGCAAGTTCGCCATTTGGGCCAAGGCGTGAAACAACGGCAATACGGCTAGAATGGAATCCTTCTCGCTTACTTCAATCGACGCGAACACGGACTTGGCTTCCGCCAGCAGATTGCCGTGAGTGAGCATTACACCTTTGGGATCGCTGGTGGTGCCCGAGGTGTACATGATTACAGCGAGGTCGCTCTCCTGGACGTGCGCCGGCACGAAGCTGCCGGGACCGGCGGCCAGCATGCCGAGAAGATTGGAGTAACGTCCTTCGCCGGAACCGTCGATCATCACGATGCGGACCAGCGTTTCCTCTACGGCTTCCTCGACGACCCGCAGGTTTTGCGCATCGGTAAAAATGACGGTAGCGCCGCAGTCCCACAGCAGCTTATTGACCTGGGATGGATTAAACGCGGTATCCAGCGGCACCGCCACCGCGCCCGCGGACATGATGCCGAGATATGCCGTAACCCACAGCGGACCATTGCCGGCCATGATGGCGCAGCGAACGCCCTCCGAAAAGCCAGATTCCTTGAGCCAGCGTCCAACCGACTCTCCTTGGCGGCGAAGTTCGGTGTAGGTAAGGCTCTCCAGCGGCCCGGAAGATCGCTGCAGCTCGGCAGCAATGTGCTCCGGATACTTCTGGACGGATTCAAGAAAGCAACTGTAAAAGCCGTGCATTTCTCTACTGGTTGGGGATGGGAAAGGTTGTTGGCTTACTGCATCTTACCTCGGAATTGATCTTGTGTCACAGCGTGTCAAGCTGCAAAAAAAGAAGTAAAACCCTACCGCGGATTCACGCGGATGATCGCGGATGCAAACAAAGCCCGTCCCTTAGGCGCCCGGTTGCGTTATCTGCGCCATCCGCGAGAATCCGCGGTAAGGCGTTTCTTGTGCTGTCGAAGACTCGTCGTGAAATTAAAGGAATATGAGCTAGCTGTAAGAATTAATGGATTTCTTTAGCTGCGGCGAGCATCTGGTCCGCCTTGGCCCGTATGCGAATGTCTTCCGTGAAGTTGGTCCAGCGGACTGTGCCGGACGAATCCACCAGAAACTCCGCCGGACGCGAGATATCGCTGCCGTTGGGCCCGCCGCCCGGGTGCAGCAGATCGTAGCGGCGGATGACCTCAGCCTTGGGATCTGAGAGGAAAGGGAACGTGTACCCGGCTTTCTCGATCAAGCCCGCCGAGACCGAAGGCGGATCCACACTGATGGCCACGGGACGAACCCCAGCGTCGTGCAATTCTCTGAGTTTGTTCTGAATGCCTCGTAACTCGAGGTTGCAATACGGTCACCAATAGCCGCGGTAGAAGACAAGCAGCACAGCTTTGGGCCGAGCTCCGGTTGAGCTATCGATGGGCATTGAGAGCAACGCGTTGAGCGTGACGGGCTGTCCACTGGTGTTGGGCAGCGTGAAGTCGGGTGCCTTTTGGCCAATCTTCGGAGCTGAAGAAGAAGGAGGCACGTCGCGTACATGAGAGAACAACCAGACGGAGCCCACGAACAGCAAAAGCGCGATCAGGCTCAGGATGGACCCCGTAATTCTGCCCCGGTAAATTTCCGGCTGGGCAAAAGCCCTTCGTACTCCCACGACGAAGCAAGCTACGGCTACTGCTGGTACGACCAGGCCCAGCCACGGGAGGATGCCCTGGGGAATGTCGAGAGCGTAGATCTGAGGAACATTGATGCCCACGGTCACCAGCAAGAAGGCGGTCCCCAGCCAAAGGGGCCAGTTACGCCGGTATTGGTCGGCCGGAGGCATTGAAAGCGGAGATTTTAGCAGACTTTGGGTGAAGCCTGGCGTCCGGTTTCAGAGCGTGACTTTTGTCATATCCCTCAACCACGAGCACAGCCACAATAGCCAGTTTTGAAAAGCTCGTGGCGCGATCAAGGAAGATCTGCTGTGCGTCGCGCTCGTGAATGAAGTCAACGTAAGGTGCCCGGAAACGTGGAGGTGATATGGGATATCGGATGAGCATGCTTGCAATCGTCATGGTGCTTTTGTCGGCAAGCGTTCTTTACGGGGCTTCGGGTGATTCGCCCGCGGTGCTCCAAACTGAGGAAGGCGCATGGACGCACGCGCCGAATGTCCCGCCCCCAATCAAGCGTACTCAGCCCAGGCTCGTGGTGGTGCACTGGGAAGCAAAGGAAACAAAAATAGAGCTTACGCCGAACGTTGTCTATGAGACGTACTGGACTATCGAAGGCGAGGTTCCCGGACCGCTGCTTCGTGTGCGCGAGGGCGATACGGTCGAGATCCATTTGAAAAACAGCCCGAGCAACTCCCACCCTCACAACATCGACTTTCATTTCGTCGCAGGCCCCGGAGGGGGAGCGGGGCCGTTAACCGTTATGCCCGGCCAGGAAGCGGTGTTGCGAGTCAAGGCCACGATGCCCGGCTTCTACATGTATCACTGCGCGGCATCGGAAAGCATTCCCACTCATATCGCGAACGGGATGTACGGATTTGTGCTCGTCGATCCCGCAAACGGACTGCCGGATGTTGATCACGAGTGGTACGTGGTCCAGAGCGAGTTTTATGCCGATCAGAAAACTGCCGGGCATCTGACATTTTCATTCCAGAAAGGTCTTGCCGAGCGCCCCGATTATGTGTTTTGGAACGGCCGTTTCGGCGCTCTCGCGGGAGAGAACGCGCTCCAGGCTAAACTCGGACAACGCATCCGGCTGTACGTAGGAAATGCCGGACCCAACCTCGTTTCTTCCTTCCACGTGATCGGGACGATGTTCGATGCCGTGTATCGCGAGGGAGACTTGATGGATCCTCCGGCGCATGGAGTCCAGACCACGCTCATCCCGTCGGGCGGATCCGCGGTCGTGGAATTCACGCCGCGCGTTCCCGGCATGTACCTGCTTGTGGATCACTCGATCTTCCGGATTCTCAAAGGAGCGGTAGGGCAGATCATGGTCGGGGGCAGCGGCAGCGACGACGCGGCGAAAGCCAAGGAATTCTACGATCCTATCCTTACACAACAGGCCGCGGCCGGCGGGCACGACATGAAGGGCGGGGCGCCGGCACCACCACCGCTTGACGAGCCGGAACGTACGGCCAGCAGCGGCTCAAGCCACCCGAATTCCGGCGTCGTCACGATTCCGTACGACGCATCCATCCAAAGCGCGGACAAGAACCATTACTACAACCCGGGCATCGTGACCGTTCCTAAAGGCGCCACCGTCACATGGATGAACAAGGACATGCTGGGGCACGATCTCGTGTTCGACACGGTTGATGTCGGCTCGGGGGCGTTCAATCCCGGCGCGAAGTGGAGCCATACGTTCAATTCTGTGGGGAAATTTCCGTATCACTGCAAGCCTCACCCGTGGATGAAGGGCGTACTCATCGTGAGCGATTCTGCTCCTCCTCTGGCTGCTTCCGGAAGCGACCCTGATCCTCAGCCCTCAGGATCCGACAGCTCTGCCGCCAACCCGCGTCCTGCGCCAGCAGCCGCAACCGTGCGCATCCTGAGCCGCGGCTCCCTGCCGAACCGCATCACAGTCCGGCAAGGAGGCAAGGTGACATTGGTGAACAACGACACCGTGCAGCACGAACTCATGTTCGACAAGTGGACGTGGGGTTTCGCCTATGTCGACCCGGGGCTGATACTGAAACCCGGCGAGAAACTGACCCAGACATTAACCGCAGTAGGAACCTTTTCCTACCATTGCAGACGGCACCCGGGGATAAAAGGAACGCTGATAATCAACTAACATCGCACTCAGATGCAGGGCTGACACTCGATCTTTTGTCCGGCAACGACCCGGCCACCGCAACGCACGAGCAAGCGGGGTTGCCTTCTTTACCACTTAAGAAGCTGAGGGTGGCTCCGAGAAACAACCCCAGCCGTCGTTGTGCCCTCCCCAAGTGTCTGCAACGGATTGCAGTAAGTTCTCAAAGGTAATGATCCCATCATAAGAGGGCACCATGTGTTGAACCACAACTGCTTCCCAGGGGAAGTCTTGACCAGGTTCAGTACCCTCCACTGAAACTTCATGCCCCAATCCACGAAAGTGTTGGGCAAACTCCTGAGCCGAGTTTGCGTCAGCAAAAACGACAGTGAAGTCGATATTGCGCGGTCTCGTCAAATCATCTCCTTGTGCTTCCATCCGACGAAGCGCATCTCCATTAACATCATTGGGATAGGGCATCAAATCACATCCTTCGTCAAAAAGTCTTCAAGGTAAATCTGATTGTGGTTGCTGCTAAAGCATACGGCGCCGCTAGCATCTATTCTGGGAGATTCACCCTTGAAGGCTGCTCTGTCATTGCTGATCGTGTCCAGTCAGTCGCGACGTGCTTATCGCCAAGTCCGCTGTTCAATGCACCTGCTGTCGCGTCCTCCGGGCACTCCTTATTACAATAGCCCGTCACTCAAAGGAGGAGCCGATGCGGGCTGTTCTTTGCAAGGAATGGGGTGGGCCGGAAAAACTGGTTGTGGAAGAGATCCCAGGGCCGGCGATCCGAGCCGGCTCAGTACGCGTCGCGGTGCGGGCGGCAGGGCTGAACTTTGCTGACCTGCTCCTGATCGCGGGCCAGTATCAGGAGAAGCCGTCCTTTCCATTTACTCCCGGAGCTGAAGCCGCCGGAGTGGTCGCCGAAATCGGCGCTGGAGTCAACAACATCAGGGTTGGCGACCGGGTCATTGTGCTGGCTGGCTTAGGCGCGTTCGCGGAAGAGATTGTGGTAGACCCGGCCCGTGTCATGCCAATGCCCGCCGAAATGGATTTTGCCGCCGCAGCGGGTTTCCCGATCGCCTACGGCACCTCGCATGGCGCCTTGGACTGGCGGGCGCGACTCCAACCCGACGAGTGGCTACTGGTGTACGGCGCCGCCGGCGGCGTCGGGCTGACGGCGGTGGAGATTGGCAAGGCGATGGGCGCGCGGGTGATTGCCTGCGCGAGCGGGCCGGAGAAGCTGGCGGTCGCCAAGGAGCACGGCGCCGATCTCCTGATCGACTACTCTCGCGAAGACATCCGGGAAAAGGTAAAGGAGTTCACGAAGGGCCGTGGCGCCAACGTGGTCTACGATCCGGTCGGCGGCGATGCCTTTGATGCCGCTTTGCGCTCGATTGCCTGGGAAGGGCGCATCGTTATTATTGGCTTCGCTTCCGGGCGCATTCCCCAAATCCCTGCCAACATCGCTTTGGTCAAGAATTTGAGCATCATCGGCTTCTATTGGGGTTCGTACCAGTCCCGCAAGCCGGAGTTGCTGCAACAATCCTTCGCTCAATTGTTCCGCTGGTTCGAAGCCGACAAGCTGAAGCCGCACATCTCGCAACGTTTTGATTTGAAAGACGTTGCTCATGGCCTCGAGTTGATGCGCAACCGCCAGTCCACGGGGAAGGTGGTGCTCACCATGGGCGCACTGGAAAAGTGAGGGGCGCGTTTTTTAACATACTTTTAACATTGGACCCCGATGGTAGAAGCATCTGGAATGTAGAATGCCGGGGTCCATCCTGTAAGCAGTATGCGGTTGCGACCGGATTCGCCCCTGGTCGTCACCGCCAACTACTGCGCGGATGGTCGTACGGCGTACGTTGCTCAAGTCCTTTTGAAGGATGGGTTCACATGAAGATTGCCCGCTCCCCTTATCACGCCAACATCGCGCCGCACAAAGGCAGGGAAGAATTCCTGTGGTTTTGCGTCATCCGCCGTGAAGGATCGGCCGAAGTGGTGGTCCGCCACGATGCCGCCAGCAAAGAAGACGCTTGCTGCGCCGCCCTCTGGGAACTGGCTCGTCTCCAGCCCTCCGGCGGCGTGAGTTCCTCGCGTCAACCCTCGCAGAGGCCCTAGGTCGCTCAGGCCCGAAAGACTCGCTCCGCGGAGTCAACTGTGATATACACACGCGGATGCTCTGCCCTCATTGCGCCACGGATAACCCCTCTGCCTTCGGATACTGCCGCAGCTGTGGTAAACCGCTCAGCACGGTTGAAGGTGCAGCTCCACCTCCGCCACCCGGTTTTGGAACGGCTGCCGGCGTGGCCCCGGCAGTAGCTCCAGCCGAACGAAAGACCATGAGTGTTGTGGCTGTGCTGGCTGTGGCCGCAGTCGTTTGCATCATTGTCGTTCTCGGCGTCATGCTTCCGGCCCAAGGCAACCAGCGTGCGTCTCAGGCTGGATATCGATTCGGCAGAACCTTCGGCGCGCTCTTTATCCCTAGCCTCATCGCCTATTTAACCTCGGGACGCAAAAAGGTACGCAAGCCGAATCAGTTCGCACTCATCTTCTGCCTTGTTGGAATTGTTGTTATCAGTGGCTCCGCGATAAGCAGTGTGAATTTGAATACCTTGGAGACGCCGGAACAACACATTGGGCGCCTGATGCGTGAAGCCGCAGGTCTTCAGCCGGTTCGCAATTCCATATTTCCCGGCGAGCGGCGTACGGATGACATCTTTCGCAACGAATTCCGCAGCTTGGTCCAGACCAACCGCCACTACTCTGAGACCGTGAGCAAGATGGATATCAGTGAGATCAAGAACATTAACACCGCGGATTCTTTTGTCGATCCCGCGGTGGCCGCCGGAGGCTTGCGGCAGCTGCATGCTCTCTTCGACGTGGATTCAGCCCAGGAAGCCAAGGTCAACGAGATTCTGGGTAACCTGCGTCGTGCGCTGGAATCGAGCGCGGGTTCCGCATCAGAGAGGGAAAGCCTGATGAAAGGTTTCGACAAGGGTATAGCGGAGCAGCTTTCCCAACGCACGTCGCTGGTGTCTGCGGAAAAAGCCTGGATGGATGCGGTGGATGAGGAGTACGCATACGCGAACCAGCATGCGAAGGACTTCCGTGAGCAGAACGGTCATTTGGTGATTCCTGATGCCTCAATCCGGGACGCGTTCAACAGCCGCATGGACGCCCAGGAAGCGCGCCGGAATGAATTTGTCAAAGCCCAAAAAGAGTTCCAGCAGTTTCAAGCGCAGTCGCTCGGGAAGATGGGCGTAAAGCCGCAGGACGTCGGGGCGGACCAGCGTTGACGCCTTGGTAACAGAGAATTTACCAGTCCTTCACACCGCTTTCGCAACTCTCCTCACTATAATTCCGACGCTGAAAGGAGAGTACCTATGCCATTCTTTTCGTTGCGCCGGCTGGCCTTGGTGTCGTTGGCCGCTGTCGCGCTGTTCGGCACGCGGCTGGCCCTTGGTGAAGGGAACCCGCACAAAGTCAAGCACATCATCATCGTGATGCAGGAGAACCACTCCTTTGATAACTATTTCGGAGCGTTGGCCTACGCGCCAAACAGCCCATACCATGCGCCTCGCGGCGACGGAGACCATGACCGGGATGACCGCAGCGGGTGCCGGAACGACGACCATCGCTGCGTGGATGGTCTCTCCTGTGTTGTGGACCATGCCGGCCTGCTGACGTGCTTCAACTCGAACATCGATGACGACGGCCACACCGTGCTGGCCTTTCACGATTCACGCCGCTGCGTTGTGCCGGATCTTGATCACGGCTGGGGAGGCACGCACCAGGAAGGCAACTTCATGAACCCCAACAACACGCTGCATGACACCCGCAGCGACGGCTTCGTCCGCGTCAACGATGTGAGTGAGCAGCCCGATCACGGGGTAGAGAACCCAACGGAAGACCAGACCATGGCCTTCTACAACCAGGATGAAATTCCGTTCTACTACGACCTAGCCCAAAAGTTCGCCATCAGTGACCGCTATTTCTGCTCCGTACTGGGCCCCACCTTTCCCAATCGCTCGTATCTCATGGCCGCAACCTCCTTCGGCCACATAACGACCTCCGAGATCTTTCCTCCGCCGGGCGGCTATAAGCCGGTCACCGGAACCATCTTCGACTTGATGGAGGCGCAGGGCGTCTCCTGGGCGGATTATTTCTCTGACGTTCCGCAGGGCGGCAGCTTCCGTCCCTTCGGCCTCACCCCGCCCATCGATCCCCACTTTCTGCCGCTCAAACTGTTTCTGGCCCAGGCATCGGGCGCCCCTGGCGCTGGCTCGCTTCCTCAAGTCTCCTTCGTAGATCCCAGCTTCGGGCTCTTCGGCATCCAGACGGAAAACGACGAGCACCCACCCGTGGACATCCAGCGCGGCCAGGCGTTCATGTCAACTGTCGTGAATGCAGTGCGCAACGGGCCGTTCTGGAAAGATTCCATCATCTTTATCACCTACGACGAGCACGGCGGCTTCTACGATCACGTGGCTCCGCCGCGCGCCCGCCAGGGACACCAAGCGAATCCAGACGGCATCAATCCCGGACAGTGTTCTGATCGCTCCAATCCACCCTCCAGCCTGCAGCCTGGAGGCGGCGCGGAGTGCGCCATCAGCAAGGCCGGCGCGATCGCTCTTTGCCCAGCGCTCGGCGCCAATCCCACAGGCCCATTCCCGGCATCGTGCGCGAACTTTGACCAGCTCGGGTTCCGCGTGCCGTTCCTGGCCGTCTCGCCCTTCTCTAAACGTCACTATGTTTCCCACACTGTGGGCGACCACACGTCGTTGCTGGCTTTGATCGAAAAAGTTTTCATGGCCTCCGGCGACGGAGACCATGACCGCGACGATGTGCGTCCGCACTTGACAGAGCGCGACCTGCACGCCAACACGCTCGAAGACTTG
>DATFQZ010000331.1:0-2550 GCA_035263765.1 Candidatus Angelobacter sp. | reverse complement strand
CAGCGCCGCCATCCACGATCCCGCTGGCATTGCCTGCCGTGACGGTCCCGTTTTTGCCGAAGGCAGGTTTCAATTTGGCCAGACCTTCCATGGTCGTTTCCGGCCGCAAGTGATCGTCCTTCTCAAACATCTCGCCGGTGGGCTCGCCTTTGCGGTTTTTAAGTGCTACTGGCGTGATCTCTTCCGCCAGACGGCACGCTTTCTGTGCCTCGCCAGCCTTCTGTTGCGACTGCAGGGAGAACTCGTCCATCTTCTCGCGGGTAATGCCCTGCCGCTCGGCATAGAGTTCTGCGGTGTTGGCCATGTACAGGCCGCAATAGGTATCGAGCAACGCCACCATGAGCGAATCTTCCATCTTGCCTTCGCCAAGGCCGAGCCCCCAGCGGGCTCCGCGGATCACGTGCGGCGCCTGCGACATCGATTCCATCCCGCCTGCCAAAACCGTCGAGGCTTCGCCGAGCTGGATCATCTGCGCGGCGTTCACCAGCGATTGCATGCCCGATCCGCAAAGCCTGTTCACGGTCAGAGCCGGGACCTCGATGGGCAGGCCGGCTTTCAGCGCCACGTGCCGGGCGCCATAGAGCGCGTCGCCGGAGGTCTGCTGGGCGTTGCCGAAGACGGCGTGGTCAAATTCCTTGGGATCGACGCCGGCGCGCCGGATGGCCTCCTGGCTGGCCACCGCGGCCAGCTCCATAGCGGTGAAGTCACGCAACTTGCCGCAATAGCGGCCCATGGGCGTGCGCGCGCCACTGACGATCGCGATATCGGTAGCTTGTGAACTCATGACACAACCTGGATGAAGAGTTTGGAACGAGCAGGCAAACTATTCAGTTTATCAGCGAGGTTGAAGGGTGGGCAATGATCTCGAAAACCATACCACTGATGACACTGATAACACCGATAACAGAGGATCAGTGTCATTAGTGTGATCAGTGGTAAGGTTTGCACTTCGGCGGAACCCGCCTAATGCAACAAAGCCGCTCCGAAGAGCGGCCTTCTAGCGGGCCGGCTGGTTACTTGAAAAAAGCGTCGGCCTGGGCCAGGCGCTTGTTGACCTCATCCCAGTTCACCACGTTCCACCAGGCCTTCAGGTAGTCGGCGCGGCGGTTCTGGTACTTCAAGTAGTAGGCGTGCTCCCACACGTCGTTGCCCATGACCGGGAACTCGCCGTTGGACATGGGATTGTCCTGGTTGGCGCTGGATTTGATTTCGAAGGCGCCGGCCTTGGTCTTCACCAGCCAGGCCCAGCCGCTGCCGAACTGGCCTACCCCGGCCTTCTCGAAGGCTTCTTTGAATGGATCGAAGCCCTTGAAGGTCTTGGTGATGACATCGGCAATGGCTCCGCTGGGATTGCCGCCCTTATTGGGGCCCATGATCTGCCAGAACATGGAGTGGTTCACGTGGCCGCCGCCGTTGTTGCGGATCGCCGTGCGGACATCCTCCGGCAAAGCGCTCAGGTTGCGGATCAGCTCCTCCGGGCTCTTTTTGTCCAGACCAGAATGCTTGGCCACCGCCGCATTCAGGTTGGTGACATAGGCAGCGTGGTGCTTGTCATGATGCAAATGCATAGTGGCATCGTCGATGTGAGGTTCCAGTGCGTTGTACGCGTACGGCAACGGGGGGACTTCGTAAGCCATTTCAATCACCTTTCGTTATCAGATTTGATGAATGTGGAGTGGAGCCTGCCTGCATGAGCAAATAGCAACCAGCAATTAGCAATTAGCCTTGGTCTCATAGCTCTTAAGGCTTTGGATGAACGCATGGGTCTAGCGTTTGGCTAATTGCCATTTGCCAATTGCTATTTGCTCATCTGCTCCACCCGGCACTTCAGAAACCATCAAAAACTTGCAAAAGCCAGCTCCAACAGCGTTTTCTGCTCCATCTCGTGTGCAGCGTGCGAACCCGTCGAGGGGCTGGAAGACGGCGAGCGTTTCACCGATCGCAGGGGCGCTCCGCGCGTCAGCCGCTCCAGCTGCGGCGCCAGATAGTTTAACGCTCCCATGTTGGCCGGCTCTTCCTGCACCCAGAGAAATTCGCGCGCGTTGCTGTGCTGGGCGAACGCCGCCTCAAGTTCCGCCTCCGGCAGCGGGAAGAGCTGCTCCAGGAACAGGATCGCGGTACGAGTATCGCCGCGACGCTTGCGCTCGCGACGCAGCTCGTGCCCGATCTTGCCTGTGCAAAGGATGATCCGCTCGGCGTTCGTGATCTCACGATCCTGGATTACGGTCTGGAACCTGCCTGAGCTGAGCTCGCTGAGCGGGCTGGCCGCATCCGGGTGCCGCAACATTCCCTTGGGCGTAAAGACGATCAACGGTTTGCGCCAGGGACGCAATGCCTGCCGGCGCAAGAGATGAAAATACTGCGCCGCGGTCGAAGGCTGGGCCACCTGGATATTGTCTTTCGCCGCCAGTTGCAGGTAGCGCTCAATGCGCCCGCTGGAGTGCTCCGGCCCCTGTCCTTCGTATCCGTGCGGCAGCAGCAACACCAAGCCGGAAAGCAGGCCCCATTTATCCTCGCCCGCGGAGATGAACTGATCGATGACGCTCTGTG
>DATFQZ010000330.1:0-3092 GCA_035263765.1 Candidatus Angelobacter sp. | reverse complement strand
CCGTACAAGAACGAGACCGCCAGCAAAATCGCCCCTACGCCGATCAGGGCGAGGTAGCGGCGAGAGTCGGCAAATTGCCAGGCGTCCCAGAAGACGATCTTGCCCACGCTCAAGATCACCAGACCCAGTCCAGCCAGCCGGAAGCTGCGTTCCTTGGCCCACAATGCCAGGATGAACACCACGATTCCTTCCCCGCCCCAGGCCAGAGTAATCATGCCTCCCGACATCTTCAGGAAAAGCAGGACAGCCAGCAATATGACCGGGACGAAGAACATCGGCTGCTCCGGTCGTCGCAACAGGAATGCCGCCCACGGCCAGCGTGCGGTGAGCTTGGCGGTTTCGCCCCGGAGTAGGAACGCCAGGGGAACGGCGGCCGCCAGCACCGCGATGGCCCATACTGCTCCGCGCAGGCTGGAAGAAAACAACTCGTGCAGATGGTAGAAGTTGTACATGGAGATGCGGACGGCCGCGAACCCCAGGACCACCAGGGCCTGATACAAAAAGATTTCCTGCCGGGTACGCCAGGTTACCGCCAGAAGCGCGAAGACGATGAGAGCGTATCCGACCACAACCATCTCCGGCTCGACTTCAAAGCGCACCAGGGCGACCACCGTGGCAGTTCCGAGAGATGCCAGCGCGTACTCCAAAAGCAGTCTTGGCGATCTCATGCGCCCACCGCCTTCGCTGTCACTCGGGGATTCGGGGGCGTGCCGGCTGCAACCTGCTGATGCACGCGCCAGTAGACGTAGAAGTAAACCAGAACGAGTGGCATGACGGTCACAACCCGAGGATCAGTCAGGACCTGCATGAAGCTGCCGGTCACAGGCGAATTGAAGTTCGCGTAAAACAAGTGGGCAAAACTGCTGAGCAGCGCCACATAGGCCTGACCGTGCCAGTTGGCCGCCGACCTGCTGAGGTCGATCTTGAGAGGCTTGAGCATTTCAGGAAGTTCGTACAACAACAGTCCGAACACGCCCCAGGCCAGCGAGATGTTGACTGGCTCCAGCTGATACCACGCCAGCCAGCTCAGCAACAGCGATGCCGTCCAGGAGTGCGTCCATGGGATGCGGTAGTCTTCGACAACGCCGGCAACGTTGGTAATCCAAGTGAGAACGTAGAGAAGGATGGCGGTTACGCCCACGCTGATCAGCTGCACTCGGCTCCCGCGGTACTGTGGGGCAAAGTTGGTGAAAAGGGTCCATCCTACGGCCAACGCGGCGAGTACATGCGTTTGCCAGAGGAGTGCGCGGTCTTTCCACGAGCGGCCCGCCAGGCCCAGCACCGACGCCAGGCTGATCCAAGCGACGGCCGTCCACGGCGCGTGAGTTTCTTTGAGCGCCACCCGCGACAGGAGAATCGTCCCCATCAACGAATACACCGGGCGCAGACCCTTCCGCGGCGCCCAGCGCGCGAGCAAGTAAATGCCGAGTGCGGTCGAACTGATGGTGAGCAGGCGAAACGTAACGCCGTGGAAGAGTCGGTCGAGATCAAAGTTGAATTGGAGGGAGCGCGCAAAGGAAAGCAATGTGAGAGCAAGCGCCTGCCATTTAAGGTCCGTCCGCTGCAAGCCGTGCCCAACCAGCGAGAGTGCCAAGGCCAGGACCATCCAGAGTACCGCGATTGCCCAGTTGGGTCCTTGGAACCAGATAAGCAGCGTTAGCAAGGTCGTGGCTGAACAAGCGTAGACGGCTGAAAAGAGATCCTGGTTTGCGGTCTTTGACAGGCGCACAAACCGCGAGCTTAGATAGAGCAGCGCCGCTACTGGCGCGAAGGTCAGCATTCGTTCGGGAACCCTGTGCCACGTGGTGGCTAGATCGCTTCCCGTGACTGTGACCTGGACGATGGCTGCGGCGGCAATCCAGTGCCCTTCGTAAATCAATTCCGGGATGGATGCCTGTCTTCCCGTCCAGCTCAATATCAGGACGAAGAACGCCAGGACCACAGCCACCGCGTTTTCAGGAGCGTAAGCGTAGATCGCCGCTGCACCGAGCAGGCTAGCCACGTAAGAGAGAACTATAAGTGCCGGGTTCTCCGGATTTTCCTCAAAGAACTTTGGCCACAAACGACGGGTAGCATGTGCGTTGGCGTACAACCCCAGCGCGACCACAGCCAGAACCAGGCCGAGTCGCGGGTCGTGATGAGGCTGATTGTTGAAGATCTGCTCGGCCAGCGGCGCAACATGCACCGGCAGGGCGTAGAACGCAATCAGGACCGAGAGGATCAAACCAAAGCCGCGGAAGAGCCGTTCGCGGGTCAGGATTCCGGCAAGTAGGAAGACCTCGGCGCCGGCCAGCCACAACAACTCCATTGAGTTGCCGGAGTACTTGAAAGGAACCGCTGCCACCATGAGTACCGCGCCCAGGCTGGAAAGTACCTGAAAGGGATCGCGCCGGCGACGCGAAACCGGCAGCTGGCCTAACGCGAATTCGACTGCGCCCATCGTGAGCAGAGCGGCGAAAGCCCACTCCGGATGAAACGACTGATACTTCATCACCCCCAGGAACAACAGAGGATTCAGCAATGCAGCTGCCGTTGAAACCGATTCTTGCTGCGGCCGCGAGACCTTGTGCAGCAGATACGAGGCGCGGAAGATCACCCAATAGCTGACCATCAACGCGATGCTGGCTGAATGATGGGGGAACGCGCCTTGTTTCTGAAAGGCCGAATACAGCCAGTAGAAGTGATTGCCATAACTGGCCAGAATGCCGAACACTTCCAACTCGTACCACTGGCGGCGCAGCACGATCACGGTCATCCCGCCGATCAGGAGTGCGCCGGCAATCAGGTTGAAAGGCGGATCGGGGTTGAGCGTGACCGCCGCAAATCCGAGAAGGAAAGCCAAGCCGGTTACGGTTTGGGAGTTGTACTTCAGCGTATGCCAGACCATCGCGCCGGCTACGGCCAGAAGGATGCCGAGGTCGATTGAGTCGCGAGACAGAACGACGAAGGTCGGAGCGTGGCGTATGGCATAAGCGAGAAGAAAGGTGACCGCCCAGCCGCCGCCGATCATCGCGCGCCCCATGATCTTGTATCTGTCTTTCTTCTCGAAAGCTACGCCGGCGAAGAGCATCCCGAGGCCGCCGAGCAGGACC
>DATFQZ010000329.1:0-12044 GCA_035263765.1 Candidatus Angelobacter sp. | reverse complement strand
AGAACAGCCTTGCGCTACCGAGCGCATGTGCCCAACGGAGCGGAATTGAGAGGAGTAGGAAAATGGTTCTTTGGAGAGGATTTCAGAAGCCCAAGCGTCTCGCGACCGATACCGAGACACTCACCGACAAATACGGCCGGTCTTACGCGCAGCCGTTCGAGCGCGGATTCGGCACCACCATCGGCAACGCCCTGCGGCGCGTGCTGCTGTCTTCGATTGAAGGCGCGGCGGTCACCGCGGTCCGCATTGAAGGCGTATTGCACGAGTTCCAGTCCATCCCCGGTGTAGTCGAGGATGCCACCGACATCATCCTCAACCTCAAACAGATTCCGTTCAAGCTGAACGGTGACGGCCCCAAGGCCATTTATCTGAAGACGGATCAGGCCGGTGACATAACCTCCGGCATGATCGAGGCCGATGGCGACGTCGAAGTGCTGGATAAGAACGTTCACATCGCCCGGGTTTCCGAAGGCGGCAAACTCGACATGGAGATGCGCCTGAAGCGCGGGCGCGGCTACGTGGCCGCGGACAAGAACGTGGATGAAGACCTGGGACTGGGTTTCATCCCTGTGGATTCCGTGCACTCACCGGTACGCAAGGTGAACTACACCGTAGAAGCCGCGCGCCTGGGCCAGATCACCGACTACGACAAGCTCGACATCGAAATCTGGACCAACGGCTCCATCGCTCCGGCGGATGCTCTGGGTCTGGCGGCCAAGCTGCTCAAAGACCACATGACCATCTTCATCAACTTTGAAGAGGAGCTGGAAACCGAAGCCCGGGGCGAGGACAAACCGCGGATCAAGAACGAGAACCTCAACCGCTCGGTCGAAGAGCTGGAGCTCTCGGTGCGCAGCTACAACTGCCTCAAGAACGCCAACATTCAGACCATCGGCGAGCTGGTGCAGAAGACCGAAGCCGAGATGCTCAAGACCAAGAACTTCGGCCGCAAGTCGCTCAATGAGATCAAGGAAATCCTTGCATCCATGGGCCTCTCGCTGGGCATGAAGATCGACGAGCAGGGCAATGCTGTGCCCGGCCCGACGAGCCAGCTGATGCCGCCCGTCGCCGCGCCCCTGGCCGGTGGCGAAGGGCAAGAGTTTTAGCAGGATTGGAAATTGGTAATCGGGTAATTTGGTAATTGTGCTGAATTACCCGATTGGCTGATTGCCAAATTACCAATTACAAATTACCGATTACAAATCTAAGGAACACCCATGCGTCACCGCATCGCAACCAAGAAGTTAGGACGTAACACCAGCCACCGCCGCGCTCTGCTGCGCAACCTGGTGACCTCGCTCATGATGGAAGAGCGCATCGAGACTACGCCCGCCAAGGCGAAGGCCATGCGCCCGCACGTGGAGAAGATGATCACTCTGGGCAAGAGAGGCGACGTAGCCGCGCGCCGCCTGGCTCTCGGGTTTCTGATGACCCGGGAATCCGTGGACCGTCTTTTCGACACCATTGCGCCGCGGTTCGGCGACCGCAACGGCGGCTACCTGCGCATCATCCACAAGGGCTGGCGCACCGGCGACGGCGCTGAAACCTGCTTCATCGAGCTGGTGGGCAGCGAAAAAGTCATCGAAGCCAAGCGCGCCAAACGTGCCGAAGCGCGCAGCAAGCGCAAGGAAGAAATCAAAAAGCAGATGGAAGAGCAACAGGCCGCCGCAGCGAAAGAGGAAGGCGGAGGGGAAGAAGAAGAAAAGAAATAATCTGCAATTCAGGAACGACAGAACGCGCCCCTGCTTGGGGCGCGTTTTTTTAGGTCGTCATGGTGTTGGAGCCCGAATTTTCATCTTACGGATCGACGTTTCGGGACTGTCATTTCGAGCGCAGTGCGACGCGAACGCGTCCCCGTGTAGAAACAATAGCGCGCAGTCGAGAAATCCCGAGGGACAGTCGCTAGCCATGCCGCCGTAAGGAGTTCTCCCCTGGATCTGTCCCTAAGGCGCATCGGCCCGACGGATGAAAGTGCTTACCTGGAGAAATCGTTTGCCCGCTTCAGGAGCAGGCGGCAGTGAGAACTCCCTGATGCAGTCCGATGGAGGATGGTGTCGCGGGATTTCTCCACTCCGCGCCAAGTCTCGTGAGGACAGGCTTCTTCGTTGGCGCTCCGGTCGAAATGGCACGCGTTCGCGGCCCCGCTACTGGGACGCGTTTATTTTTGCAGCCGACTGTTCTTCTACACCGTCGCAGCCCGGCAGTCTCTGCGGGTAATAGAGCTGGTGGCGCCGGTGGAGCTCGGAGGCCAGAGGGCCAAGCTTGACCTTCCAGGAGTGCGGCTTGGTCTTGCCCTCAGGCATTTGGAGGCCCAGCAAATAGCCCCGCCACGCAAAGTCGAACAACTGAGCGCCGAACATCGTGTAGGCCCCGCCGGTGCGGACGCTCATGCGCTCCAGTACTGCGCGGTCGTGCTCTGGCGGGTTCCACAGGAAGTTTCCGGTCACGTGGCTGAGGGGCTGGCGCATCATGACCAGCAGACGGATCCCGCTTTTCTCGACTTCTTTTTCCACGCCGCTGGCCCCGCGGTGGCTGCTATCATCGAAGCCGTCGCTGATCAGCATAACCGTGTCTCCCGGCTCGCGGGGGCCGAAGAACTTGATGGCCTCATGCAGGGCGTCGTAGAGGGCGACGCCATTGCCCAGAGCCGGCGCCTCTTCCACGAGTTCCCTGATTTCGTCGGCGCGCTGCTTCACATTGGGATTAAAGGTCTTGGCAAATTTCCATCGCTTGGAGAACACGGCGAAAGCCAGCCGCCGGCCTTCGGGTGCTTGCCGCACCAGGCGGGTCACCAGGTTGACCATGTCTTCTACGCGCTCGCTGCGCATATTGTCCGTTTCCAGCAGGACCAGCACGCGATTGTCAAAATTCTGCGTAGCGCTCACCACAGTCAGGGGATGTTCCCCCATGCTGGCTTCAAAATCCTCCGGCCTCAGATTGTTGATGTCGTCACCGGTCTTGCGGTCGAGAGCTTCCACCACGGAGTACGTAGTGCACTGCTGGGCAAAAGCGCCAAGGGTGGGAAGGAACAATAGAGCAATCCAGAAAACACGGCGCATGAACGTGCCCCCAGGGGTAATAGGCTAAATTAACCGGGCTGATTGGGAATGTTAAATTCCTGACGGGCGGTCTGCACGGTACCAGCGAAACCGAAGCTCGTTGCCGGCGGACCATCGAGCCGTTCACCCTTGTTGCCATAGACGTGTCGAGCGCGGCGCTGGTTGCCATCTTGTCGGCGCTTTTCCACGTTGCTGGCGCACGTCGGCGTTCGTCCATGCAACCTCGCCTCTACGCCCTACATCCAGTTCTTCTTCTACGAAAGCCGATAGAATTGCCACCATGCCCGACTACACGCGGCTTCCCATCGGTCAGGACGCTCCCAGGCTGGTCAACGCCGTGATTGAGATTCCGGCTCACTCGGTCAACAAGTACGAGTACGATAAGCAGCTTCACGTCTTTCGTCTGGATCGCACGCTTTTTTCTCCTGTCCACTACCCGGGCGATTACGGCTTTATCCCCTCGACGCTGGGCCGCGACGGCGATCCTCTGGATGTTCTCGTGCTGGTGGAGTCCCCCAGCTTCCCCGGATGTCTGATGGAAGTCCGGCCCATCGGCGTGCTGTGCATGGTGGACCAGGGCAAAAGCGACGAAAAGGTTCTGGCCGTAGCCGACAGCGACCCGCTCTATCGGGAAGTGAATGACTGCTCCCAGGTCTTTGCCCACACCTTGCGCGAGATCGAACACTTCTTCGCCATCTACAAAAACCTCGAAGGCAAGAAGACTGAGATTGCGGGCTGGCACGGCGCCGATGCGGCGCGCAAGATCATCAGCGAGGGGCAAAAGCGGTTCAAGTAGCATGTGCGGCTACTTCGGCGTCGCCACCAGCTTCCGTTTCGCGAGAATGCTTACCAGCCGGTCCACCCAGGCTTGATCGATGTCCAGCAGATACTCGGCGGACAGCAGGTCGGCGATCTGGGCGGTGTTGCGATGTCCATCCATGAAGTTCAGGGCCTCAAAGCTGATCAGGGCGAAGTTGGGTTTTGTCGGCAGCCCTTCGGAATCGCTGGCGAAGCGGGACTCTTGCTCGGAGAGCCACTTGGCGTCTTCCGGCGTCACGTCTACGAACACGGTTGCGTCAAGGGGCAAGAGAACGTTGCGATGGGGCTCTGGAAACGTCTGTTTTCCCGGAGCATTGAGATGGGGCGGGTAGAGGAACGCCGAAGCGTCAAACTTCGCAGGGGGTTCCAGCGGACAAACCGCTTCTCCGATCATTTGTTTCTGGACCGACTGGTTAATGGAAATGGAATTCTCCAGCATGGCAAAGTTAAGCCACTTGCTCTCCGCAATCAGGCAGGCGGCGTTGTTGGTCAGTCTCGGTGAGACGTAACCGAACCGGGCAACGGCCGTATCCGTTTCAAGACGCCGGGCCAGTTCCCGCGCCCGGCTGGCATGCGCTGCCGCATACAGCCGGTCCCACTGCTTGCCGTCTGCAGCAGACATCCAGAAGGCTGCGGCGCTGGCGAAGACGCCCACGCGCCGGAACTCGCTGGCATCAGTCTTGTCGAGCTTGTCTTCGCTGGTGTGGTGGGTCCAATCGGGGTCGTGGCCCAGCATGGTCGCAGGGATATGCAAGCCTAGAAAGACATCGTGATCGCTGCCTTGGGTGTAGGGAATAATCTCCGTCGGCCAGAAGTTGCGGGTTCCAGTGGGAGCGTAGAGATCAGCTTCGCGCGTTTGCTCCAGCGCGTCGCTCAGCAAGGTCTCAAGGGAGGAAGGAACTGAGTCCGGAGCGCGGGTGAAATAAAAGCGCGAGTTGGTCTTGACCGTGTCCTCGCCCACCATGTCCATGTTGATGTTGGCTACAATGCATGGGTCCTTGCCGCGTGAATCATTCCATATGCCTATTGCTCCGCAGGAGCGAAGCTCGGGATGATTGGCCACATAGGCCAAGGTTCCGAAATACTCCGGGACCCACATGAAATGAATAGTGATACGCGGGCCAGGAATTTTTTTGGCGGCGATCAGGGTTTCCAGCGTGCGCGCGGCCTCCATCATGGCCCCGGAGCCCGAGGCGTTGTCATTGGCGCTCCACTTGGGATGGTCGAGGTGCCCGGTGATCAGGACTTCCCGTTCAGGATGCTCCGTGCCGCGGATGTAGGCGTGCACCAGCGTGAGCTTGCCAGGGCCCAACGTGGCATCGATCTTTCCGTGGACGCGCACCGCGCCCGACCGCATGAGGGCTTTGAGCATTTCATATTGATTGCGCGAGATCTGAAAACCGCCGCTGGTTTTATCCAGTTCCTCGGCGCTCGGCCAGATGCCGTTGTACCGCACCATGTCAGGGTGGTCCGGCCGGTCGGCGGCGGAAGGATAGATCACCACGCCCACGGCGCCGTGCTTTAGCACGGCCTCGCGGACTACATTGGCTGCGTAACCGGAAGCCAGCGCAACCTTCCCGCTGACATCCACGCCTTGATAATCAGCGTCGCTGGTCCCACTTCCCACGTCCACCAGCTCACCGGCCCACTCGCCACCCTTCGAGTACGTGGAAACACACATGGGAACGTCGGCATAGCGGCACAGCAAGGTGGGTTTGAAACCTTCGGCCCCGGCAACGTTCTCGATCCAGAGCTCGCCGGAACGCATGTCCCAGCCCATCGGTGAGGTGTAGGTTCCGTACTTGATCTTGCCGTCCGAAGGGAACTGCTCGATCCCCGCTTCCAAACCGTAAGCCTTCAACCGCGGCAGAACGACCTCCGTGGCGACAGCCGCCATCATGGGGCTGCCCTGAATGCGGTGATACTCCACAATGCGCCGCGTGTTCTCCTGTGCGGACTCGCCGGAGTACTCGGTGGCAATGGCGTCGAAGGTCTTTGG
Source organism: Candidatus Angelobacter sp. (assembly GCA_035263765.1). GTDB lineage: Bacteria > Acidobacteriota > Terriglobia > Terriglobales > Acidobacteriaceae > Angelobacter. The sequence goes on along the minus strand of DATFQZ010000329.1, from coordinate 6,167 downwards.
CTCGACCAGATGTTGCGCCGCGCAGGAGAGCGCGACGAAAAGCGGCAAAAGCCGGGCAAGGGTTTTCATGGCCAGGAGCGTAACAGCAAGCAAAGCTGCCCGGCAATCCTCGTGATTGGGGTGGCTGGTTGGCGCAGCGGAGCTGGATTGACGCTACGAACGTCGCGGCAGGCTATTTTTCCACACTCGTCCACAACATATGCCCAATTTTCTGGCATTGACGCGCTGGATTGTGCCGCGTAGATTGACGACATCTTCATCGCCGCTTCAACTGGCGCCAGAATGTTCTCCAGCCGCGTCGGGAGTGCGGATTTCAAGCTACACGACCCTCAGATTGGACCAAGGTAACTGCGGGCGAACCACGCAAAGAACACCCCTGATCAACGGTAAAATACGGGTAAAACACGGAAAATAAAGCAACTTAGGGTCGCCAGTGATGCATCTGAGAATAATGTACAATATATTGTGCTGGGCTATTGACAGACCCAACATACAGGAGTAACTTTCCAACACTCGACCTCGCCGCAACCAGACGGGGCTTGCTGACAAAGAAGTCAAAACCGGCACCGAGGTGAGCCGGAAGCAAGTTAGATCGCGGTGATCTGCAACACAGAAAGGTTCGAAAAACCAGCCGTCGCCGGCTTCTTGAGCGGCGGCGGCGACGGATGCTTTGGAGTACGTTATGGAAATGAACTGGTCGCGTTGGTTTCATTGTGAGTCCAGCTTTGAGCTGTTGCTGGTCCCCCGGCAGCCAGGGATCTATGCCCTGGCGGAGGAGATCACCCAGCCCGCCGGTCCCTACAGCCGGCGCATGCTGGCGGTTTTCGAGGTCGAGGAGACGGAAGACCTGGCCCGGGCGCTCAACCGTCTGTTTACCGCCGGCAATCCATGGCGCGAGCGCTTGCAGGAGGCGCGCTGCTACCTGCGCTACGCGGTGGTGCCCCAGGCGGAAGAACGTCGTGGCGCCGCCACGGCGCTCAAGGAATGGCTGATGTCGCAGCGCGACACGGCCTCGCAATTCTTTGAGCAGCGGCCCGCAGCCACGGAAGCTGAACGCGCCGTGGAACGCGTCTGCAAAACCCGTGAATACGAAAAAGTTTTCCCTGCAGGATTTTAAGCAGTTTTCTACCGCGCAGGCGCAGACACGCGGAGGAAGATGCGTGTCTCAAAAGGCTGGGGAAGTATTAGGAGTGCCCAAGACTTTAACGACAACCTTGTAACGCTGGCCAAGAGTGGAGAAGACATAATGGCGGAATTGAAGACGACAACGAGCAACGCGCAGACCATCCAGCCCACCGCCTCCCAGAAGACCGCGCCGGGACTGAAGTTCCCGCGCAACTTCACGCGCGCGGGCGTCTCGCCCTACGACGAAGTGGAATGGGAGCTGCGTACCGCCTCGATCACTGATGCCAAGGGCAACAGCATCTTCGAGCAGCGCGAAGTGGAGTCGCCCAAGGACTGGTCCATGACCGCCGTCAACATTGTGGCCAGCAAGTACCTGCACGGCGCGCTGGGCACGCCGCAGCGCGAGACCGGCGTGCGCCGGCTCATCCAGCGCGTGGCGGAGACTATCCGCGACTGGGGCTGGCAGCAGGGCTATTTCGCTACCGCCGACGATCGCGACACTTTCCATGACGAGCTGGTGCACATCCTCGTCCAGCAGAAAGCCAGCTTCAACTCTCCAGTGTGGTTCAACGTGGGTTGCGATCGTCTGGAGCCTCAGTCGGACGCGCAGAACTGGCACTGGAACATGCAGACCGGGCAATCCGAATTCGCGACCACCGGATACCGCAACCCGCAGTGCTCCGCGTGCTTCATCAACTCGGTGAAAGACTCGCTCGACTCGATCCTCACGCTGGCCAAGACCGAAGGCATGCTGTTCAAGTGGGGTAGCGGCACGGGAACGAACCTTTCTACGCTGCGCGGCTCGCAGGAAGTGCTTTCCGGCGGCGGACAGGCCTCCGGCCCGCTGAGCTTCATGAAGGGCTTTGACGCTTTTGCCGGCGTGATCAAATCCGGCGGCAAGACGCGCCGCGCCGCCAAGATGGTCATCTTGAACGTCGACCATCCTGACATCGTGGATTTCATCGAGTGCAAGGCCAAGGAAGAAGCCAAAGCCTGGGCGCTGGTGGAGATGGGATATGACGGTTCCGGGCCGGACGCGGAAGCCTACAGCTCCATCTTCTTCCAAAACGCCAACAACTCCGTGCGCGTGACCGATGAGTTCATGAACGCGGTGGAGCGCGACGCTGAGTTCTCGACGCGCGCGGTCAAAGACGGCCACATCATGCAGGCCTACAAAGCCCGCGACCTGTTGCGCAAGATCGCCGAAGCCACCTGGCAGTGCGGGGACCCGGGCATGCAGTACGACTCGACCATCAATCGCTGGCACACTTCGAAGAACACGGCGCGCATCAACGCCTCAAACCCGTGTTCAGAATACATGTTCCTTGACGACTCGGCTTGCAACCTCGCCTCGCTCAACTTGATGAAGTTCCTGAAGTCGAACGGTGAGTTTGACGTTCCCGCGTACCGCCACGCCGTGGACATCATGATCACGGCGCAGGAGATTCTGGTCGACAACGCCGGCTACCCGACGGAGGGCATCTCGCGCAACTCACACGACTACCGTCCCCTGGGCCTCGGCTACGCCAATCTGGGCGCGCTGCTGATGGCGTCAGGGCTGCCCTATGATTCCATCGCGGGAAGAGAATACGCCGCGTGCGTTACCGCCATCATGTGCGGCGAAGCGTATCTGCAATCGGCGCGCATCGCCGAGCAGTGCCCGGCACTCGCGCCCGCTACGCCGCGCGTCTCGCCGCAGGACATCACCGGCGGCGCCTGCCCCGGCTGGTACGTCAACCGCGAGCCGTTCCTGGATGTCATCCGCATGCACCGGGCTTCGGTCAACAACATTAATAAAGATGACGTCCCCGCAAACCTCTACGAAGGCTCCAAGGCCAGCTGGGACGAAGCTCTGGCCCTGGGCGAAAAGTTCGGCTATCGCAACTCGCAGGTCACCGTGCTCGCGCCCACCGGAACCATCGGCTTCATGATGGATTGCGACACCACCGGCATCGAGCCTGACCTGGCGCTGGTCAAGTACAAGAAGCTGGTCGGCGGCGGCATGATCAAGATCGTGAACAACACGGTGCCCCTGGCACTGTGGAAGCTGGGCTACACGCAGGACCAGGTGAACTCCATCGTCGGCTACATCGATTCCACCGGCACCATCGAAGGCGCGCCCGGAGTCAAGGACGAGCACCTGGCGGTGTTCGATTGCAGCTTCAAGCCGCAGAAGGGCACGCGCACCATCCACTACATGGGCCACGTCATGATGATGTCGGCCACGCAGCCGTTCATCTCCGGCGCCATCTCGAAGACGGTGAACCTGCCCGAGCAGGCTTCAATTGAAGACATCATGGATGCCTACCTGCAGTCCTGGAAGCTGGGACTGAAGGCAGTGGCCATCTATCGCGACGGATCGAAGAAAGCGCAGCCCCTGATGGCCGCCGCCAAGAAAGAAGAAGCTGCCCGCCGTGGCACGCGCGCCGAGAAAGTCGAAGTGTTAACGCCGGAGATGGCGGCATTTACCAAGCTCTCGCCCGAGCAGCAGGCCGTTGCCCTGGCTGCGGTGCGTATGCCCACCGCGGAAGAGCAGCAGTCCGCGCCGCCGCGCGCTCTGCGCCACCGCCTGCCCGGCGAACGCGCCTCGGTCACGCACAAGTTCGCCATCGCAGGCCACGAAGGCTACATCACCGTCGGCCTCTACAAAGACGGCACCCCCGGCGAGCTCTTCATCCGCATGGCCAAGGAAGGGTCGACCGTCTCCGGCCTGATGGATTCCTTCGCCCTCGCCGTGTCGCTCGCGATGCAGCACGGCGTGCCACTGAAGCTCTTGTGCGACAAGTTCCAGCACACCCGCTTCGAGCCCGCCGGCTTCACCGGCAACCCCGAGATCCCGATCGCCAAGTCGATGATGGATTACATCTTCCGCTGGCTCGAGATTCGGTTTGTCACCGGGAAGCAGTATCCGCTGTTCAAGGAGCTGAACGGAACGGTAGACCGTGGAGCGCAGGCGCCCGGTGGACCGCAGCCGCCCTCGGCTGCGTCCGATTTCGAGACCAGGCCTCCCCAGGGCGGTTTGGCCAATAGCCAAGAGCCAAGAGCCGATAGCCTGCACATGCAGGATCGAGGCATCTACCACGCCGCCGACGCCATGAAAGATCTGGTGGACCTGGGCGACGCGCCTTCCTGCCACCTCTGCGGCGCGATCATGACGCGGAATGGGTCGTGTTACCGATGCATGAGTTGTGGAAGCACGAGCGGGTGCAGTTAAGTCGAAATAAAAAGGATTTAACAGAGCCCGCCGCAAGGCGGGCTTTTTGGTTGTGAGGTGTTATGAAGTGTCCGCATTGTAATGTGGATTTTCACGATAACGAGCACAGGATCGGACGGGTGGCCCGGGCTTCCCTCAGTGTGGATCTTCTTTCTCTCGATACACTAACGCGGCGCTAAAGCACCGCTCTTCCACCCCTTCTTAGCAGAAGCTTATTACGACTCGATCAGGCCTGTCGTTTCGCGTAATGCAACTTGCGCCTCGCAAGTTGTCGTGCGTGTCAAGGATTGGTTGTGTCCGCGGCCACTCCACGTTGGGCGCAAGGTTCTAAACATTCAGTACTACTTCCATCCAGCAGACAAAAAACTTAACTAAACCATACGGCTTCTTTGGGTGCCATCAGGAGGTTACGTGTTTCGAATGCTAGCGAATCGATTCTTATGTCTTAGTGTGCTCTTTTACTGTTGTTGCGCCACGGTCACGCTCGCGGCGCAGGCGTTACCGTCGCTCAACGACATCGACCAGGTTGCCTCGACGGTCCCCGCGAACGGCGACGTCAACCCTTACGGAGTCGCGCTGATTCCGGCGTCGAAGGGCAAGCTGGTCGAGGGAAATATTCTGATTAGCAATTTCAACAACGGCAAGAACCAGCAGGGCACGGGCTCCACGATCGTGCAAATCTCGCCCAGCGGGGCGTTTCAACTGTTCGCGCAAATTGACGTCGACGATCTGCCCGGCAAGTGTCCCGGAGGCATCGGTCTGACCACCGCCCTGGTCGTGTTGCGGAGCGGCTGGGTCGTTGTAGGCAGCCTGCCCACCAGTGATGGCACCTCCGCCACGATCAACGTAGGATGCTTGATCGTTCTCAACGCCAACGGCAATGTCGTGGAAACCATCTCCGGGGGCAACATCGCCGGCCCCTGGGACATGACCGCGGCCGACGGCGATACTACCGCGTCGTTGTTCGTCACCAACATCCTTAACAATACCAACCTGAACAACAACACGCCTTCCAACAGCGCGACCGTGGTCCGTGTGGTCCTCCAAGTCGACCGTCCAGACAGGCCTCAGGTAGTCTCGAGCACGGTGATCGGCTCAGGATTTCCGGTACGCTTCGATCCGGCCGCGCTGATCATCGGTCCCACTGGGGTCGCCCTGGACGGAGATCAGGACCTGCTCTTCGTCTCTGACAGCCTCAACAATCGCATTGCCGGGATACCTAACCCGCTCACCCGCACCTCGAGCGTGGGTACCGGCGTTACCATCTCCGAAGGCGGCGCACTGAACGATCCACTGGGCATGACACTCGCCCCCAACGGAAACATCATTGTGGCCAACGGCGCCGACGGCAACCTGGTCGAGATCACGCACGACGGCCAACAGGTCGCAAAGAGACTTGTGGACTCAAGTGGTTCGCCTCCGGGCGCGGGCGCCTTGTTCGGGCTGTTGGCGATCGGCAACCAGGTGTTCTTTGTCGACGACGCCACTAATTTTTTAGACGTTGCGGAGCCTGACAACGACTGACACTTATCAGCTGGACGGCCTCCCATCCTTCGCATTCCTTGCGAAGGATGGGATTCAACAAGAATCGAGCCGGTTAGTGGCCGTTCTGTGCTGCCAGCCGCTTGACAATGCGGTCCTCCAACAGCTGGAAGAACTTCCCGACGTCGAAGAACGTGGTGGAGGAATCGTTGTTGAAGTCCATGAGGCGGTGATCGTAGTACGGTGCGTTGGGCGCGATGTCCTCGATGACAAACCGTGCTTCCTGCATGGCGGCTCCACGATGCTCAAACTTGCCACTGAGTTCCTGGGTGGCCTGTTCCAAGGC
>DATFQZ010000328.1:0-31562 GCA_035263765.1 Candidatus Angelobacter sp. | reverse complement strand
TGACGGATTTGCCCAGCCTGTCCGCAACTATCAAGCGTTCGAATTTGAAGTCAACAAGGGATTCAGCAGCGGCTGGTTGATGAGAGCCAACTACCGTCTGGCTTATCTGCGCGGAAATTATGAAGGCGCGTTCCGCAATGACAACGGCCAGACCGATCCTAGCATCAGCTCACTGTTTGATTTCACCAGCGGTGTGCTAGGCCTGCTTGGCGACCAGTTTGCTATTGGGCCACTGAACACCGAAAGGCATCAGATCGTCAATCTTTTCGGCAGCTACACCTTCCAGGCCGGCAGATTCTCCGGCTTGACGCTGGGCACCGGTATAAGCACATTCAGCGGAACGCCCATCAGCGTATTTGCTAACCACCCGGTGTACGGCAACCAGGGTGAAGTTCCAATTGGCGGCCGCGGCAGCCAGGGACGCACGCCGCTCTCTGGTGGGATCGACCTGCACGCGGAATATGTCCACAAGCTGACGGAGCGCACCTCCGTTCACTTGCTGGCAGACATGTTCAACATCACCAACTCCATGGGTCCTGTGACGCTGCGCGATCAGAACCGTGATCTCAGCTTCCAGCCCCCATTTTCCAACCCCGATCTCCTGACCCCGCTGAATTTCCAGAACCCGTTCTATGCACGGTTTGGCGTGAAATTCCAGTTCTGAGCAGGATTCGGAGTAAACTTCAGGGAGGGCAGCACGTGCTCTCCCTGATTTCCTTTTGGCTTTCGTTTTTTCCGGAAAGCCCGCCAAGGAGGAGGCTGCCATGCGCTATCTAGCTGCAGCTCCACTCACCGCGTTTTTCTTTGTGTGCTCTGCGCTCGCCCAGGTGGGGACGCAAACAACCGTTTCCCGTGAGATCGAAGGTGTGGTTCGTGTCGACAATCAACCTGCCCCCGCCGGGATCCTGGTGCTTCTCGACAACGCGCCTAGCCGCGACGGGCCTCCCCCCGCGGGCACCGGGCAGCTGGGACGCACGATGACCGATTCCGGCGGCAGATTCACGATCCGGTGGGTACAACTGGCCCACTCCGGTAGCTCGGGACTCTATGCCGTAACCGCCCATGCGTCCGGATACAAAGACGCGTTCCAGGTGGTGGATATGACGTTTGTGCCGCGCGGCTCCGCAACTTTAGAGCTACATCGCGATACCAGCCAGGACCAGCCTACTGTCCCGCCAGGAGGTCCAGGAGCCGCGATTGACGCGCGCCAGCCGGCATCCCCGCAAGCGGCAGAGGCCGTGCGCAAAGGCCAGCAACTTTTGGTGGAAAAGCATGACCCCAAGGGCAGCATCGAGAGTTTAAAGAAGGCGGTGAAACTGGATCCGCAGTTCGGTCCTGCGCACTTGCTGATGGGCGCGGCCTACATCCAACTACGCGCCTGGCAGGAAGCGCAGTCCGCGTTTGAGAAGGCCGTAAAGTTGTTGCCCGCGAACGCCCAGGCCCTGCTGGGGCTGGCGGTAACTTTGAATGCCCAGCAGAATTTCAAAGAAGCGGAGAAGATGAGCGAACAGTGTCTGCAGGTCAATCCGAAATCAGCGGAAGCACAGTACGAACTCGGGAAGAGCTTTTGGGGTATGGGCAAATGGCAGGAAGCCGAGCCCCACGCCGTCCAAGCCATTGCCTTGAACAAGGACTTTCCCCCGGCCCACGTGCTGATGGGAGACATCTATCTGCGCAAGCGCGACGCCGGTTCTGCACTGAAGGAGTTTCAGGAATACCTGCGGCTCGATCCGCAGGGTCCATTTGCGCAGCCGACGAAGGAGTTGGTGGATAGGCTCCAAAGAGCCATAGGGCAGCGTTAATGCTAAAGCCGCCATCTAACTTGGATTACTCATGAGGGTGACGGGCCCCGACATTACGATCATGCCTCCGATCCGGCGGGCTGACCGCGCAATGAAATGGCGGATTATTTTTCTTGTCGCGCTTGTCTGCGTGCTCGCGGGAGTCTGCCTGGCCCAGAGCAAGACCTCGGTGCGCGATCTTCCTGAGCGCTACCGTACTTGGCTCCAGGACGAGGTCTATACCATCATCAGCAACGAGGAAAAGGACGCCTTCCTCCATCTCACCACCGACCAGGAACGGGACGTATTCATCCAGCGCTTCTGGGACCTGAGAAGTGCCACTCCAGGCGCTCCCGACAACACTTACAAGCAGGAGATTTACGAACGCATTGCCTACGCCAAGCAATACCTGGATGGGGTGCACTCAGCCATGGGGCAGATCTATATCACCCTGGGCAAGCCTGAGCAGCGCGCCAAGTATTACGGACGTATGGACATCCGCCCTATGGAGATCTGGTTTTACCAGAACACCAATCCTGCTTTGCCGCCATATTTTTATATCGTCTTCTACGACCGTGACAACACCGGCACCATGCGTCTCTACAGTCCGTACATGGACGGGCCCAGCAAGCTGACCACGTCAGTCCTGGTTGTGAACGACGACAAGCATGCTCTGCAGACGATCGATAAGTCTCTGGGCCGGGAAGTGGCCCGCACTACGCTCTCTCTGGTTCCCGATTCTCCCGTGGACTTGCAGAACGCCACTCGTAGCCTGGAGTCCGATGTGATGCTGGGCATTATCAAGAACCTGGCCAACCATCCCCTGACCAAGCAAATGCTGGAGCAGAAGCGGATGGCGCAGCAAGTAACTCACCGCATTGTGCTCGGTGGGGAGTTCCTGGATGTGGTAGCTGCGCCGCTGCGCGACCCAGCCGGCAACTTCAATCTGCATTATTTGCTGCGGTTGCACCGCCCGGAGGACTTCTCCGTCGGCCAGGCTGACAACAAGACCTTTTACAGCATCGATTTCTTGGTCCAGGTCTATGGTCCAGACAATAAATTGATCTTTCAGCAGTCGAAGACCGTACGCCGCAATCTTGACGATGCGGAAGCCGCGCGCGTCAGAAGCAGCGTCTTCGGGTATGAAGGCTGGCTGGCGCTGGCCCCCGGCAAATACAAGATTGATTTTCAACTCACCAACAAAATCACCCAAACTGCATTCAAGGCAGAACGAGAAGTCGTGGTCCCGGCGCCGGGGGATACAGGATTACGCCTCTCCGAGACGATCGCGTTTGCCAAAGCTGAGTCCACCACCCGGGATTACTTGCCGTTCACGCTGGGCGGCGTGAAGTTCACGCCCCTCACCGGCGAAGGGCTAACTTACGCCCCAGGACAGGATGTGAACGTCTTTTATCAGATTTGGGCTCCGCCGCGGGCCCCCGCCTTGTACGCCGACAAGAACCTGACGGTGGACTACGCCTACGGGCGGCTGGGGGTCGCGGGTGATACCAAGAGCCTGCACGAGGAGGTGGCCATGCAGCAGTTCGACGCCTCCGGATCGCTGGTGAGTGGGAAGAAGATCCCACTGGCCACAGATGCCGCCCCCGGCAATTACAGGCTCATGGTTTCTGTTGCTGTGCCGGACAGCCCGCAGAAGGTTTATTCGTCGTTGAACCTGCGCATCTCTTCTAATCCGGCTACGAGATCGGTGTTCGACGTTTCCGATCCTGATCTCGCGGAAGACGTGACTCGTGGCGTCGCCGATTTTGACCGAGCGCTCTGTTACGCGGCCCAGGGCGACAAGGATTCCGCGCTCGAATGGTTCAAAGCCGCGCTGGCCAAGGACGCCGGCAATGAGGCTGCGCGCTCCCACCTGGCTGAACTCTACTATGCCAAACAGAACTATCCTGCGGTGGCCGCGCTGTACGCACGCACGGCTGTGACCAAAGAGACCGATGAGCAATCCATCCTCCGCGCCGCGGAAAGCATGGCCAAGACCGGTGACTTGCCTCGCGCAATCTCGTTCCTCGAAACCGCGCTGAATGTCCGCAGGAACAGCGGACCGCTGTACATTGCTCTCGCCGGCTATTATCGCGACGAAGGCAACGTCCAGAAGGCCACCCAGATGGAGTCGAAGGGCAAGGAATTGTCGCGCCAGTGACGGCGCTCTACCTGGCGTTACAATAAGAAACAGCTTCCTATGCGCAATTTTTCGTTGCTCCTTGCGTTGGTCTTTCTACCGGGCGCGGCTCTGGCGCAGGCCGGAACGACCCCCACGAATCAGACCGCACCCGCCCCCTCGACAAACGCCGATGACTCTTCCAGCGCGCGCCGCCTTCCCAAACCGGCGGCTCAGCCGGCGCTCGACCGGGGGCAAGACCTGCTGTTCCGCAAAAAGGATCCGGCCGCCAGCATTGAGGAATTCAAGAAAGCGCTGAAGGCCGATCCCTGGTATGCGCAAAGCTACCTGCTGCTGGGGTTGGCTTACATGCAGTTGCAGCGCTGGGGGGATGCCCAGTGGGCGTTCGAAGAAGCAACCAAGGTAGAGCCGGGCAATGCGCAGGGATATCTGGGATGGGGATCCGCACTCAACGAGCAGAAAGACTACGCGGGCGCGGAGAAGGCGCTGCAGCGCAGCCTGGAGCTCGAGCCCGATTCCGCAGAGGCCCATTACGAACTGGCCCGTACCCTCGGCGCAACAGGCAAGTGGCAAGCCGCGGGACCGCATGCGCTGCGCGCCATTGAGCTGAATCCGGACTACGCGGGCCCGCACGCGCTCATGGGGAACGTTTACCTTGACCAGGAGGACCTTGAATCAGCGCGCAAAGAGTTCAAGGAGTACTTACGGCTGGACCCGGAGGGCAGTCTGGCGCCGCAGGTTAAACAACTCATTGCCGATATCGAGAAAGCATCGGCGCCGCAGCCCAACAAGAAACAACCCTGAGCTGGACCGCCTGCGGCTGCCGTAAAGAAAGCCTGTGCGCGCGAAAAGAGTTATGATGGCAAATCATGGCAACTTTTGATCCCGCCGTCGCCGTGGATGTGACGGCTTCTGCCGCGCAGCCCGCGGCCTGGTATTGCGACCAACTGGAGCGCGGCAAGGTCATCTTTTTCGCCAACGTTCCCTTTGACTTTCCTGACGAAGACCAAAAGTTCCTGTTGGCCCAGAAGCAAACCGGTTCACGGTTACACAAGAACATCTCGTACCGTCCCGCCAGCGACGCCCTGAACGGAGTATCTTCCAACTCGCCTGACCGCGAGCGCATGCATCGGGTTATGCGGAAGTTCTCCGCCGAATCAGCAAAGTTCATCGCGGGATTTCTCGCCCCTTATGCCGGCAGACTGAAGATGGACTTCGCGAGCTTTCGGCCGCTGGAAGAGCAGGGACGTGATCTCTCGCTGCACAAGCGCAACGACCTGCTTCACGTGGACGCGTTCCCCAGCCGGCCGACGCATGGCGGGCGTATCTTGCGCATCTTCGTCAACATCAATCCCGCCGCGGGACGGGTATGGAAAGTCGGCGAGCCGTTTCATACCTTCTTGCCCAAGGTGGCCGAGACCAACCGGCTCAGCCCGCTCTATCGCAGCGCCGCTGCCCGCGCGCTGGCACGCGTGGCTGCAGGCGTTGGCCTGCCCGTGCCTGTCCGCTCCCGCTACGACGAGTTTATGCTCTACCTGCACGACTGGCTCAAGGAGAGTGATGACTTCCAGAAAAACTCCGGCGCCAGGGAAGTCGTATTTCCTCCCGGCTGCTGTTGGATGGTTTACACCGACGGTGTTCCGCACGCGGTTCTGTCCGGGCAGTACGCTCTGGAACAGACTTTTATCGTGCCTCGCACGGCGCTGGTGACGGCCCAGGTTGCGCCGGTGAACGTGCTCGAATCCACGACCGGCACGGCCATGGCAAGCTAAGAAAAAAGGCGGCCGGCAGGCCGCCTTTCCCTGGACCAAGAACACTTCGCTCAGGATGCCTTGCTGTCGTCCATGTCCTGCTTGGCCTGTTTCTCGCCTTTGTTGCTCTCTTCCTTTGACTTGGCTGCCGGCTTCAGCGCATGGATGGCTTGCCCCAGACTTTCTTTTGGGGGACCGATCATCTTGGCTTTCAACTGATCAAAAGGAATGCCAAGGTTGTGGGAGACATGCACTGCGGCAACGAACTGTCCCAGGTTCTTGAACCCTTGGGACGCCGTTTGCAGATTGGTCCCCGCAGGAAGCAGGCTTCCAAGCTTGCTGGAGAGTTTAGTGTTGTCTGACAGTTGTTCCGAAACCGACTTCGGTCCGGAACCTGTACTCGTCTTCCCCGAATTCCCATGCATGGACGAAGACGGGGCGGAGGAATGCGCGTTCCCCATTCCGCCTCCGTGGCCGCCACCGTGTTGAGCGTAGACCGGCAGCGCCAGCAAGGCCAGCGTTGCCATGATGCTCAGGACGAATCGAATTTTCATTTTGCTTACCTCCCTTAGGAAGTCTTTCTTGGACGGAGCAGCTTGCCGAAGTTCACCCGCAAGTTGAAGGCAAAGCTGTTTAAGTCAAAGGTCGTGCTGCGCGTGTAGCCAATTTCAGCGCGCAAGATTGAGGTAGGCTCGAATCCCACCCAGGTGCTGAATCCGTTTTCCCGGGTGAGACCACTGCCGCTGGCGGACGCCGCGGCATCAAAAACCCGGCCGCCTCGTCCGCTTTGGCCTCGCCGTACCAGCCTGCTGACAAGTTTTTGGTTGCCAAAGGGAACGATCTGGTAAGCGGAGCCTCCGACTGAAAAATGCCGGACCAAATCAAAATCCGCACCTTCTTCCAGATGGGTAATCGCTCCCAGAGACGTGAACGGCCGCGTCAAGAAGACCGAGTCCGGCACCGTGTTGGCCAAGCCGCCATCAAAAAATGGCGTCAGGCGGTCAAAGGAATGTTCAAAACGATTGTCCCAGTCAATGCTGGCGCGTCCCGTGCTGAGGCCCTTTTTCGTATCGCCGGTAGGGGCTCCAGCAGTAACCGTAGAAGAGTAATCGAGTGTCGGGTTTGGCGCGCGCAAGGCAAATCCCAGATACACGTTGCCCACCCCAGTGCCACCGGAACTCGTGGTGGTAGTCGAGGTTGTGCTCGACGAAACATGTGAAAAATATACGGGCACGCCGGCAAACACGCCAAAATGTTTGTTGAAGTCGTAACCCACAGTGGAGTCGAGCTTCAACACCTTCGAGTCTGAGTTCGCCTCGCCTTGGAAGGTCTCAAACTCAGTGAAGCCCTTTTGGAAATCATCGCTATCAGGCTTCGTGGTTGGCTTCTGGGCAACGCCGGGCGCTGCCAGCGCTAACGCCGCGGCGAAGAGCAAAAGCTTTCTACAACGCAGTCTCATTCGCTTTACCTCATGATGCTTTTGATTGGACACCCGCAGGTCCATTTTTTGAACCTGTCGAAGGTGCAGTGGCTCGGCGCCTGAATGGCGCGCACCTTGAGAATCCACTGCTCTGGTTGCACAAATCGTGCCACGTCTGTAAATCGCTGATAATAAATAGCTTGCTAGATCGAACGGAGATCCAATCGTGGAAAAAATACCCACGCGTGGAGACTTTCGCTACAATGCCGCCGGCGTGTGAAATCCATGAAAACGATCAGACTCTTCGTTATTCCGCTCCTTCTTATTGTGGCAACAGCGGCGCGCGCACAGGATGCGCCCATCATCGTTCGCGCCGGCACGTTACTCGATGGCCAAGGCCACGTGCTGCACAACGTCCAGATCGTAGTAGAGAACGGCAAGATTGCGCGCTTAGAGAAAGACCCGAAGACGCAAGGCAAACCCACCTACGATCTCAGCCGGCTCACCGTGATGCCCGGGTGGATCGACGTGCACGACCACGTCACCTGGCACTTTGGCCCCAACGGGCATTTTGACGACAAGAGCGAGACCCAGGAGCAGGCGGCGCTGGCCGCGGCCGCGAATGCTTATGCCACACTCATGGCTGGCTTCACCACCATCCAAAGCCTGGGATCACCCGAAGACAAGGCCCTGCGTGCGGCCATCAGCAGCGGCAGTTTGCCCGGCCCGCGTGTTCTTACCGCGCTGGAGCCGATATCGGATTCCAAGTTGACGCCGGACCAGATTCGCGCCGCGGTAAAAAAGGCGAAGGCTGACGGCGCCGATGTGATCAAGATCTTTGCTTCCGCCAGCATTCGCCAGGGCGGCGTTCGAACTCTCAGCGATGAACAGCTTCGCGCAGCGTGCGACGAAGCCAAGGCGCAGGGCTTGCGCAGCGTCGTGCATGCCTACGGGCTGGCGGTGCGCGCGTCCGCCAACCTCGGCTGCACTGAGGTCGAACACGGTACCTTCGCGACCCAGGAAGACCTGGACGCCATGGCCGCGCACGGAACTTTCTTCGATCCCCAGGTCGGGCTCGTGATCCACAACTACCTCGACAACAAAGCCAAGTTCCTCGGGGTAGGCACATACACCGAAGAAGGCTTCGCCAAGATGCAGGAAGTGCTGCCGGTGATCGCCGAGATGTTCAAGAAAGCGCTGGCCACCAAGAATCTGAAGATCGTCTTCGGTACCGACGCTGTGGCCGGCGCCCACGGACACAACGCGGAAGAGTTCATCGATCGCGTCCACGCCGGACAGCCGGCGATGGACGCTCTGGTCGCCGCCAATTCTAGCGCCGCCGAATCGCTCAACTTGCAAAATGAAATCGGCACGATCGCGCCTGGGCTCCAGGCTGACATCATCGCGCTCGACGGTGATCCGCTCGCCGATATCACCGCCGTCCGCCGCGTGGTGTTCGTGATGAAAGGCGGGAGAGTTTATAAGAACGTGAAGTAACTAGATCGGGTGATCTGGTGATCCCGCAGAGCGGGATCGGGTGATCGGAAAGCCGCCGGCCTGACAAGACATCTGTGGAGTGTGGCAAGACAAGAGCGAAGCAGAAGATCACCGCCTCAATGTTTCGATTTCCCAACGCAAATTCGTCTCCACTTGGCTTTCGAAGATGGGATCCAATCCATAGAAGAAGCGGCCTTCCTGTTGGGCGTTGCTCAGAAACTGCTGCAGAATCTCCGTCCGGCCTTTTCTGAACAGATCATCTGGGACCGATGCGTATTCTTTGCGAATGTCGGACGCATATTTCGCGTAGGCCTCGTGATGCAGGCCAAAAATAGCCAGATCAGCATCATGGATCCATCGTTCTTCCTGGTCCGTTGTCCGGAGGTGCCGCTGCGTGTACACCACGAGCGCTTTGGCTTTCGTCAGGACTTCGGGCTCTACGTTCAAGGGTTGCATGCGCGCGGCCATTTGTTGAGCGCTCTGTTCTTCATTGTCACTGGCTCCGGAGCGGTAGACGGCGTCGTGAAACCAGCCGGCCAGAAGGGCCGCGGTGGAGACTTGCGCCCAATGCGAATTCAGCAGCGAGATCACCTGTTCCAGATGACGGAGATCATGATAGTGCCGGTGCGGTTCCGAGTACTGCTGAAACACCCATTTGTAAACCGGGTTCCAGTCTTTGTAAGCAGGCCGTACAAATGCAACCGCGCTCTTGGGTTCCTGGGTCCGGCGCGAAAACCATCGTCGCCATATGTTCCTAGGCGCCGGCTTTTTTGCCGGAGGTTCGAGGCCGGCGAGAGGCTTGAGCCATAGGTCGCGGCTGAACGTGAAGCTTTCAAACTTGCTCCATAAGATCGTGTCCATCCCCACCAGGTGCCGGCGGTCCATCAAATCGCAGGGTTTGGCGTGCTGGTAGCCACGTTTGGAAATGGCAATGACCCACCGGTAAAAATCCTCCGACGCAACCTTGCATGTGTGCAGAACCTCCAGCAGGCCCATCGATACCCATTCCCAAACAAAAACGTTGTACGCAAACAACGATGGCCCAACTTTCTTCCTGATGGATTCAACTTCACGGGGGTCAAACCCTAACTCGCCGAGCCGCTCGAGGCTCTTCTGTGTTTCTTCGGCGGTGTAGCTCTGGTCCAGGTAAGGTTCGGTGATGAGATTCCAGGGATCGGTTCCGTGAACGGTGGTGATGCGGTTGCGCAGAACGAATTCATACAGCGCAATCTCTTTCTCTCTAGGGAAAAGGATTACGTTCCCGTTGCGAAGAAGAATCTGATAGCCATCGTAACCGCAAAAAACCAGCTCAACTTCAATTGCTTTGATCCGCCCCAGCGCACTCAGCGCGGGGTACCGCACAGGGTAGGCTTGATAGCGGAGAGCGTCGCGATCTACCTGCACTTCGAGATTCTTGATCACTGCTCATTAGATCGGATCGCTTACCGGAAAGACGCCAAAAATGTCGGCCAAGGGACATGGACCCCGGGCGTCGACTTCGATCTCCACGCAGAAAGCGCCAGGGCAGACAAAACGTCACAACCACAGTTCCTATGGTTCGGTGCATAGACGTTCCAGTACCGAGCACGAGGGTTCTGCCTCGATCCGGCGATGACGCGCGATGTCGGCGATCTCGGCGGTTCTTCTAGTGTCCGTTTTTTCCGTAGCGGGAACGAACCTCGACCAGCTTCTCCAGTTCGCGGCTGTCGAGCGAGCGGGTGCAGCCGAGCTGGCGGGCCGCCAGAACGATCTTGGCGTAATGTTCCACGGCTTCCATGCGCATGTAGGCCTGGCGCAGGTCGTTGCCGTACGTGACCACGCCATGGTTAGCCATCAGGATGGCTTCGTGGTAGGGGATAAAGGGCTTGAGAGATTCGCTCAGCTCCATGGTGCCGGTGGTTGCGTAAGGCGCTAGTGGCACTGTGCCCAGTGTGATCACAATCTCCGAGCACATAGGCTGGTCCAGCGCGATGCCGGCGGAAGCGAAGCCGGTGGCAGTGCAAGGGTGCGCGTGCACTACAGCGCCCACGTCAGGGCGCATTTTGTAGATCGTCAGATGCATGGCGATCTCACTCGACGGATTATGCGTGCCGCTGAGCTTGCGGCCATCAAGATCCACGATGACCATGTCTTCGGCCCGGAGCATGCCTTTGCTGAATCCAGAGGGCGTGACCATGACCCGGCCGGCGTCCATGCGGATGGAGAGGTTGCCGTCAGTGGCGGCGACAAAGCCCTGGGCATGGAGCATGCGCCCGAACTGGACCAGGTCACGGCGTTGTTCGTAGTCCTCGCCGGACGATTTTTTCACAAAGGGAATCACCGGATCATCACCAAGTAGTTTTCGCAGATCGCTCATGGCCGCTCCATTTCTCCGTTTCTCCGTTCCGATTTTCTTGCCGTGCCTTTGCTCAGTCGTGTTACCGCATCGTGGGTCTCGCAATGCGGCCCGTCTGGCCGCTTGCGCGGACTCCTCTGGCCCCGGCTTGCGCCGCTGGATGGGGAAAACTCAAGAACGCCAATCGCCGGCGCGCGCCGTTGACCAGGTTGGAAATGCAATCGCTAGCAAAGCCTTACACAGGTCTTATCAAGAACGTCCGTCTGCGCGACAGGATACAAGCTGGAAGGACGAATGTCCGGAAAGCTCAGAATCAGCAGGCCTAGCAGCGCATAGGTTACAAGAACGAAGACAAGTACGGATTTGCCCGACAAAGTAGCGTCAAGCTCCGGCAAAGGCGAAATCAGCACATAGAGAATGCCGTAAATCACCAGAAGCCACAAAACGCGCTCGTACCAGCGCAAATTCACGGCCCACATACTAGCCCATTTCCATCAGGATGAAAAGGCTTTCGCCTGGGGGTCAATTTCCGAGAAATTGACCCACCGGTGGATCAGCGTCTAGCGATTTCGCAGGCGAATCGCGGGTCCCGCTCAGCGGGACAGACGGGATTTCGAGCCAGATTTTGGGGGTGGACTAGCTCAGTATTTACCGCTTTTTCCGGACCCCGGAGGCTTGTTAGGCCATGCGCGCAACGGCCCCAGAGCCTCCAAGGCCCGCGGCAAAGCGCCGTCAGGCAGAACATCGGCCAGCTTGTGCAGTTCGTTGCGAAAGAAGGCGCGGGCTTCGCGCGCGGTGAAGGTCTGGTTGTAGATCGGCGACTCCGGTTGCTGCAGCCGTCCGCCTTCGCGAAGCGACCCGGTGTCCACGGGCGCAAAACCGATGGATTCAATCAGCGTGGCTACAGCGTCTTTAGCCGGCAGATCGTCGCTCGCCAGATAGATTGCGTGCCGCTCTTCCACGGGAAGGTCTTTGCGCCCTCGCGTTGCCAAATGTTCGTAATAGATGGTGTTGAATGCCTTTACCATCCGAGCTTCCGGCAGGCGCTTGAGAACTTCTTCGCTGGAAGTAGAGTCACCAAGATCGTAAAAACCACCTTCCGGCTTATAAGGATTCATCGCATCAATGACGATCTTGCCGCGCAGCAGGTTCGAAGAAGGCACCGCAGCCGCGAGATGCCAGGGAACTGCAAGGAGCGTAGCTTCCCCGAAGGCTGCGGCTTCATTCACGCTCGCGGCATGGCCGCGCGCGCCAAGTTCGGCTACCAAAGCGCGCAGCGATTCCGGCCCGCGTGAGTTGCTGATGACCACTTCGTGTCCGGCGGCGACGAACAGCCGCGCCACCGTGGCTCCGATCCGCCCCGCTCCCAAGATCCCGATCTTCATCTCTGCTCCTTTGCCGCCAGCTTGCGCTTTTGATTCTATCCAAGCAGCAGCCCGCAGCGCGGCTGCATCAATCTTCGTAAGGGATCCATGGCCAGACTGCTTCCGCAAACCCGTGGGAAGCTCCTGCCTTGCCAGCTTCTTGCACTGGTGCTGGCAGGCGTATCGCTTGCGGCCGGCTGCGGCGGAACGGTCTTCGTCGCCAGCACGGGTGGACGTCTGCTGGTGTTCGTTACTGTCAATCCGCCGAGCGCCGATCCCAGCCTCACCAACGGGCAAGTTATCTTCACGGCGAGCGGAACATTCAACACCAACCCGACCAACATCAGTCCGCTTCCTGGCGTTATCTGGACCGTCGACCAGCCGGCGTTCAGCAACGTGCCGAGTTTAGGCCGCGCCTCGATCACATCGGACGGTATCGCGCAATGCGGCGTGGGATTCGTCGGCGCCGTCAAAGTTTTCGCCACCGCTCCCGCCGATCCGAACTTCCCCGCTTCTGTCACGAACCAGAAAGTAGGAACCGCGACGCTGGTGTGTCCGTAAAAGGCAGTCAGCACTCAGCAATCAGCATTCAGCCGCGTACACTCTGCTCGCCATAACTCTTTCTGGGCGGGGAAGCGGTCTAGGGGCTGAATGCTGACTGCTGAATGCTGACTGCTTTTGTGGCAAGATTAGCATTCAGCACCTATGGGCTTTTGGAGCATCCTCTGGGAGATCGCAAAGGCTGTGGCGCCGCACACCGCGCCGCATGTGGTGCGCGCAGTGACAGATCGCGCCCGGGAGCGCCGCGCCGCGCGTGAGCTAGAGCCGCAACAGCCCACCCGGGAGGATCTGGCGGGCGCCCTCTCATATCTGGAAAAGCGATTGTCGGCCGCCGAGGAACGCGCCGCCGCGGCTGAGGAAAAAGCCTCCCTCGCGGAAGAGAGGCTGGTGCTGGCCGAAGCGCGCATGGCAGACAAGTGGACGCTCGCAGCGAGGTGGATGCTCGCGTTGCTGGCTTGGAACGCGGTCATCACTGCCATTCTGATCTATGTGCTCATTGCACGTCGCTAAAAGCCCAGTCCACGATCACGCCTCAAGGGAGAATGCTGGCCGCCACCAAGGAGGACATGTTGAGTTCACGAGGGACGAACCTCGGCGGTCAGACGTGACCATTGGGCGCGGAGGAACGTCTCCTCAGTTCTGCGATTGATTTCGCTCTGTCAGAAACCGGTCGCGGCATTGTTTGGCTTGGGAGAGCACCGCAGGGTATTGGGGCGACTTTCGAAACTCTGCCATTGCCGTATCGAGCTGCAAAAAGTCATAAGAACAAAATCCGCCGTCGATCGCGGATTTCACCAGGCGGGCGGTGAAATCGTTGCCCAGGCAAGGATTGAGAATGCTGGCCTGACCGTATTTGGGTTCGGGGTCGCGGTAGGCAAAGAGATCTTTCTGGGCTTGCTCAAAAAGCTTTTCGGCTCCCGGAGGCCTGGGCGTCAAGTAGCAAGCCTCAATGGCGCGGGTATGGAAAAACGAGCTGTCGGGAAGCCGGCGCAGGCGATCGAGGGCCTGGGTCTTTTTACCCTCGCGCATCAGGACCATCGCCTCCACATTGTTCGACCACTCCGACCCCGCATCCAGATTCAGAAAGTCCCGGGCGCGATCGTACTGTCCCGTCGAAAAAAACACGCTGGCACAAGAACGGAACTGGTAATTGCCCGGGTCCAGGCGCACCGCGGTGTTGCACTCATCGGCGGCTTCCTTCGTCAGGCTGGCGTAGCGTAGAACGTACGACAGAGTAAAGTGGGCGAAGCCACTCTGTGGGCGCCGATCCACCATCGACTTGGCTTCCTGATAGGCTTGTGCCAGCTTGCCCGCATCCGTATCCAAGCTCACAATCTGCGCCGCAGCATCTTCCAGGTTGGGATCCAAAGTGAGCGCGCGCCGCAGCGCCGGCACCGTACGCGACATGATTCCCGTGGCTCCGGGTCCGTATTCCTCTTCGTAGTAGTAGCGCTTTCCCAAGGCCGACCAGGCCGGGGCAAACTGCGAGTCCAGCCCAACAGACCGCTCCAGCATCCGGACTGCCTCCCGGTTCTGATCGCCATCGTGGGCCAGGGCAACGCTCCGCAAATACAGGTCATAAGCCTCTTCGTTTGTGGGGCGCGTACCGTATTCCCCTGGAGCGTTGGTTGCGCCTAGCGCGGGGATCAACCCTTGCCTCACCTTCGACGTCACTTGCTCGCGCATCGCCACTAGATCCGCAACGGGGACGTTCATCGTCTCCTGCCAGAGCACGCGCTCGTCAGCCACGTCCACTGCTTGCATCGTCAGTTGCATCTGGTCGCGAATCTTTTGGTAATGCCCCATGACGATGCGGCCAACATGCATGGCTTTTCCAGCCTGTTGCACGTCCACGTCTCCGGCAGCGTACTTCGTCGTCGTCGAGAAGGGACGAATCGACAGAGTTCGCACCGAGCTCAGGGTGGTCGCAATCTCGTCCGGCAACGCCATGCGCAGGAAATCTTCTTCTTTGTCTCCTCCGAGATTCTGAAAGGGCAGCACGGCAATCGTGACCGGTGCCGCGGTCGCCGATTTCAACCACGGCTGAGGGGACGGCTCCAGGTATCGCCACAACAAGAATCCGGTTACGAGGAGCAGCGCCAGCGCGCTCGCAGCCCAAATGAGTCGTTGAGGCTGCCTCCGGGCTGAGGCCGCCGGCAAGGCTGTTCGCGCGGACGATGCGGAATCCGTATCCCGCTTAGCCCGCGCCAGGTCGGCTCTCATCTCTGAAGCGTGCTGATATCGCACTGCGCGGTCCTTCTCAAGCGCCTTCTGGATCACCCTTTCGAGTTCTGGTGGAAGCTGCGGGTTCAGTCGTCCCGGCGCGACCTGAGTTCCGTGCAACACGGCATCGAAAATCGCTCCTGTCGTCTCACCCGGGAAGGGAAGCCTGCCGGTGGCCATCTCGTACAGCACAATGCCGAATGAAAACAGATCACTTCGCGCGTCCAGCGGTTTGCCCAGCACCTGCTCGGGCGACATATAAGCAACCGTACCAAGAGTCGATCCGGGGCTGGTCAGATGTTCTTCGTTGGTCAGCGTGTTGGCATCTGCCATTCGGCTCGAGGAGGCGTTTCGCCCGTCGACCTTGGCCAGCCCGAAATCGAGGATCTTCGCGTGCCCTCGCGTGGTCACAAAGATGTTGGCCGGCTTGATGTCGCGATGCACGATGCCCGCCGTGTGCGCGGCATCCAAAGCGTCGGCGATTTCGATCGCCAGGGAGAGCAGCGTCTCGGTTTCCATGGGACGCCCCAGGATGGTATGCTTCAGCGTCATACCCTCCAGATACTCCATGGCGATAAACCGCTTGCTTTCGCTTTCGCCAATCTCGTAAATCGTGCAAATGTTGGGGTGATTGAGCCCGGAGGCGGCCCGCGCCTCTCTGCGGAAGCGCTCCAACGCCGCCGCGTCCTGTGCCGCGGTGTCGGGCAAAAACTTCAGGGCCACGAACCTTCCGAGCGAGAGGTCCTCAGCTTTGTAGACAACACCCATGCCTCCGCCACCAAGCTTCTCGATGATTTTGTAGTGAGAGACCGTCTGACCCAGCATTGGGGTGATCTTAGGGCCACGCGTGGGGCAAGTCAACGAAAGCCCGTATTTTGTTCCACTCTCTAAACCGCGGGTTCATTTCTCCGTTTCGCGTGAAGAAAACTCTTTCCGCGCTCCACGAGCAAAACTTCAAACGATCGCATCCACTCAACCGCAGCGAGCGTGCACTGCTGCTTTGCCGGGCATCCCAATGGCTGGAGTCCCCGCATGTCCCTTTTCCTTTTTGCAGCGATGCGCCGTTTTGTCTTGCCGGGATACAGAGTCGTGGGGTTAGTTTGCGCTCTCGCTCTGCTTTCATGGCTCGCTATGCCTTTAGCGGCACAATCTGCCGCCGCCAGGCTCACTCCAACGACCACGCTGGCAGCCGAAACCGCCAACAACACCAGCGCGGCGAATAGCTTCCCGGGGCAAGGAAATGGCAATCCGGGAGCCGGAAACGTTAGCAAGGCGCCGACCCGCCAACTGCTGTACGCGGGCGCGACCACCAAAATTTTTGCGAGCTGGCTGCCTTGGTTCGGCGGATCCAACCACATGAACGTCGGCTACCACTCAGACGATCCTGCTCAGGTTCATCGTCAAGTGCAAGACATGATTAGCCGCGGGATTCAAGGCGCCATCATCGACTGGTTCGGTCCCAACGTGCCTATCCTCAGCGATGCTTCCATACTCATGCAGAGGGAAGCGGAGGCTCATCCCGGATTTGAATTCGCGATCATGGAGGACTCTGGTGCGCTGTTCAACGCCGCCGTCAGGAACGGCTGTGACGTCACCAGCCAGTTGATCAGCGACCTCCATTTCATCAATTCGCAATTCGTCCCTTCGCCGGCCTACATGCACCTCAATGGACATCCTGTGATCTTCTTTTTCGGGGTCAATCAGTTTTTTATTGACTGGCAACGAGTGCTGCCCACGCTGCCCTCCGGCGAGCTGTTGCTCTTCCGCGGCAGCGAAGGCCTGCAAGCGAGTTTCGCCGGCGGCGGGTTTCAATGGGTGGACATCAACACCAGCGATGCGTTTAATCAGGAACTCGCCGCGCTGGACGGGTTTTACACGTCCGCGCAGGCTGCCGGTCGTCCCGCTACGGGAGCAGCCTATAAGGGATTTGACGACACTTTCGCCGAGTTCGGCTCAAACCGGCAGATTCATCACCAGTGCGGGCAAACCTGGCTCGCTACTCTCCACGAAACGGCGAAATTCTTCTCGGCCGGCCACCAGCTCGCAACCTTGCAGGTCGTAACGTGGAATGACTACGAAGAAGGTACGGAGATCGAGAGCGGGATTGACGGTTGCACTTTTGTGACGCCTTCGCTCTCAGGTAGCACGTTGAACTGGACCGTAGGCGGCGGCCCGGAAAACACCGTGGACCACTTCACCGTGTTCGCGTCCACTGACGGCCAGCGCCTGGCCAAATTGGCCGACGTTCCCGCCGGACGGCATTCCATCGACTTGCGCCGTTTCAACTTGCCTTCGCCGGTTTCGCTTTTCGTGAAAGCCGTGGGCCAGCCCAGCATTCGAAATACGATGTCAGCGCCGGTAGTGATGAAAGCTGGTGACGCAGCGCCGCACGCCGTGCTCCACGTTTCGCTGACGGGCAACCTCACGGTCCATGCCAGCACCGCCGGCTCGTCCGACCCCGATGGCTCGATTGCTCGTACGACGATCGACTTCGGCGACGGCACTCGTGTGCAATCGGCGTCAGCGACCCACACCTACGCGAGGGCGGGCAGGTTCATCGTGACCGCAACGGTGGTGGATAGGGCAGGCGCGTCAGGACTGGCCGTCACACGCGTGGAAGCCAAGGCAGCAGCTCCGGGCACAACGTTCCTGAGCCCGTTGAATTCCTCTGTCGTGAACTTCACCATCAACTCGCCAACGCCGCTTGTGGTCTCGGCCAATTCTGCAAATCCCATCCGGCGACTGAACGTGCTGATTGACGGCAAACCCGCTCACGCTGACGACAGAGGAGTTGTCGACTCGGCGTTCAAGGTCTTCGTCGGCACGCATCACATTACGGCACTGGCCACGGATTCGAACGGAGCGACGTCGCAGGCCTCGGTTGACGTGACTGGCGAACCCGGCGACCTGCCGCCGACCGCCGCGATCACCGTAGTCCCCTTGCGCAATATTTCGCCGACCACGGTGCTCGCCTGTTCGGCCACATCGCACGATCCCGACGGCTTCATACTGCAGCACAGAATCCAGTTTTCCGATGGGGCCGTGTTTTTCACGCCCGCGGCCGTTCACACCCTGGCAACCCCAGGAAACTTCTCTGTGACGGTTAACGTCATCGACCAGTTCGGCGCACCTGCATCGCAGACTCTGAACTTCACCGTCAGTCCAAGCGCGCCAGGCACGCCCGCCAGCGCGACAGCCCAGAGTGAGGAACAGATGCACAAAGCAGCACATCCTCAGCCGGAAGCGATCCGAAGACCGTAAAGGAATTTTGACGAGTTGTTGGCGGCCGGGCGTGGCTAGCCCGGTTTAGAAAATGGTGTAAGACCTTATAAGGCTCGTTTCTTTTGGACGAAGGCGTTCGTGATCAGCTCTGGCGCGAACACTGGCGTCTTGTCCCCGAAACATGCGTAACGATAGAGCGCAACGCGGAAGATCCCGTCGACCGTGGCGGCCACGATCATCCACAGAGCCAGATAACTCACGGCCCAAAGCGCGCCGACGATGGGATGAATGAAGAAGGTAACGACCAAGCCCACGATCCACCCGGCCATCGCGACCAGATTAAAGGCCACAAACGTGACACCCTTGCCGGCCGCCTCGCCCCAGGTCTTCTTTACAAGCTCACCGGACCGCTTGATGCCGGCGAAGAGGCTGTAGTGTTCAAAAAGCACAACCGGCACGGAGAAGTAGGTGAGGATGGCCCAGGCGATGCCCAGGATGGCAATCACGATTCGTCCCAGCAGGCCGGCTCTCTCCTGCAGCGTGCGTAGTATCCAGCCGACTGTGGCGGCAATCAGAGCCCAAGCCGCAATTTGGCCGACCCGGCTCCAGGCGATATCCAGGCCGTGCTTCAGCGAGGGCTTGCCGCCGCAAAAGACCATGTTGGCGGATGCCATGAGCGCGCAGGTAAAGAAAATCTGTACGAAAAAGCAGCAATAGTAGAAGGCAAACCCGAGCACCAGCCGAAGCGGGTCGAACTGACCGGGCTGGCGCGCCATGGAGGTGAGAGCGCCGGTCGCGAACAGTGGCACCAGGAAGCTCACAATCACCAGGAGCGTCGCAAGGCCGCTCAGGCATGGGAATACCATGAGAACCGGATTCTCGGCCAGGGCCTTGAAGCTTTGTTTGGTCAACTGCCAGGAACGAGCGTAGCGAGCAAACATAGGTTTCCTCCGCCTAACAAAGCTACCATCGGCGGTATAAGAACCGACATTACTCAAGTAATGTGAGCCATTTGCGTAACTACTGAGCCCGAATGAGAATCGGGTGGCTACGTAGATTGCTCCGAGTGGAGGGTAGTGCCGGTTAGCTCCAGCGCGCGCCCGGCGATGCGCTGCAACGGCAGAACGAAGTCTACGGCACCTTTGGCGATGGCTTCGCGGGGCATGCCAAAAACCACGCAGCTGGCTTCATCCTGGGCGATGGTGGCCGCGCCCGTGTCTTTCATTTCTTTGAGACCCTCCGCTCCGTCATTACCCATGCCGGTCATGATCACGCCCACCGCCGCCGGTCCGGCGGCTGCTGCGGCCGAAGTAAACAGGACGTCGACGCTCGGGCGATGCCTCGAAACCAGAGGCCCATCGATGACGCGTACATAACACCCTGCGCCCTTGCGCTCCAAAATCGTGTGAAAATTTCCAGGAGCAATGAGTGCTTGCCCCGGTTGCAGCGTGTCGCCATCCTGCGCTTCTTTGACGTTAATCTCACATGTGTTGTTCAGCCGCTGCGCGAAAGCCCGCGTAAAGCCTTCCGGCATGTGTTGCACCACGACGATGGGTGCACAGCCTGCGGGCATGGCAGTCAGGAAAGTCCAAAGGGCATCCGTGCCGCCGGTTGAGGCGCCCACAACCACCAGGCTACGGCGCGGGCCCGCAGCCATGCGCCGAACGGTGGGAGGGGGCACTGCATCTGCTGTCAATTTGGTAGGTACAACCGGAAGGTGCGAACGGACCTGCAGACGCGCTTGCGCCGCACCCCAAACCGTGTCCAGAAGTCTGACGGCAGACTCATGCAAAAACTCGCGCACGCCAAGTTTGGGTTTGCTGATGACTTCAACCGCACCCTCTTCCAGTGCGCGCAACGCCAGTTCTGTTCCGCTGCCGGCCAGACCGGAGCAGACAACAATCGGGAGCGGCGATTCCGCCATGATTTTTCGCACAAAGCTGAGACCATCCATGTGCGGCATTTCCAGGTCAGTAACTACAACGTCGGGAAGTTCTTTGGCCATCTTCGTAAAAGCGATCAGGGGATCGGGAGCAACCGTGACCTTGATTCTCAAGTCGGTGGTCAGGATTGCGTGCATCACCTGGCGGACGGTGGCGGAGTCATCGACGACCAAGACGTGCAAGTAGTCTCGATTGGATCCGTTCGTGACTGCCTGAGATGTTCGCGTCATAGATGGCGTGAGGCTTGGCCGCCCAAGTTGCGGACTATGCGGCCATGGCTTTCGGTCCTGCAATAGATCGTGGACGCGCAGGGGCGCAGTCCCGAGGTTACACCGTTGAGGTTTTCGGCATGGCCGGTGAAAAAAAGACCGTCACGGGACAGGCATCTCATCAGGCGCTCTACTACTTTCCGCTTGGACGCAGCGTCAAAGTAGATCAGGACGTTGCGACAGAAAACCAAATCGAAAGAAGTCGCGGGGAAAGGCCCCTGATCCAAATTGAGCCTCTGGAAGTTCACCATCTCCCGGATTTCTCGCCCCACCTTCATATTTCCATCCTGGGTTCCCATGCCCTTTAGCATGAACTGGTGAAGCAGGGGCTTGGGGATGTCAGCGGATTTGCTGATGGCATAGGTCGCCTCCCTCGCCCTGTTTAGGACCTGAGTGGAGATGTCGGTGGCGAGTATTTGTGCGTCCCACCCCTCGCGGGCGGGGAGATGACAAGCCAGCCACATGGCGAGGGAATACGGCTCCTCGCCTGAGGAGCAACCGGCGCTCCACAAGCGAATCTTCTTCTCACGCCGCTGCTCGGCTGCCTCCGCTCGCCAACGCGGGAAAACATGCTGGGCCAGGTATTCGAAGTGTTTGGCCTCGCGAAAGAATTGGGTCTCATTGGTGGTGATGGCGTCGATCATCAGCACGCGTTCCCATTGCTGGCCGGAAGAGGTGACGAGCTCATAATATTGCGCCAGAGTGCGGATCTGGAGCGCACGGAGCCGTCGCGAGAGTCTCCCGCACAGCAACGCCGCTTTTGCGGGCCCCAGCCAGATGCCACTTTCGTCATAGATGAGTCGCTGAAACTTCACGAAGAGCGCCGGGCTGACGCTCACCTGCAGAGTGCGCCAATCCACATTCCGCACGGATGGAAGCGCGCCTTCAGAAGACGTGGGGACCGAGCGGGACGCCAACAAACCTAACGTTCCTTTCTCAAAGCCTGGACCGCACCATCCTGCTCGCCATGTTCGACGATTTCGGTTACAGCTAGCAATTCGTCGGTTGAAAGCACCTTGTCGATGTCCAGAATCAGGCAAAACTTCTTGCCCATGGGACCCATGCCCAAAAGGTACTCGACCTTAACGCGAGTGCCAAAAGCCGGCGGATCTTCGATGTCATCGTCGGCGAAGTCCATCACCTGGCTCACTGAATCCGCCAGCACGCCCATGGTCAGCTCATCGCCCCCGGATTGCACCTCGGTGACCACAATGCAGGAGAACTTCGTTATCGTGCTGGCAGGCAGGCCGAATTTGACCGCCAGATCCACCACGGGCACTACGCTGCCCCGCAGGTTGGTCACACCACAAATCCAGGGGGGAGTGTTCGGCACGGCCGTGACTGTGGTGTATTCAATGATCTCCTTCACCTTGAGCAGATCAAAGGCATATTCTTCCCCAGCCGTAAAGAAGGTCAGGTATTGCTTGGCCGTCGCGGCCGGCTTTGCGTCTTTCACTGCTTGCATCGTTTGCTCCTTGGTTGGGTCAGAACCGCGCGAAGTCGTGCTCTTCCTCGCCGGGGGAATCGCTCGACGCCGGCGCAGGCACGTGGTCCGCTAACCGCTCTTTACTCTCCACGCGAGCATTGAGATTTCCGTTCTTCCCGTTACCAGCGGCGTGAGGTGCCACCTTGTCGCCGCTCACACGGAAGAAGGTCATCAACCTCTGCAGTTGTTCTGATTGCGAGGCCAGTTCCTCTGCCGTACTGGAAAGTTCTTCGGCGGACGAAGCGTTGCGCTGGGTAACGTTGTCTACTTGCGACATGGCTTTGTTGATCTGGCCCACAGCCGACGACTGCTCCCCGGAAGCGGCGGCAACATCTTGAACCAGTTCGGCCGTTTGCTTGATCGAAGGCACCAGTTGCGCCAACAACTGCCCGGAACGCTCCGCTACGCTCACGCTGTCCGCAGCCAGGGCGCTGATCTCCTGGGCAGCAGTCCGGCTCCGTTCTGCCAACTTGCGCACCTCTACCGCTACCACGGCAAAGCCACGACCCTGGTCCCCCGCGCGGGCCGCCTCAATGGCAGCATTAAGCGCAAGCAGATTGGTCTGATAGGCGATGTCTTCGATCACCGAGATTTTGGTAGTAATCTGTTTCATCGCCCCTACGGTTGCTTTCACTGCCGCGCCGCTCTCTTCAGCTGCGTTGGCGCCGCCGAGCGCCGCATGTTCTACTTTGCGGCTGTTCTCAGCGTTCTGCGTGATGGAGGCGTTCATCTCTTCCAGACTCGCACTCATCTCCTCAACCGAGGATGCCTGTTCGCTGGTACCCTGCGACAAGCTTTGCGAAGAGGTGGATACCTGAGCCGCAGCCGAGGCCACAGCGGTCGATCCGTCTCGTACATCACGAATGATGTTGGAGAGCTGGGAGCACATTTCGCGCATGGCCTGCTGCAGTTTCCCCGTCTCGGAGCCATCACCGGCGGCGATTTCACGAGTCAGATCTCCCGCGGCAATACTCTCAGCATGCTTCACGACCTCACGGATAGGCACGGTGATGCTTCGTGTCACCGCAAGCGCACCTCCGGCGGCTACGATCAGAGTCAGAAACAGCAGAATGACCGCAACGCGCATTCCCCAGGCATAGGAATCGCTGCTTTCCTTGATGGCGCGCTGGACTTCCTCTGACTGGAGGTCGATGAACTTAATCCAGGAAGCCCTATAGATTGCCAGGGCCGGAACTACCTCATGAGCCAGCACGTCGAATGCCTGTTCGCGCTTATTGTCCAGGAGGAGCTTTTTTGCCTTGGCTCTCGCGGCGACATAAACGAGGCGGTTCTGGGCTACGATCTCGAACTGTTCACGCTCCCGCGACGTGCTTATGCTCTTCTCAATGCGCTTTACGTCTTCGCCAATCTGGTGGCTGATGGCGTCGTTTTCAGCATTGAGTCTTTTTTCCTCTTCAGGGTCAGTGGTGGTTTGAAACAGTTGAAAAGTGATTCTTGCGTTGTCTGTCGAATGGGCCACGGTGTCATTGCTCAGCTTGGCCACATCGAAACGGTCCTGCAGCACAGAAGTGGTGCGTGCGTTCATGCGGCCGAGCCAGTTCAAGCCGAATCCGCCCAGGGCCACCAGCCAAAGCAGCATGGCTCCGAACAAAACGCCGAGACGAGTCCCGATTTTCCAGTCCTTCCAGATTGTCATACTCTATGTACCTCTTCTCCTTTTTTTGAGCCGCCAGGCCTCGCCCTAATTTCAGCTGTTACGGCTCGAAAATCTCGTTGTCACCCGAGCTGTGGTTGCAGGTTCGATTGCGTCAGTCCGCGCAGAAGCCCTGGAACGTCGATGATCAATCCGACAGTGCCGTCGCTCAGGATGGTGGACCCGGCAATTGCCGCGGCGCCGCGAAACATCTTTCCCAGAGGCTTGATCACGGCCTGCGTGTCGCCAAGCAGGTGGTCCACGGCAATCCCAGCCCGAAAATCTTCGACCTGAACCACGACTACGTTCTCCCGCCCGAGCGATTCGCCGGGCGTTCCAAATGCTTCCCGCAGACGAACGTAGGGCACGGCACTTCCGCGAAGATTGAAAATGCCGCTGCTCTCCGCATTGCGTTCGTCCGGTCCCAGCTCCGTGCATTCCGTCACGTAGTCCATCGGGATCACAAAGGTGTCTTGGCCTACCATGACCGAAAAGCCTTCGATGATGGCAAGGGTCAGCGGCAGGCGGATCGTGATAGCCGTGCCTGCGCCTTCCTCGCTGCTGATGTCGATCGTTCCGCGCAGCGCGTCGATGTTGCGCTGCACCACGTCCAACCCAACTCCACGACCTGAGAGATCCGTAACTGTTTCCGCGGTTGAAAAGCCTGCCTTGAAGACGAGCCGGTGGAGTTCCTGGTCAGAAGCGATTTCGCCGGCCGCAAGAAGACCGGAGCGCTGTGCCTTTTCAACGATCCTTTTGCGATCGAGGCCGGCGCCATCGTCTTGCAGCCTGACCACCAGACTTCCGCTGCTGTGCGCAGCTGAGAGTCTGATCAGACCACAAGCATCTTTTCCCAGACGCTTACGCACTTCCGGTCTCTCGATGCCGTGGTCGATGGCGTTACGAATCATGTGCAGCAGCGGGTCTTTGAGGTGCTCGAGGACTGTGTTGTCGACTTCAACATCCGCGCCGGAGATTTCCAGCCGTGCGATCTTATCGTGGTTGGCGGCCATGTCACGGACCGCGCGGGCCAATTGCCGGAACATCGGACCCACCGCGACCATCCGGACGCGCATCACTTCTCCTTGCAAGTCCATGAAGAGCCGTTCCGCTTCTTGCTGAACCTCGAGGGCTTGGCGAGCCTGCTCCGGTCCCAGTTCTTCCAGCGCGCGCCGCAACCGGCCATTGGTAACCACAATTTCACCGGTAAGGTCGAGCATCCGATCAAGCCTGGCGATGTCAGCACGCAACGTGCGCGCCCCGGAAAAGGCTTCGCTCCGGATGGCAGACGCGGGTGACGCGAGTTCAGGCAACGGGCTCGAGGTTGCGCCGTGCCCAGCACGCTTCTTTACCTCTTTCGCGATTCTTTTTTTCAGCTTTTCCTGCTGCGGAGTCAGGTCCGCGCCGGCCGCAGCGGCCGGGATCATAACCCGCAGTTCGTCAACCACTTCAAGAAGAAGCGATATGGCTTCTTTGCTGAGGTTGGTCTCGTGTTCGCGAAGCACGTCCAGGAGGTCTTCCACTACGTGGGAAAATTCGGCAAGCGCCGTGAGTTCCAGGGCTGACGCGTTGCCTTTGATGGTGTGAGCAGAGCGGAAAATGTCATGCAGAGGCTCGGTGCTGGAGGTCCCGGATTCCAGTTCCAGGAGGGACTGTTCCATCACGTCCAGGCCCTCTTTGGCCTCCTCGAGGAACGATGCCAGAACGGCTTCCCGGTCAAAATCCATAGGGCGCAACTCCTTCTCCTTGGCTCATCTCCAGCATGCTAGCCCTCTGTTTCGTAGCTCTTGAGCAGCACAGAGCCATCGCCGGTGTTGAACGTGAGCCTTCGGCCATTCTTCCCGGACACATCTTTGGCGACCGTAGCAATGCCGGCACCACGCAAGAACTCCTCTGCCAGCACCACGTTCTTCGATCCCACAGCCAACACGGGATCCGCGGAAAAGGCACAGGAGCCTCCGAAAATCTTGGCTTGAAGGTCTTTCACCTCGCATCCCAAGGCAAGCATTTGTTTGAGCAGTTCCGGATTGGCTACGTTTCCGTAGCGCAAGCGGTTGGGAGTATCCTCCAGACCTTCGGGGAAGAGATAGTGGTTCATGCCTCCGACCTTGAGGCGCCGGTCCCACAAACACACCGCCGCGCATGATCCAAGGATGGTAGAGATGGCCGTCGCTTCCTTGGTTACGAAGATATGGCCCGGATAAAGGAAATGCCGGGGGAGGGTTGACTCTGGTTCCCGCTTTGCGAAATCTTTCAACAACCCGGGAGCCAGAGCGGCAGGATTGAATTTCAAGTTGTCTCTTTTCATACGATCACTCACTGCCTCTGAAAGCGTTGAGCTTGGAATTGCAGGCGAACAGCACTTGGCCTGCTTCGTCGGACAGCAGTTCGAGCAGCTTCATATCAGATTCATCAACACCGGTCTTTTGCGGAAGCAAGCGCAGGATCGCAAGAATCGCCACGGTCTGGCCTTTCAAACGAATCGGAACAAGAACGCTGAAGGGCGTGTTGCGATTGAGAAGCGCAATGTGAGGTGCGCCTTGGATGACACTGCGTACCACCCCATCGTAGGAGGCATCCAGCGTCTGGTGCTTGCGCGGGTCAATCCCAAAGGACCACAGCAGCGGCAGGACATCCTTGCCATGCTGAACCGGAAAGACCCCCATCTCTTCGGACCCCAAGAGATTTGAGACAATCTCCCGAATACCTTCCAAGGCATCAGCCTGGTCGACGCTCTCCCGCAGTCTTCTGCGCGCGACGTCCAAACGAATGTCGTTCAATTCAGGTATTGCAAGATTTGGTGTCAAAGGATGCGTCCTGATCATTGCCCCTGTCTTTCACCGCAAAATCTCTCGCGGGTCCTATTTCCCCAGATAGCTCTGCAGCAACTCCACCAGTTCCGTGCTGTTGATGGGTTTTGTAATGTAGTCGTTGCAACCACTCTGGAAGCCGGCCTCGGTATAGGCCTCTTCGCGCCGAGTGGTCACCAGAATGATGGGAATCTCCCGAGTGCTTGCCTTCTCGCGCATCTTCTTGCAGGCTTCAAAGCCGTTCATCCGGGGCATGACGACGTCCATCAAGATGAGATCAGGCTTTTCGCTCTCGGCTTTAACGACGGCTTCTGCGCCGTCCATGGCAGTGACACACTGGTAAGGTGTGCGTTTTTCAAGGATGGAGCGCTCCATCATGAGCGCAGTCTTTGAATCGTCGACTACGAGAATTTTTTTCTGGCTCACGTTCTTCTCCTGTTACGCACATACGACAGCCGCCCCTTCGTGGGCACGAATTCCCGGCGTTTACTCCAGGCAGCCGGTTGGGCAAACCATTTGTCGTTCGAATCGAGCACGTTTGAATCCGGCCCTTTGCGCCAGAAAGCGGCAGCGATCGCTGGGGCCAGTGAGGAAGTCGAAGAGTCAGTGAGGGCTAAACCGAGCTTTCCGGGGACCCTGCTGCCCATCACGGCCCAAACAGATAGGGCGAATCAAACACGTTGCTGCATGCTAGCAGTGAAGCAGCTGGCGGAAAAGTAACTTAAGTCACGAAGTCGTAGCAAAAAAAAAGCGAATTATGAGCAACGAACCTTGATGGCCCCGAATGACGTTGCGGGCCTCGGTAAGAAAGGATCCTTGGGAAAAGGTAGTGCCGGGAGGGGGGTTGAACTAGAGCGGAAAAAACAATTCTTCGCTTTCAATCCGCAGAAAAGAGAAGCCCTCGACAGGCGCAAAGGCTTGCAAATGGGTTTCATTCCTGAGTCACCAACAGTTTAGAAATTATTGTGTGACACAAACAACCGCTCAGCAGTTGTGGGCTCCGTCTGAGTCTATCAAGTTGAAGCTGAGTCTCCCGTGTATGGATCATCCGGACGCTCGGGCCAGTTCTTGTCAGGACTGACCGGATTGGCTTGATGCTGGCTTAAATTTTCTGATTGGACATCTGCTTTGATGAAATTCTCCGGAGGCACTGGCGATCCTTCCAACCTCCGAAGCATGGCCAACTGTCCGGCGTGGGTCATTGCGTCAGAAAAGGGCCCCTGCAACATCCGTTCTTCGGTTGTGCCATTGAGGGGATCTTCTGAATCAAGCCGCCTACCCAGATCTTCGAGCATGTCGTGAAACGACTTCAGGTCATCATGCCATTCGGAAGGATGGCGAGACAGAAAAACACCACCGATAAAAAATGTTCGAGCATATCCCAGAACATTCGTCATGTGGCAAATCAACTCGTGTGGCGTTCTTGTTTGGTTCCCGGCATTGAATTCATAAAATGACCGTGGCGCATCGCGAACCGCTTTCTGTGTTCGGTAGGCAAGAGCCGCAAGAAAATGGCGAAGGAGCTTGCGCTTTTCTCGGACATCAGCGGGAAGTTTCTCCATGCATTCAGCTTAACGGAAAATAGGCTCTTGTAAATGGAGTCTAGCTGAAAGGGGTGATGACGGATTATGCCGCAAGGGCAAACCAGCCCGTCGTTCACTTCCCAATCACGCACGAGCCTCTGCGCAGCTTCCCAGTTCCTGAGATCAATGGACTTGGGGACTTTCCATCCGTCGAGGACTCCCTGGACCCAGATGGGACACGGGCAGCTCTTGTGCTTGCGGGTCGTGAATCTGCATTTCCGCGAGATGCCGACGACAGATCGTAAGCATTCTGTTGTTAAGAGCCTCCTGCTCGAACCCTAATGGGTGGAGCAGAAAAGAAAAGGCCGCAGAGATTGAGTGAAACGCAAGAAACGCTCAGTGCGCTCCAAGCAAGGTACGTAATGAGTACGCGAGAAAAAAGTGTCTCTAAGTTGTTAAAAAATAAAGCAGAAGTTCTGGTGCCGGGAGGGGGAGTTGCTCTTTTCATGGCTAGTGAAAACACGCAAGTTGTTGAATTTTCATGGCGAACGAAATGCTCAAAACTCCACTTTTGACGATTTCACACACGTAATACACACGCCGATTCTGCTACCACCGAACCAATCCAAGACAGAACGTCCCACACCACAGCGCGACATTCGCAAAACCCGGAAACATCCGTCTCGTTAGGACAAATACCACAATGAGGAACGCAGCCGCAGCCAGCATAGTCATTCGTCTGGATTGAACCGCCACGCGGACTCCAGGGCCTTCCGCGCTAATGACATGCCCAGCGATGAAGCCTGAAGCACCGCCAACAATCCACCAAACCCAATCTGGAATGGCATCAAAAACCGAATTGCTCTTTGCCTTCTCTTGCATGTGGATTAACCGAACTTGCAAGGTCCTGGTGTTGTGCTTTGATTATACAAAGGTCGCAATTTTGGCTGGCCACTAGACAAGCCCCCGCCACCACGGTCTATTTCAAACGCATGAATCGGGAAAATCCTCACGAGTATTACGACCGGCTGCGTCGAGAAGATGAACGAACGCGAAAGAAACGCCGCCGTTACCACACCGAGCAACAGTCACGGGATTGCAAGCACGACATGCAATATCTCCTACCCTTGGCGTTGTCGGGGGACGGTGCATGAAGTGCGGCTACGGCACGATCTAACTGATTGCTGGAATCTCGTGCGTTTCTTGCGCTTCAGGCAAAATCCTGCCCAAATTTTTCACACGTATTACCCACAGCGGTTTTACATCTGATTGGATGCCAAGGACTTAAGGTGGTGCCGGGAGGGGGAGTTGAACCCCCACGAGGGGTGAACCTCGGCGGATTTTGAGTCCGCTGCGTCTGCCAGTTCCGCCATCCCGGCAAGACTGGTATTCAAAGGTTAGCATATCGCGACGGAACGCAGAAGATCGCGCAGCTGTTCAAGAATCCACCGGCGAGGGTGCCTCCACCCCGCCACGCGAAGCGCGTGTCAGGGACCCCGGCGCCGGTGCCACACGAGCCTCCTGCTGCCAGAAGATGGTTATTTTAGGGGCACCACGGCGATGTGCACTGGCTCCAGTTTTGCTGGATCAACAATCTTATCGTCGTCGAGGTTGTAAATTCCCGTGTTGGCGATGAAATAGAAGTTGTTTCCAAGAATTGCACCGGTGGTCGGATCGTTCACCAGATCCGTGCCATATTCCAGCGTCTCGCTCGCCCTAACCTTTCGCCCATCTTCCGAGAGCTTCCAGCGCATCACGCGATACTGGCCCGTGCCGTACTGGATGCCCAGCAACTGGCCGTCGTGCCAGTAGAGTCCGTCAATGCCGGAAAGCGTATTGTGCGCTCCGGGATCGACATCCGCAGACTCGTTCGTGCGCAGATCGACGCGAATCACGCCCAGCATGTCGGCGACGAACAACAGATTGCCGTCGCGCGAGAGCGTGATGCCGTTCGGATAAAAGACGGGCCTCCACAGCTTCATGTTCGTGAAGGTGTGCGACGCGCGATCGAAGCGGTAGAGGTGATTCCCTTCGGTGTCAGTGAGGAAAATCTCTTTCGCGCCACGCAGAACGAAGTCGTTTAGATCATAGGGCATGTTGCCGGGCGACGCGTATCGCTCCAGGAGCTTGCCTTGCCCGTCAAAGTGCAGCAACTCGGGCCGTTGCTTCACGCCGGCATCGGTCGAAGCCCAAACGCTATGATCCGCGGGATCGACATGGATACCCCCGACGGGGCTCAGGTCGTAGAGGTCCTGCTTCACGAAGTCGGAAACACTGCCGTTCAGCGTGAATTTGACGATCTTCTTGCGATGCATGCTGCCCATGTAGAACAGCCCGTTCCGTGCGTCCACCGCCAGCCCCTCAGGGAACAAATCCTTGGCCGGCACCGTGAAAGCCACCTTCGCCCGATGAACGGGGGGATAACGTCGTCGCGCTTGCGCCAGCAACTGCTGAAAGTCCGCATTCGACTGCAACGGCTGTAACGATTTCGATTTTTCGGGATCGGGGACAAAACCGGCGTCGAGCGCCATACATTCTCTCAGGATCGCCATGGCTTTTTGCAGGTCGCCAAGATGCGCATAGCGACGCGCCAGCAAGAAGAGTGTTGCGCCACGGTCCGGAACCTGGGGCAAAACGGACTCGAGTGCGCGGATTTCCGCCTGCACTGCTTCCGCATCGGCGGGAGCTTTTGGGGAGGGTGTTGCACTCTGCTGCTGTGCGACCCCGGGAGACAGCCTTGCTGGGGAAATTCCGGGGCTGCTCATGGCAAGAGCGCAGATCATCACCTTCCATGGGCGCATTCGTTACCTCGGAACTCAGAGACGGCTCAGGCTTCCCGATGTTAGCAGCCGGCCAGGGGACAGCAACAATGTCTACGCCGCCAAACAGCCTAAGCTGCCGAAAGGACATGCGCGCCTGGAAATTCACCCGTGTCCGGAAGAATGGGAAATCCGTACTTGCGAATCGGTTTGCATGTCAAGTACGCTGCTTGCAGGGTCGCGTATATGGTCCCGTGGCGCGTTGATTGGCCGAGATACCTGGCGTTCGGCTTGGGTGTCACTCTGAGCGGTTTTGGAATTGCCGTCTTGATCGCCTGGTCTGTGCATTTCGTGCCCTTGATCCAGGTTGCTCCCGGTCAACCTCCACTGACCCGCCAGGCTGCGATCTGCTATGTGCTCAACGGCGCCGCGCTGGCGTTCTTGGCCATGGGCCGCCGGCTCGCTGCCTCGCTTTCCGCCGGGCTGGTGTTCCTGCTGATGGTCGTTGTCGCTCTCGAATACTTTACGAACCGCAGCCTTGGCGTCGACGAACTTCTGGGACGCGGGTACATCACCGAGGGGACTGCACCGCCGGGACGAATATCTCCCATCGCTGCGTTCTCCTATTTCCTTATCAGCCTGGCGCTGCTGGCGATGTCCTTCCGGAGACTGACCCGCTACGCTTCTGCCATCGCCGGGGTGATGGCCTCCGTGCTGATCGCCGTAGGCTCCGTTCTGTTCGTGGTCTACCGCGTGGTGCACATGCCGGTCTACGGCTTGGGGCACTTTCGACACATTTCCGTACAAGCATCCGCAGTGGTTGT
>DATFQZ010000327.1:0-8507 GCA_035263765.1 Candidatus Angelobacter sp. | reverse complement strand
GGCGGAGACGCATCGCATCATCCGCGAGAACGTGCATCGCTCGCCGATGTATTCCGGGCAGATCAAGAGCATCGGCCCGCGCTACTGCCCGAGCATCGAAGACAAGATCGTCAAGTTTCCCGACAAGACCACGCACCAGCTGTTTCTCGAGCCGGAAGGCCTGAACACGCATGAGATTTACGTCAACGGCATGAGCACGTCGATGCCCATCGACGTGCAACTCACGGTCATCAAGTCCGTTCCGGGTCTGGAGACCGCGGAGATGCTCCGTCCCGGCTACGCGATCGAGTATGACTCCATCGATCCCACGGAACTGGAGCGGACGCTGGAGACCAAAAAGATCAGCCGCCTGTTTCTTGCCGGCCAGATCAACGGGACCTCCGGCTACGAAGAAGCCGCGTGCCAGGGGATCATGGCGGGAATCAATGCGGCTTTGAAGGTCAAGAATGAACCGCCGCTGGTGCTCGACCGCACGGAGGCATACACGGCCATTCTCATCGACGACCTCATCAGCAAGGGCACTAACGAACCCTACCGCATGTTCACCTCGCGCGCCGAGTTCCGCCTGCATCTGAGGATTGACAATGCCGACCGGCGTCTTACGCCGTACGGCCGCCGTGTGGGCTTGATCAACGACGCGGCATGGGTAGACTTTCAGGCTAAACAGGCGCGCGCGCAGAAGCTGGCGGCGGTGCTCGACAAGACACGCGTATCTTCTGAACAGCTCGCGAAGATCGAGCGTGCGCAAGCGGCACGCGTGGCGACCCAGAACGCGCAAACAGACGAAGGCCTAGAGCTTGGGATTTCTGAGCCATCCGCCAACGGCAACGGTTTGTCCAGCGCAGTGGGAGGAACTTTGGCGCAATTGCTGAAGCGTCCAGAGATTGTGATTGAAGATTTGGCACACGTAATTCATGAGAATTATCCGGACTACTTCGCGGAGATCCAGGGGCTAGAGCAGCTACACACTAGCGGTATCCCTGATCCCTTTGTCACTGATACGTGTGGCACCGGCACTCTTGCCGGTGCTTGTTTCCTCCAGAAGGAAGCTTCGGCACAGACAAGAGTGCCTGTGCCACACAAGGAAGGGGATCTCTCCTCGGCCGCCCGTAACGAGATGAAGACCGTCGAGACTGAGATCAAATACTCCGGCTACCTCGACCAGCAACGCAAGTCTATCGAACGCCTCAAGAAGGCCGAACAACGCGCCATTCCCGACTGGTTCGACTACACGAAAGTCAGCGGCTTGTCACGCGAGATGAACGAAAAGCTCCAGCGCGTCCGCCCACGGACCCTGGGCCAGGCTTCGCGCATTCCCGGCGTTACACCCGCGGCGGTGTCGTTGATCAATGTGTACATCGAGATTCAGGCTCGGCGTTTCGCCCAGGCAGAGAATCTTGCCGCAGATCCACGCTGATCAACGCAGATCAGCGCTCAAGAAAATCACTACTTCCCCAGAAAATGCCCCAACAAGCTCAGAGCTCCGACTGTGGCAATCAGAATCCCCGGAAGCAGAGTCAACAGAATGGAAAAACCTAATCCGAGAAAAAACGTGATTCTCCCAAAGTCATTTCCTTTGCCTGGCCATATCTTTTGCACCAGCAGTTCAGCCACCCACCCACCGGTGTAGCAAACATTTGCCATGAACCCATAGGCCGCCACAGCCAAAAACGCAAAGATTGGAGGGTCCGGAATTCCGAACGGCTCTCCCAAAAAATGTTCGCAGAGTATTCCTGTAATCAGACACATCGCGCTCGAAACGAGTCCGGTGGCGCCCACCAGGAGGTTGTAAGGTATGCGTCGGGCTTCCCACCAGGCGATAGTCTTCCATATACCTGGATCATGTACGTTTCGGGCAAAAAACTTCGTTTCGCTGAGCCTCCGAATGTGGCTGACCAAACTCATCTCCGCGTGACTGCCAGTGGCCGTTGTCTCTGTCACAGCGGAATATTCCCATGCTTCTTCGGCGGGTTCTTGTCGCGCTTGGTCTGCAGCATCTCCAGCGCGTCAATCAGCCGCTTGCGAGTTTCACGCGGCTGGATGACCGCGTCCACGTAGCCGCGCTCTGCGGCGACGTAGGGATTCGCAAAGCGCTGGCGGAATTCTTCCACCTTCTCCGCACGGGCGGCGGCGGTGGCTTTCTCGAGTTCGCGCTTGTACACGATGTTGACCGCGCCTTCCGGACCCATCACCGCGATCTCCGCCGTGGGCCACGCGTAGTTCACGTCTGTGCGGATGTGCTTCGACGACATGACGCAATATGCGCCGCCGTAGGCTTTGCGGGTGATGACCGTGATTTTGGGTACGGTAGCTTCGGCAAATGCGAAGAGCAGCTTGGCGCCCTGGCGAATGATGCCCCCGTATTCCTGCTGCGTGCCGGGAAGAAAACCAGGAACGTCTTCGAAGGTAATGAGCGGAATGTTGAAGCAGTCGCAGAAGCGAACAAAGCGCGCGCCCTTCACCGACGCGTTGATGTCCAGCACGCCGGCCAGAAACGCCGGCTGGTTGGCGACGATTCCAATCGATCGCCCGTTGAGCCGCGCGAATCCGATGACGATGTTCTTCGCGTAATGCTCGTGGACCTCGAAGAAATAGCCGTCATCGACCACGCGATGGATGACGTCTTTGATGTCATAGGGCTGGTTGGATTCCGCGGGAACAACTCTGTCGAGTTCCGCATCCGCGCGCTCGATGGGGTCGGTGCACTGGCGCCGCGGCGGATCGTCGAGGTTGTTCGAGGGCATGAATCCGAACAGCTCGCGGATCATCGACAGGCACTCGGCGTCGTCGTGGGCCATGAAGTGGGCCACGCCTGACATCTCGTTGTGCGTGGTGGCGCCGCCGAGTTGTTCCTTGGTGACTTCCTCGTGGGTGACGGTCTTGATCACGTCCGGCCCCGTGACGAACATGTAGGCGGTCTTGTCCACCATGAGTATGAAGTCGGTAATAGCAGGAGAGTAAACAGCGCCGCCGGCGCAGGGACCCATGATGGCCGAGATCTGCGGGATTACGCCGCTGGCCAGCGTGTTGCGCAGAAAGATGTCGGCATAGCCGGCCAGCGACATCACGCCTTCCTGGATGCGCGCCCCGCCGGAATCGTTCAATCCGATCACCGGCGCGCCCACTTTCACCGCCATGTCCATGATCTTGACGATCTTCGCCGCATTGGCCTCGGAAAGCGAGCCGCCGAAGACAGTGAAGTCCTGGGCGAAGACAAAGACCAGCCGGCCTTCGATGCGTCCGTAACCGGTGACAAAGCCGTCGCCGAAGACTTTGCTGTCGGCCATGCCGAAGTCGGTACAGCGGTGGGTGACCATCTTGTCGAATTCCTCGAACGTTCCTTCGTCCAGAAGGAATTCGATCCGCTCCCGCGCCGACATCTTGCCTTCTTTGTGCTGGCGGGCGCGGCGTTCATCGCCGCCCCCGGCTTCGGCCAGCGTGTCGCGGCGCTTGAGTTCAGCAAGCTTTTGTTCCAGATCCATCTTCAGGAGGGAATTATAGCTGTCCTGGGAAAGAGTGGAAAAACCTTACCGCGATTGGCGCAGATGAACGCGGATGAGGCGACTGCGATCTAAGGCTTAATCCGCGACCATCCGCGTGAATCCGCGGTGAGGTTTTTGTTTGACGCAAACGCCGGAATTGGTTCTTGAGAGGGCGCTTCTACTTCCGAAAGGCTGCGCTATGCGGGCTGCCACTTCCATTTCTTCTTTTTGGCGTCCCAGAAGACCGCGGAGTCTTCCATGGACCGTGTTTCGATGGCCTTGATGACGTAGATGGGCGGCTTGCCTTTCTTGATCAACATGCGGCCTACGTTGATCTCGTCAAAAGGCACGTTGACCACAACAAACTTGGCCTTGGGTGTGGCCGCGTGCCAGGCCTCGGCGCCGGCGCCGAAGATGATGAGCAGATCATGATTGGTTTCCATCTCGGCGCGGCCAAACGCCAGCGTGTTGGTCGGATTGCCATAGCCGAAGTACGTGTAATACGGGTCGGAGACGCTGTACTTGAAGTCGAACGAGTCTGCGATGGGATCCCGGCTGTTAGCCACAATGGCCACGTCTTCCACGCCGTCGCCGTCGAAGTCCGCCGCAATCAGCACTTTGGGAAACTTGGCGGGAACGGTAAAACTGGATCCGAACTGCTGTTTCACCAGGGCGCTCACGTCCTCCGTCTTGGCAGGGCTTGCGGCGGAAGTGGGCTGGGACCCACCCTCGTCGCGTGAAGCGCTGGTTGGGGGCCCCGACGGGGCCTGAGTCTGCGCTACGCAAAGACACGCGACAAGAAAAAGGAAGCTACTCAGCAATCTCATGGGCCGAGTTTATCCTCTTTTCCAGCGAATGGGACCCTTAATTCAGCCTTTGAATCCCTGATGACAACAGGTCATGTCCGCCTGGAGCGTCGTTCCATGAGCACCATCCAGATGCCCATGCTGGAAAGAGAAACCACCGCCGCGAATAACGCCACCACGAGCGGCAACGGCCAAAAGTAGAACATGCTCAACAGCCAAATCACTAGAAGGAGAAAGACGAGGGCCCAGAAAGGTTTCATTTGCTTGACCTTGGTCCCGAGAGAGGGAACTCTCATTACGATGGAGGAGCCTGGGCCAAGGGTTTCCCCTAAATCGTGGAGAGCTGCCGCCGGTCAGTCGCTTTTGAGCTGCAGGCGCACATTGACGCTCTTTTGCGCGTCGTCGACTTGCTCAAAAATCACCCAGTCCTTCTGGTGGCCGTGCGCTAGAGGCAATGCCTGGACTAGAAACTGCTTGAGGTAAGTATTGTCATAAGGCGCGCCGGCAGCAAGCTTCCAGCTCTCTGTCAGTTTGCGCGCCAGGTCCGCGTCACGGCTTTCGATCTCCAGCCTGCCCATGTGATAGAGCTCGCCCTCTTTCACGGTGAAAACGTAGGATACGGTATCGCTGTCGGCGGTGAAGTTTGGCTGGGGAAAGATGAGTGCGCGCTCGTGGCCGAACTTCAGGAACAACTTCCTGGTCTCAGAGAGATCGTGGGTCAGCTTGCTGTCGTCGACCGGATCGCCGACCTTGAGCGTGATGTGTTTGGAAAGCTCGTCGCTGGGAATGAGGGTATTGCCTGACCAGCTAAAACCGGCCAAGCGGTATTGGGTTCCCTCCTCGACCACAGCCTCCAACATGACTCCGCCTCCTGGTTTGAGCTGCGACTTGATCTCGACGATCTTGAATTTGAGAAAGCCGTGGTCGCGGTAGATGGGCTCCAGCGACAGTTGC
Organism: Candidatus Angelobacter sp.; assembly: GCA_035263765.1. GTDB lineage: Bacteria > Acidobacteriota > Terriglobia > Terriglobales > Acidobacteriaceae > Angelobacter. Next base: position 3,265 of record DATFQZ010000327.1, on the reverse strand, counting down.
ACCATCCGCATCATTTCGCTGCGAAGATATTCCGTACCCGGCACACGGGACAGGGACTTGGTAATCAGATCCGGCGCCATGCGTGCGGCGCCGGAAACGCGAACTTCGGCCACGTTCAACCCCGCATTCTCCACCTTGAATTTGTAGGCGGAAGGCGGCCTTCCGAAATCGGCGTAGACCATGTAGGAGACCTGGCTGGGCAGGCCCTTGGCAGTCAGCAACTTGGTCAGCGCGGCGGAGATGTCGTCGGCCATGGTGCCGCTGAGGGGAACCAGCCCTGCATACAGCGGCAGCGATTGGTGCAGCTGCTGCTGCAGATCCTGGTCGCTGAGCCAGATGATGTTTTCGAACGCGGCAGGCAAGAATTTTTCTGCGTCTTTAACTTGAAAATTTGCCTCGACACCATCACGCGTGCCGGCTACCGGTTTGTACAAGAACTGCACCGTCGAGAAAACTCCACAAGTTCCCAGGCGACTCGCCGCATTCTGCAAGTCGTCCATCGTGACTTGGGTATTCACGGTCAGTCCTGAGGCCCGAGCCACGTCCTCTGAACTGTAACGGTTGGACCCGGTCGCGACGATGCGCACGAGATGGTAGCGTGGTTCTGCATGAGCCAGCTGGCAGAAAAGACACAGCAAGAGGAAAAAGTGTTTCATGAAGGTTTCTTGTTGAAAAGGGATCAACCCGTGGCCGTTCATTATCTCATTACGAAAACGCGGTACTGGGTTAGCTTGAAAAACTGACCCACTAGCAGTATCAGCGTCTACCGATTCGCTTGCCCGCCGCGGCGGGCGGGTCCCGCTTGGCGGGACAGACGTTCATCGCGCAGCGATGAACTTTGCAAACAAACTGTACCACTACCGACCCCGGCGACCGGGCGCCCCTAAACCAGCTACCCCGCACGCGCCCCTCGTGCGAACGGCATCTAATCCAGTCAAAACATCCTTGCGTTTAGAACGGAGCCATGCAGCGCAACGACACAGGAGTCTAAGTGCGCTCGAAATTGGCTCTCGCGCTGACTTTGACATTGGTGACATTGGCGTTCGCCGGTTGCGGCGGCGTGAACCGGCAAACGGCCGGCGGAGGAGGGGGAAACGCAACAGGTCCGGGAGTTGGCCCGCCGCCCGTACCGGTTCCGTCAGCCGTCCAGGTAAATCATGTGGCGCTGGTGGTGCTGGAAAACCACAGCGCGTCCCAGGTGCTGGGCAATCCGGCCATGCCCTTTTTCAATTCCCTGGCCACCCAGCACTCGCTCGCCGGCAATTACTTCGGCAATACTCACCCGTCGATCGGCAACTACTTCATGCTTACTACCGGAGCGATCGTCAGCAACGACGATAACTTCACGGGTATCATCACCGGCGATAACATCGCGCGAGCGTTGACCGGCGCGGGCAAAACCTGGAAAGCCTACATGGAGAGCCTGCCGGGGCCGGGCTTCCTCGGGGGCGATGTTTATCCTTACGCCAAGCACCATGATCCCTTCACGTACATGTCTGACGTACTGGACTCGGGCGCGCAAGCCGCCAAGATTGTGCCGCTCGGGCAACTCATCGCCGACGTCCGATCTGGCTCACTCCCCGCCTTTTCATTCATCATTCCTAACAAAGAGAATGACGCGCATGACTGTCCGGGGAACGCTCCCACCTGTCCCGACGACGCTAAGTTGTCTGCCGCCGACAACTGGCTCAGGGCCAACATCGGCCCATTGATCGGCAGCCCGGAGTTCGCGAGCACCGTCCTTATCATCACCTTCGACGAGGGCGTGGACACCGACCTGGCGAACGGTGGCGGACAAATCGCCACTGTACTGCTAGGTGCGAGGGTTAAAAGCGGTTTTCGGTCCACGACGTTCTATCAGCACGAGAGCACATTGCGTCTCATCCTGGACTTGCTCAATGTGGGCGACCACCCCGGTGCTTCGGCCGGAGCCCCGAGTATGGGAGAGTTCTTTCAGTAAACGATACGCGACATCAAAATCCCATGAACAGCAATTTTTTGGCCCGCGGCGTTTGCGTAAACGCATGGTTCAGAAACTCCACGAACGGAGTCATCACTTCAAAGCTTTGCGCCAAAGCAGGTAGCAGGCGCGGTGAAGTGAGCAGTTTGATGTCCAGCATTGATTCGAGGTACCACTGCCGGTGCCGCAACAGGCCTTCCGCCGGATGATCCGGGGGAAAGCCCTTGGGTATACGGCTGAGCTGCTCACCCTGCAACCCGCCGACGGTCCGGCGCAATTTCTTATCGCGCAGGATTTCTTCCAGTTCCTGATAGCGCTCGTTGAGGAGCCCGCGATAGGCCAGCAGCTCGTCGCGCTCCGGCGAATATACGCCGCCGAAAGCCAGCAGGTCTTTCTCTGTGAAGTGAAAGTAGAAGACGGCGCCTTCGCGTTTGAGGGCACTGCGCCGGGGAAATATGGCGGAGATGTGCGTCTTGTAGGGCGTTTTGTCCGGGGAGAAACGCGTGTCGCGATAGATGCGGTAAGCCGACTTTTCCGGCGGCGTGACATAGTCGGGAGCGAAGCGCGCAAACTCGGCGTTCATGCAGCCGATCAGTTCCAACATCGGCGCCTTGATCAAGGTCTCATAGCGCTCCTTGCGCGGCTGAAACCACTCGCGCCGGTTGTTGCGCTTCAGAGCGCGAAGAAAACTGAGAGCATCACGAGAGAAACCGGGAAATGCGGATTTCATGGGAGAAGGCAACCTCGACGCTTGATGAACTGATGTCACGCGGCAATCATATCATGGCGAATATAAAGCGAAAAGTGGTGGCGTTGAACAGCAGCTTTCGTCCACGTGAAAGGATCCACTGATCAGTGAAATCAGTGTCATCAGTAGTGAGGTTTGGCTAATTGCTAACTGCTAATTGCCGGCGGCTCCGATCAATGGCAGCTCTCCGGCCCTGCGGCCGCGAAGGACAGAATCTTAGCCATTGGTTTCTGGGCAAACGGCCGATTTAAGAACTGCACGAACGGCGCCATAGCTTCAAAGTGGCGCGACAGTTCCGGCAGCAGACGCGGCGTGGTCAGCAGTTTGGGATCCAGGACTGAGACCAGGTACCACTGCTTGTGCCGCAACAGCCCTTCCGCCGGATGGCCCGGGCAGAAGCCCCGTGGAATGCGGCGGAGTTGCTCGCCCTGTAATATGCCCACAGTGCGCCGCAAGTTCTTGCCGGCCAGAATTTGCTGGAGCTCCTGGTAATGGTCGCGGATCAAGGTGCGATAGGCCAGGGCCTCGTCGCGCTCCGGCAGGTAAACGCCGCCCAG
>DATFQZ010000326.1:0-2353 GCA_035263765.1 Candidatus Angelobacter sp. | reverse complement strand
ACCTTGGACTGATTGAATGCAGCCTGGCGAAGCTTCTTTTTCTGGGCGCGATCGCGCATGACAATGAAGCGCCACGGCTGCAGATTGTAGCCGCTAGGCGCCTCCAGCCCGGCGCGAAGAATTTTTTCCAGATCGGCATCGTGGATAGGCACATCTTCAAAGCTGGGCGTAGCCCGCCGTTCCCGGATCGCTTCGCTGAGCAGCTTTTCTCCTGCGACCTTGGCCATGAATAGCTCCTCTCCGCGTGGAACCGGCAATTGTTTCACAGACAGGCGGGCAATTAGCAAATAGCAATTGGCAAATGGCACAGGGTACTAATTGCTAATTGCTAACTGCTAATTGCCTGCATTTAAGATAACAACGTGTCCCGGTCGATCAAGGCTCATCTGCTGCTAGTGCTGATTACCCTCATCTGGGGCAGCACCTTCGTTCTCATCAAAAAGGCCCTGGCGGACTCCTCGCCGCTGCTGCTGAACGCGGTGCGCTTGTCGCTGGCCGCAGCCATTCTCGCGGTGGTTTATCGGAAGCAATTGTCTCAGCTCAGGCCTCCCGCCCTGCTGGCGGGGATCTTGGTTGGCATCTTTCTCTTCCTTGGTTACACGCTACAAACTACAGGCCTCACTCTGACGACGCCATCGAAGTCGGCTTTCCTTACCGGCGTCTCGACCGTGTTGGTCCCGCTGTTCCTGTTGATCTTCTGGAAGACCAGGGTTCATCCCTGGCGGGCCGCCGGCATCGCCCTGGCGCTGGCCGGACTTTTTTTCATGACGGTGCCGGCAGGGCGCGAGAATCTGGCTGACTTCGGCAGGATCAACTCCGGAGATCTGCTGACCATGGGTTGTGCCGTGGCGTTTGCCTTCTACATTATCTTGGTGGGCCGATCCGCGGAGCGCTTTCCCTTCGAGCAGATCGCCTTTTTGCAGGTCGCAGTTGCGGCGGTGCTCACCGCGGTGTCCACACCGCTGCTCGAACATCCTCATCTCCATCCCTCCCCCAGCGTCGTCGCGACGATCCTGGTGACGGGAATCTTTGGGACCGCGGTGGCGTTCACGGTGCAGGCGTGGGCGCAGCAGTTTACTCCCGCCACCCATGCGGCCTTGATCTTTACGCTGGAGCCGGTTTTTGCCTGGCTGACTTCTTTCATTTACCTAAAGGAAAGGCTGGATACGAGGTCCGGCGCCGGGGCGTTGCTGATTCTGGCCGGCGTGCTGGTGTCTGAGCTTTTGGGACAGGTGTCCCAGCCTGACCGCGAGATTGCGGACGCACCCCAACCCGTCGGCCCTCCAGGATAACGCCCTGCCGTGCTGATGCGTCTAACTGGAAGTCTCTCCACGGAAGAACGCGACTTTGGCTTGTCCGGGAGGGTTACATTTATAATCGGTATTGCAATAGTCCCTGAAGGAAGGTTGCGTATGAACACGCGCTTAGCCGCTTTGATTGCACGGATCAGGACCCAACGGCCTGTCTCCACGCTGATGGTTCTGCTGACTCTGACGCTGGGTATCCTGATCGGCACAGTGCTGAGCCGCACCGGTGTGAAGGGGAGCTTCGCCAGACCGGACGCGGCCCTGTTGCCCATGCAATCCCCCCAGCAGTTGAGCACTACGTTTGGGCAGGTGGCCAAGCAGATTGCTCCATCCGTGGTCAATATCAGTACGGAATCCGCAGCCAAGCCTCGCCGGCGCCCCGGTCGACCCAACCGCGGGGACAATGGCGGGGAAGATCCATTCCAGGATTTCTTTGATCGCTTCTTCGGCGGCCAGAATCCCGACGGCGAAGACCAGAACCCGTTTGGCGATGGTCCTGGAGGCGGACGCCAGCGCTCACTCGGCTCCGGCGTGGTACTGAACGCGAACGGCTACATCATTACCAACAACCACGTCGTGGAGGGGGCCGACCGGGTGCGCGTGCGCATCAACAGTGACGCGCCAGGGGTGTTGCGCGATGCCAAAATCATCGGCATAGACCGGGAGACCGACTTGGCGGTGATCAAGATCGATCCACCCAAGGAGTTGACTCTCGTTCCCGCCCGGCTGGGCGATTCCGACGGCATGTCCCAGGGCGACTGGGTGCTGGCTGTGGGCAGTCCCTTCGGCCTGGAAAACACGGTGACGGCCGGAATCGTCTCGGCCATTGGCCGCAATATCAACCCCAGCCGCCAGTTCCAGTCCTTCATCCAGACCGACGCCGCTATCAATCCCGGCAACTCCGGCGGCCCGCTGGTCAATATGCGCGGCGAAGTGATCGGCATCAACACCGCAATCTACACCCAGTCGTTCGGATACCAGGGCGTGGGTTTCGCCATGCCTTCGAATACCGTGCGCGAGGTATACGACCAGCTGATCGGATCGGA
>DATFQZ010000325.1:0-7004 GCA_035263765.1 Candidatus Angelobacter sp. | reverse complement strand
ATGCTCTCGCCGCCGCCGCGGCGGCCGCTGGTCAGGACAACCGAGTGGAGCAGCTGATCATCTGCACGCCGGACAAAGATCTGGCGCAATGCGTGTCCGGCTCACGCGTCGTCCAACTGAATCGCCGGACCGGCGTGACCTTCGATGAACCGGGCATCGTGAAGAAGTTCGGCGTTACGCCGGGATCGATTCCTGACTATCTGGCCTTAGTCGGCGACTCGGCTGACGGCTACCCGGGGCTTCCCGGCTGGGGCGCGAAGTCGTCGGCTGCTGTACTGGGGAAGTTTCTTCATCTTGAAGCTATCCCCAAAGATTCCGGCGACTGGCACGTGAACTGCGCCAACGCGAGCTCGCTTGCAGCCACGCTCGTGCGCGAGTGGGAGAGCGCACTGCTTTTTCGCAAGCTGGCTACGCTCCGCACCGATATTCCTCTGTTCGACGACGTAGAGCAGCTGCGCTGGAATGGTCCAACACCCGCGTTCGCTGAGCTCAAGTCCAGCTTGGACGCAGCCGTTACAACAAAGCGTTCATCGTCGGCGCGCCGCGCGTCACGTAGCTAACAACCTTGTCATCTGTGATCGGAGCAACAACCCGCGATCGCGGAGAAGCCTCCCTTACTTCACCACAGCGGTGAAAACCTCCTCCATAGCCAAGCCTGTCCTGCAGCCCGGGAGCGGGACTTCTTGCTGCCGGCTGTCAGTCCAGACTGGGTGGGAGACGCCTCCGAAAGACGCCAGGCCTTCATAGTCGCCCTGCTGGTTGCCGTAGTCGATGGCGACACAGGGGAAAACGCCGTTGCAATCGTGCTCGTTCGAGCTCACCGTGCTCACGCGGGTGTTGGGCGAAGAAAAGCTCTGCCCGCCGTCCTTCGACTGCGTGAAAAACGTATCGGTCTGGAAGCGGAAGCCGGTGGTGTCGTTGCGCGTGTCATAAAAAGAAACGTTCACGTCGCCGGTGACCGGATCGACCGCGAGCCAGTGGTTGAAGCGGTCCACGGGGAAGCTGAGCTGGTCGGTGACCGGCGCCGGCTGCGACCAGGTGTTGCCTTTATCGTCAGAGAACGCGAGGAAGATGTCGGTTGTGCCCGCGGCGGTCAGGTCCATCCACGAGCAATAGAGCCGGCCGCGATGGGCGCCGCTGGAGCGGTCGGCGGCGCATGCGGGGTAAACCAGAGCATGCCGGGAAAACTCCGCCGGTACGGCGACATCGAATACCGCGGTCTTGGTTGCAACAATGCTGGGCCGCTGCCAGGTCGCGCCGCCGTCCGTGGAGCGAGCGAAGGCGATGACGTTGGCGGCAAAATCGTTCCAGGCTGCGAAAACCGTTCCATCCGACCCGACAAACGGCACAGCCCCGATCGAACGGCCCGGGCCACTGGGATTATCAGCGCGTACTGAGGTGAACGTGGCGCCGTGATCGCTGGAGGTGGCCACGTGCACGCCGCCGCCGGTCGCGGAGCCGCCGCTGGCGGAGTCCCACGCGAGATAGATGTTGTCGCGGAACGGACTGCCCGTGTTGGTGTCTGCGGTGATCATCGGCTTGTCATTGAAGTGATTGCTGCCGCCGTTAAAGGCAAAGAAATTTACGCTGGGGTAGGTCTGGCCCCCGTCTGTGGATCTGGCGACCGCCATCTCCGTGCCGTTGATGGCGCCCTTGCCCTTGCCAGCACTGAAGAACACCACAATGTAGCTGTAGAAAGTGTTGCCCTGGGTGTCAAACGTCAGCGACGGGTCGGAACCAAAGTCGATGCCGTTTGTACCGATCGCCGGCGGCAACGGCAGATCGACCCCGCCCCAACTCGAACCGTTGTTGGCGGAAAAGTATCCGCGCATGGGCAGGCGGAAGATCTCGTTCGATCCCGCGGCCAGGACCGTGGAATTGACAGGATTGATGGCGATAAACGTCTCGCTCTGCGGGCCGCATTCGTTGGAGACATCAACGTTGGTGCCCACGCTCAGGGATGAGCTAGGGCCATGAGAGCTATCTGCCGGCTGGTTCAGCAGAGTCAGGTACTTGTTCCACCAGGTCGGGTTGTGCGTGCTCGAGTTCTGCGCGCTTGCGGATAGCGCGCTCACGATGACTAAAAACAGCAGGCTGCAGCGAAAAGCAAGTTTCATAAAGGAGACCTCGCAATCTGGAATGAGCTCCGGCCAGAGTTGCAGGAGGCATTATCGCGCCTGGAGGAGGTGCGAGGCAATGAGAACAGTCCTGGGTTGGGGAGCCGTCGCGCGAAAGCGGGTGTTAAGGTGACGATGCTATTCTAAGAAGCACTTATGAGCGCGACTGAAAATAAAAAACTGATGCAGGAAATCTTTGCCGCGCTGGCGGAAGGCAATTCCAGGCCGTTCGTTGAGGCCATGGCTGACGACTTCAGCTGGACCGTTACCGGTAACACCAAGTGGTCGAAGACCTATGCCGGCAAGCAAGTTGTTCTGACCGAGCTTTTGGGCACGCTGCGTTCCCGGATCGCCGGCCATATCCGGACGATAGCCGACCGCGTGATTGCCGAGGATGATTACGCGGTGGTTGAAGCTCGCGGCCATAACACGACGCTCTCCGGCAAGCCGTACAACAACAGGTATTGTTTTGTCTTTCGTCTCTCCGGAGGCAAACTCAAAGAAGTCACCGAGTACCTGGATACGGAACTGGTCACGGCAACGCTGGGCGAGTGACCGTTAGCCGCGCCACGCAGGCGCCCCATCATGATCAACGGCCTGCACTTTACAGTCGCGCTAGCGACGGCCGAAAGTAGCCCGGTACGTCGCCGAGTCCCGGTGTAACCGGGATTTGGCGTAAGTGCCGGGTAACAAGAAAAGAAAAACAATCCGCTCTGCCGAAGGCGAACGCGCAGCCGCAAACGCGGCGTAGCGCGAAGAAGATCGATATATTGGCTCGAGCGAAATAGTCAGAAATCAATTTGATAAACGATGCAGAAACCTCGAACTCTGCGGCAGAAGGTCTGCCACAATCGCAGGTGCGTAATTTCAGGCTCACCCATTATGGTCAACTCATTTTTATGCGCTTCCAGGGAGCGAAGAATGGAGTCCACGTTTTCATCGGTCAAGAGATAGCGGCCGGAGGTCTCCCACTCTTCCTTTTCAGTTTTGTGTCTTCGCCGTATGGGAGCGGTGAAGTCCTCCCAGGGAATTGCGTCTGCTGGGTCTTTGCCTGCGAATACGTCGGCCCAGCAGCCCCAATAGTCGACGCTAATGGAAACCGCGCTGACGCACATCTCGCGCAGCAAGTCGTCCTTTATTTCCTCCAGGGCGGTGCCGTGCTGTGACTTGAGCTTGAGTCTCTCCGTTGCTGTGGTGGCACGGGGAAAATCGATGAGGCAATCTTGCTCGGCGTTCCAATAATTTTTCCAGACCGGTGGCCCGTCTCTGGTAGTGCGCGATTCAACCAAGCAAATCAGATCAGCCTCATCAGCACGGATGATCATCTCGGCCGTAATCCGATCCAACAGTTCCAGGTAATCCGTGCCCATGGCTGATAGTCTAACCGCTCACGCGGAAGAGGGCGGCGCCTTCCCCCCTGCGCGCTCCGCTGCGCTGCGCGCGGGCCTACGGCAGTGCGGTAGGTTTGCTTTTCCTTACTTTCCCGGCATTTACCCTCCGGCGCGTGTTACGCGCCTCGGGACATGCCGGGCTATTCTCAGTCGTCCCGCCGGAGGGCGGGACTGCAGGCGCGGCTCAGACGATGAATCGCCGCGTGTGCCGTCAGCCGCTTGTCTGCAAGTCAATAAGGCCGTTTCTCTGGTAGTCCTCGAACGGCTGGCTCTAGCTGAGCTAATTGCTAAGAGCCAACGACTAATGGCTGAGTTTCACGGCAACGTCTTCGCGATCTCCGGGCCTTCCTCTGCCGGCTTGGCTGGAGGCTGGAGATGGTAATACGTCAAACCATCTTTCAGGAACTGGAAAGCTTCGGCCGACGAATCGGCGAAGGAGAAAAGTTTCTGATCTTCGGGCGAGATGGCGCCGGAATCCACGAGCGAGCCGAGGTTCAGCACCTTGTTCCAATATTCCTTGCCGTACACCAGGACCAGAATCTTCTTGGCCAGCTTCTGCGTCTGAGCCAGCGTCAGGATTTCAAATAGCTCGTCGAGAGTGCCGAAGCCCCCCGGAAAGACCACCAGTGCCTTCGCGAGGTATGCGAACCAGTACTTACGCATGAAGAAATAGTGGAACTCGAAGTTGAGATCCGGCGTGATGTAGGGATTGGGAAGCTGCTCAAAAGGCAAACGGATGTTCAGGCCGATGGTCTTGCCGCCGGCTTCGCGGGCGCCGCGGTTGGCGGCCTCCATGATGCCGGGTCCGCCGCCCGAAGTCACCACAAACCGGTGGCGCTTGCCGGGCAGGGTTACCGACCACTCCGTGAGCATGTGCGCCAGTTGCCGTGCTTCTTCGTAGTAGCGGGCCATCTCCACACCGACAGTGGCGCGCTTCAGATCGTCGGCGACACTTTGGTTACCGGGCTGATTCGGCTTTGCGGCGGCGCTTGAGTTTTCGAGACTGTTCAGCTTGTGCTGGGCTTCGTCCAGTCCGCCAAAACGTGCGGAGCCGAAGAAGACTACAGTGTCCTGGATCTTCTCGCGGCGGAAGCGCGAAAGAGGTTCCGCGTATTCAGCGAGGATGCGCAGGATGCGTCCGTCAGGGCTGTTCAGGTATTCCGGGTTCAGATAGGCGAGCGGCGCCGGATGGGCTCCGATTTCCTCCAAGGCGGGTTGAGTTTTTTTAGTGTTGTCCGTCATGCGAGTTTCCATCAGGAGAGCTTTCATTCTGCTGCGCCGGTGGCGGCGCAGGCGGCCGGTCATGGTAGTGGATCACTTCCAGGACTCCGCACCAGATGTCCACCAGTCCCAAGCCGGTAACAGCGCCGCGCACAAAGCCGCTTTGCAACACTCCCTGCAACGCCGGCCAGTGCGACACGAACCCAGCGGGAAACCAGTTGCTGGTCCAAGGCAGCACCACCAGCCAAAGGCCCAACACCATGCAGAACAGCACGTAGGTGGCCGCGAAAATCCGCTGGAGCCACACCGGCGCGTCGGCGTATTCATGAAGAGGCTGGGGACCTGCAGGAGTCACGAGATTAGAGGAAGTGAGCTTCAAGATGCTGGGACGTAATTTCTGGATGCTACGGAGATTCTACGACTTCAATGCCTTGATGCGGCTGGCTACGTCGCGGAAGTCAATATTGGAGCCGTAGACTTCCATGAAATTGGCCAGAGCGAGCTTTTTGTCGCCGGTGGCCTCGTAAGCCGTCGCCAGATCATAATAAATGGCGCAGCGGCTGTCGTCATCCAGGCGAGGCAACTGCAGAGCTTTCTGGTACCAGCGCACTGCGGCTTCCGGCGCGCCTTTGTCCACCAGACACTGCGCCAGCCAGGTGTAGGCCTGAATGGGCTGGGAGAAATTACTGCCGCGGTCGACGGAGTGACAAACCTTTTGCAGCTCGCCGATGGCTTCATCGAGCAGGCCCATTTCCTTGAAGGCGATGCCCAGGTTGTAGTGCGTCTCGGGATCCTCTTCGGCCACAGGCTCTTCCTCGGTCTCTTCCTGTAGCTCGGCCAGAATGTTGCTCAGTACGGACGCGGATTCGGCATCCTGCATGTCGCCGTTTGCGGAACGTGCGTCCCGTGCGGCAATCCCCGGACCGGGCCGGCTGTGCGCCGGTTGCGGTGCCGGGGCCGCCGAGGCTGTAGGCGATGGCGCCGCCACCGCGGCGGCTGCCGGCGCAGCTTTTGCCGCTGGGACAGGTTCCGGCTTGGCATGGGGAACAAAGTCGACAAGGTCGGTGTTTTCGAGATCGACCACGAAGTCGCTGAGGATCTCTTCTGTGGACGCGACTTTCGCTGTCTTCTTCTTTGCAGCGGGAGGAGCCGGCGGCGGTGGCTCTGCGGCTTCCGGCGCAATGGCAAGAATGTCGTCCAGAACTTCGGCAGCGGGCGCCGGCGCAGCAGGCTTTGCAGGCTTAAGGGGCGCAGCCACAATCTTTTCGGGCGGCGGCTCCACGACAGCCGGTTTGGCCGGTACAGCGGGCTTGGCGGGGGCAACTTCGGTGTGCACCGGCTCGACCGTCGTGGCTTTCTTGCCCGTTGGCAGGACGGGAGGCGGCGGAGGCGGCGGTGGCGCGACAGGCTCGATTACAACCTCTTCGTGTGCGACGGCTTCAGCCACCGGAGCGTGTTCAGCCGCGATCGGAAATTCCATTAGCGCGGGCACGGACGAAGCCTGCGCGACCGCGGCGGGCGGTTCCGGTTGGGGAGCAATTTGCACCGGCATTTCCCGCACAGCCTCGACGACAGGAGTCTTCCTCGCGGGCTCTGGACGTACCCGAGTCTCCTCGACCGGCGCTTCGGCTTTGGCAGCAGCGGCTCGTGCGGCCCGTGCTTGCCCCGCGGAAACCGCGGAGATGAGGTCGGTGATTTCGTGCGCGTTGGGCGCAATTTCGGTGAGATCGAGGATGGCTTTCTTGGCCGCGTCCCACATTTGCTGGGAAATATAGAACTGGATTTCCTGAATCTTGTCCGCGGCTGAGACCTCGGGAGGCGCAGCCGCCGGTTCTGGTTCCTTCGCGGGCGAAGCGAGGACTTCCATCTCCGGTGCACGGGGCGGCTCAGGCGCCGCCTCCTTCGCGTGAGAAGCTTTTTCTTCCCCTTCAACGGAGACCATGTCTTCCCACTCGTCGGCGTGATCCTCTTCCTTGGCTGTCTCCGCAGCCATGGCGGGTTCCAGATGCATTGCGACCGGTTCTGGCGGCGCCGCGACGGGTAGCTCGGAGACCGAGGGCTCAGGCTGGGATTCGAGCATGTCCGGGACGTCGAAGGAGAACTCCTGGACTGAAGCCGCTTCCTGTTCTGCGGGCGCTGATTCAGCGGCCGGGGGTTGAACATCGACTTCGGCTACAGGTTGAGGCGTAGCCGGCGCGGCTTGCACAGGAACAGCCGAAGGCCTGGGCGCGACGGGAGCAGCCGGCGCGGGTGCCGCAGCGGGTGCGCGCAGAGA